>NZ_JADNQW010000005.1:2480000-2797500 GCF_015709455.1 Methylosinus sp. H3A
ACCTTCGAGGTCACCCGGCCGGTCGCCGGCCTCGGCGAGATGATTCGCGCGATCGATGTCATTCCCGGCGCCACCGAGGCGGGCTATCAGCCGTCGCTGCAATTGAACTTTTTTTCGCCCGGCGCGACCAGTGCGGAAAATCGGCATCAGTCGACGGCGGCGAGCGACTGGACCGCGTCGATCGACGCGCTGCAGGCGCTCTGTCCAAACCTCGAGAGCGTCGCGCTCGTCGTGTCGTGGTTCGGCGACGATTTGCGCGCGGGTCATTGCAGCATTGCGCCGCGTGTCGACGCGACCTTCAAGACGATCGGCGAATTCGACTATGTGTATGGTCCCTATTGGCCCGCGGATTGGTCGGTCGCGGGGCTGAACCGCGCTTCCGCACGGCTCGTCTCTCAGCTCGATGGACGAGCCGCCTTCGGCGGCACGCCGAGCGATGCTTCTGTGCGCGCGGCGATCGCGGATCTGAGAGCGCGTGGGCTTTCGGTCGTGTTCTATCCTTTCGTGATGATGGATGTGCCGCCGGACAATATTTTGCCGGACCCCCGCACCGGCGCGGCCGGGCAGCCGGCGTTTCCCTGGCGTGGTCGCATCACTTGCGATCCGGCGCCGGGACGCGCCGGCGCTGTGGATGGAACCAGCGAAGCGGCGACGCAAGTCGCGGCATTTTTCGCGCAATATCGTAGCTTTATTTTGCATTACGCCGAGCTTTGCGAGGAGGCGGGTGGCGTCGACGCGTTTCTGATCGGCTCGGAGCTGGTCGCGCTGACGCGCATTCGCTCGGCTGTGGGAGTCTTTCCTGCGGTCGCCGCGCTGGAAGCGCTCGCCGTCGATGTGAAGAGCGTTGTTCGCAGCGGCGTGAAGATCGGTTACGCCGCCGATTGGACAGAATATGGCGGGCAGGTTCTGGAGGAGGGCGAGGTTCGTTTTCCGCTCGACCGGCTCTGGGCGTCGACGGCGATCGATTTCGTCGGGATCGACATTTATTGGCCGCTCTCGGATTGGCGTGATGGGGTCGATCATCTCGACGCTCAAATCGCGGCGAGCGTCTATGAGATCGATTATCTCGGCGCGCGCGTCGCCTCTGGCGAGGGATATGACTGGTTTTACGCGAGCGAGGCGGATCGGCAGTCGCAAACGCGCGCGCCGATCGCGGATGCGCTCGGCAAGCCATGGATGTTCCGCGTCAAGGATCTCGTGGCCTGGTGGTCAAACGCGCATCATGAGCGTGTCGGCGGCGCAGAGCTGAGCGCGGCGACGGGCTGGACGCCGCAGAGCAAACCGATCTGGATCGTCGAGACGGGATGTCCGGCCGTCGATCGCGGCGCCAATGGGCCAAATGTGTTTCCAGACGCGCATTCGTCGGAAGGCGGCTTTCCTTATTTCTCGCGCGGCGGACGGGATGATTTGATGCAGGCGCGCGTTCTCGAAGCGATGATCGCGCATTTCGATCCGACGAGTCCCGGCGGTGACGCGCGCAATCCGCTCTCGCCGATTTATGGCGGGCGCATGGTCGACTCGGATCGCGTCCATGTCTGGTGCTGGGATGCGCGGCCGTTTCCCGCCTTTCCGGGCTGCTCGGATGTTTGGGCCGACGCGGCGAATTGGGAGACGGGACATTGGTTGAATGGAAGGCTAGAAGGCGCGCCGCTCGATCGGCTCGTTTCTGAGCTCGCATCGACGATCGAGACGGGGGACTTGCGCGTCGAGCGGCCGGCGATTCACGGCTTTGTCGACGGCTATGTTCTAGATGCGGCGATGTCGCCGCGCGAGGCGATCGAGCCGCTCGCTTCGTTGTTCGGCTTCGAGCCCATCGTCTCCGGCGGAGCGCTGCGCTTCGTCTCTCATGCGGCGAAGATCGTGCGCGAGATCGGAGACGGCGATCTCGTTCCGAACCAGGACGGCACTCTCGTCGAGCTGCGGCGCGCGCAGGAGAGCGAGTTGCCGCATGAGATTGCGCTGTCCTTCGGTGATTCGGAGTTCGACTATCGCACGGGCCGCGTGTTGTCGCGGCGGCTCGAGGGCTATTCGTCGCGACGCAGCGAGGCGCAGACCGCGGTGATGATCGGTCGGGCCAATGCGCAGCGATTGGCCGACATTTGGTTGCAGGATATTTGGGCTGGCCGCGAGACAGCCCGATTTTCGGTGCGGCCTGGACTCGTGATGTTGGAGCCGGGCGATGTGGTGTCGCTCGCGAGCGCTCCCGGCCGTCTTTTGCAGGTCACGCAGATCACCGATGGCGCGGCGCGAGCGATCGAGGCGCGCGCTGTCGATCCGAGCGTCTACGATGTTTGCGCGCATGCGGTCGCGCGGCGGATTCTCGCGCCTCCGGGCGTGATCGGGCCTCCGCGTATCCTCGTTCTCGATCTTGCGATCGCGAAAGATGGAGAGATGGCGCTGTCGCATGTAGCGGCTTTCGCCGACCCCTGGCCGGGCGCGCTCGCGATCTGGCGCAAGATCGGCTCGTCCTTCGAGTCGATCGGGCTGATCGAGAAGCGCGCGACGATCGGCGAGACGCTGGATGCGCTCGCGCCCGGACCGCTTGGATGTTTCGACCATGGCGCCAGCGTCACGGTGAAGCTCGCCTCGGGCGCGCTCGCCTCGGTGGACGACGGCAGCGCTTTCGCGCTGCGCTCGGCGATGGCGATCCGCGGCGCCGACGGCGCTTGGGAGATATTCGCTTTCACGCGCGCGGAGCTCGTCGCGGCCGATACTTATCGATTGTCGCGATTGCTGCGCGGGATCGGGGGGGAAGATTCGCTCGCGTCACGGAGCGTGGCGGCGGGGGCGACGGTGGTTCTGCTCGACGATGCGATCGTCCCGCTCGCAGTGGATGTCGCAGAGATCGATTCGGCGCGGGTCTATCGAATCGGACCCGCGGACCGCGATCATGGCGATCCGACCTTTGTCGAGCTCGACGTCGCGGCGACGCGCAAATCCTTGGCTCCCTATTCGCCGACTCATGCACAGGCGTGGCGAACCACGGAGGGCGTGGAAATCTCGTTCACGCGGCGCGGACGAATCGACGCCGACGCATGGGAGCCCTTCGACATTCCGCTCGGCGAGGAGAGCGAAGCCTTTGACATCGTCGTCGCGCTTCCGGGGGGCGGCGAGCGCGTGCTGAGCTCTGCGACCGATTCCGTCGTCTATGCGGCGAGCGACGAGCTCGCCGATTTCGGAGCGCCGCAGACGAGCTTCGCATTGTCGATATTTCAAATCGGCGCGCGTGTCGGTCGGGGTTTTCCGCTCGTCGCGACGCTGTTCATCGAGTGAGCCTCCATGACAGAAACGATTCATCTCGCTCTGCCCCGCATTGACGCGGCGCAGGCGCAAAAGCATGTGACTCACAATGAGGCGCTGGCGCTCCTCGACGCGATGACGCAACTCGCCGTCATCGAGAAGCGGACTTTCCCTCCGACCGCGCCTGCCGAAGGGGATCGATATCTCGTCATCGCCACGGCGACCGGGGCTTTCGCCGGGAAGGAGCAGAACGTCGCCGTTCGTCTCGCCGGCGGCTGGGTTTTCCTCACGCCGAAAGCGGGATGGCTCGCCTATGTGGAGGCCGAGCAGACGACGTTGCTCTACGACGGTTCGGCTTGGGTGGATGCGGGGCTCGCTCTGCGCGAGCTCCAGACTCTGGCGCTGCTAGGCCTAGGCGCAACAGCGGACTCGGCCAATCCGCTCTCTGTGAAAGCCAATGCTGTTTTATTCGCGGCGCGGACGATCGCGGAGGGCGGCGCCGGCGACTTGCGCGTCAAGCTCGTGAAAGAGGCGGCGGGCCATACGGTCTCGCAGCTCTATCAATCCAACTGGTCCGGCCGCGCGGAGACGGGGCTGATCGGCGACGATGATTTCCATGTGAAGGTCTCCGCCGATGGAACGACATGGCGGGAGGCGCTCATCGTCGACCGAGCGACCGGCCGGGTGGCGTTTCCGAGCGGAACGGGCGACGGCGCGCCCGCCGCCTTTCGCAATCGCCTGCGCAACGTCGCATTCGCGGTCAACCAGCGCGCCGTCTCGGGGACGGTGACGCTCGCGGCCGGACAATATGGCCATGACGGCGTCAAGGCAGGGGCCGCGGGGGCGAGCTATACATTTTCGGTGAGCGAGATCGATACGACTCTTTCGGTCACTGCCGGTTCGTTGATCCTGCCGATCGAAGCCGTTCTGATCGAAGGCGGAGCCTATGCGCTGGCGCATGACGGAACGGCGCAGGCGCGTGTCTGGCAGGGAACGGGCTATGCGGGTTTGGGCGCTTATGCGCCGGCCACGCGAAGCGCGCCGCTCGTCGTCGCGGGGCTGACGACGGGCGCGCAGACCAATGTCGAATTTTCCGCGGGGACAATTCTGCGACCGCAATTCGAACCGGGCGGCTATGCGACGGGGTTCGAGCGACGGCCGCCGGGCGTCGAGTCGGCGGTGTGCCAGCGCTATTACCAGCCGATCATCGGCTGGTGCGGCGGATGGCAGGTTTCCAGCACGCAACTCTCTGTCGCAGGCGCCTTCGCCGTTCCGATGAGAGCGGCGCCCACAGTGATGATCACGACGTCCGCGACGATAATCGTGCAGTTCGGTTGGTCGTTTCAGACCGCATTGGCGATCACGGCGGCGGGGGTGAACGGTAGCGGCGGGTATCTCGATATAACGACGACGACAGCGAGCATGGGGAGCCTCGGTTCGATCCGTGATTTGGGCATATTCGCTTCCGCGGAGATTTGAGACATGAGCTATTCGATCATCTCCGATGTTTCTGGATCGCCGCTCGCGCGCGTCGTTCGGCGCATCGCCGATGGGGCTGTCGTGCCCATCGACGCCGACAGCGTCGACAGCGCCGCCTATCGCCAATGGCTCGCCGACGGCAATGTGCCGACGCCCCTCGCGACGCCGACGCTCGCGGAGGCGAAGATAAAAAAGCTCGCGGCGCTCGCCGAACGTCGTTGGCGCGCCGAAACGGTGGGGACGATGGCGAGCGGCATGAACCTGCCGACCGACGAGAAAACGCAGGCGAAGCTGACTGCGGCTGTGGTGGCCAGCGTGCTGGACAATGATTATGCGGTGAATTGGAAGCTGGCGGACGGTAATTTCGTCTTGCTCGACCATGCGACTCTCGTCGCCGTCGCGCAGGGCGTGCGCGCTCATGTGCAATCTTGCTTCGATCGCGAGGCGCAGCTCGTCACGGCGATCGGCGCGGCGTCCGACGTCGCCGCGCTCGCGGCGATCGAAATAGAGACGGGATGGCCCGTCTGACGCCGCATTTTGTTCGCGGCGCTTCTCTACTGAAAGGACATTCGTCATGATCGATACGAAGGTCGCGGCGCGTCGCGCGCCGCGCGGAGGTTTTGCTTTGGAGGAAAGCTCGGAGGCGAAGCTCTCAGGCGTCCATCCCGATCTCGCGCGCGTGGTGCGCGCCGCCTCGGCGCGCTGCGAGCAGACATTCGTCGTGTTCGAAGGCGTGCGTTCGATCGCGCGTGAACGCGCGCTGATCGCGCGCGGAGTGTCGGCGCTGAAGAATCCGTTCCGCTGTCGCCATGTGCCGACGCTGGATCCGAAATATGGGCTGGTGGGACATGCGGTCGATCTCGTTCCGCTCGTCGACGGCCGCCCGCAATGGTCGTGGCCGCATATCTATCCGATCGCGCGCGCGATGAAGGCGGCCGCGCAGGCCGAGCATGTGACGATCGAATGGGGCGGCGATTGGCGCATGTTGCGCGACGGTCCGCATTATCAGCTTCCCTTCGCGCTCTATCCGTGACCGCGGCGCGGGTTCTCGCCGCGCGTCAAATTCCGCGCCGGGCGGTCTCCCGGCCAAACGAAAGGACGAAACACATGGGTCTTTCGCTTTCTTCCGCTTATGGCTGGCTGCTCGCTCGGGCCGAGGAGCCCTCGACCTGGGCCGGGACCGGCGTGCTGGCGGCGATCGTGCATTCGATCGCGCCCGGCGCGCTCGGCGATGGCGTGCTCGCGGCAGGGGCCGCGCTCGGCGGCCTGATCGCGGTCGTCGCGCCCGAGAAGAAGCTGGGCTGAGGCCTTTCGGGCGGCGTCGGAGGGGCTTCGACGCCGCCCGCCTGTCCACAGGCGTTCGCATATCGCGTTCACTCGGCGTTCAGCAGGCCCGTCGCATAGATTTTGCGGGGAAAAGCGAGAATGCGTCCGACTGTATCGAAAATATTGGCGCTGCTGGTCGCCATTCCGTCATCCGCGCTCGCCTGGGCCGCGGATCGG
This sequence comes from Methylosinus sp. H3A, assembly GCF_015709455.1. Classification (NCBI taxonomy): domain Bacteria; kingdom Pseudomonadati; phylum Pseudomonadota; class Alphaproteobacteria; order Hyphomicrobiales; family Methylocystaceae; genus Methylosinus; species Methylosinus sp. H3A. The sequence goes on from NZ_JADNQW010000005.1 coordinate 2,486,223, forward strand.
CCGGCCCTGCAGTGCCTGCCGATCGCCGAGACCCGGCAGCTCATCGCGGACCGGCGGCTCGGCGATCCTTTCGCGCTCATGCAGGCTGCGAGCCTCGCCGCCCATGCCGAGCCCATCAACGCCAGGCTATGCCGCGACAATGACGATCTCGTCTATGAGATCAGCCTGCTGCGCCGCGACGGGCGGGTGGTGCGGATTTATCTCGACGCCGCGACCGGCCAGCCCCATGCTGGCCATAAAGAACGTTGAAAAGCGATTCGCTCGGGGAGAAGGGGATTACGGCGTGCGGCTTCTGGTCGTGGAGGACGACAGGGATTTGAACCGGCAGCTCGTCTCTGCGCTGGAGCAGGCGGGCTATGCGGTCGATCGCGCCTTCGATGGCGAAGAGGGGCATTTCCTCGGCGAGACCGAACCCTATGACGCCGTCGTGCTCGACATCGGCCTGCCGAAGAAGGACGGCGTCACCGTGCTCGAGGAGTGGCGCGCCGCCGGGCGGATCATGCCCGTGCTGATTCTCACCGCCCGCGACCGCTGGAGCGACAAGGTGCAGGGCTTCGACGCCGGCGCCGATGATTATGTCGCCAAGCCCTTCCATATGGAGGAGCTGCTCGCGAGGCTGCGCGCTCTGCTGCGCCGCGCGGCCGGCCATGCGACGAGCGAGATCGTCTGCGGCCCCGTGCGGCTCGACACCAAGGCGGGACGCGTCGTCGTCGACGGCGCCGCGGTGAAGCTCACTTCTCACGAATATCGGCTGCTCGCCTATCTGATGCATCATTCCGGGCGCGTCGTGTCGCGCGGCGAGATCGTCGAGCATCTCTACGATCAGGACTTCGACCGCGACTCCAATACGATCGAGGTGTTCGTCGGACGGTTGCGCAAGAAGCTCGGCGTCGATCTCATCCAGACGGTGCGCGGGCTCGGCTATATTGCGGCGCCGCCGGAACCGGCCAAGCGCTGAAGCGCGATGCGGCGATTGGGCTTTCCGGGGCGATCGATCGCGGCGCGGCTGTTCTTCGCCGCCGCGGCGCTGAGTTCCGTCGTGTTGATGATCGCCGGCCTCGCCCTCACCGAATATTATCGTCGCACGGCGGAGGAAGTGTTCGAGCAGCGGCTCGGCGTCTATCTGCGCGCCATCGTCGCCGATGTTTCCGAATCGGGCGAGGACGGGCGCAGCGGGCCGGGCCAGCTCGGCGATCCGCAATTCGAGCTGGCGCGATCCGGCTGGTATTGGCAGATCACCCGTCTCGACGGTGAGGCGCATGAGATAAAGGCCTCGCGCTCGCTGTTCGCGGCGCGTCTGCCCAAGCTTTCGGATTTGCATGTGCCGGCGGAGACCGGGGGCGTGCGGCGCGGCGTCGCGCTGGGGCCGGACGGGCGCTTGCTGCGCATCGTCGAGCGCGTCATCGATGTCGGCGACATCGGCGTCTATCTGGTGCAGGTCGCCGCGACGACGGAGGAGACGGAGCATCAGATCGCGCGATTTCGCTGGTCGCTGATGGTGGCCTTCTCGCTGCTCGCCATAGCGCTCGCGCTCGCCACCGCCGTGCAGGTGAGCGTCGGCCTGCGTCCCCTGAAGTTGCTGCAGCGGGAATTGTCGCTCATTCGCCGCGGCGAGCGCGGGCGCATAGAAAGCGCCTATCCGACCGAGGTGGCGCCGCTGGCCGATGAGCTCAATCTGATGATCTCCGCCAATCGCGACATTGTGGAACGCTCGCGCACGCAGGTCGGCAATCTCGCTCATGCGTTGAAGACGCCGCTCAGCGTCATCGTCAATGAGGCGGACGCCGCGCCCTCGCCGCTCGCCGCAAAGGTGAGCGAGCAGGCGACGCTGATGCGCGATCAGATATCCTTCTATCTCGAGCGGGCGCGGGCGGCGGCGCGCGCCGGCGCGATCGGCGCCACGACGGAGGTCGCGCCCGTGGTGGCGGCGCTGCTGCGCACTTTCGGCAAAATCTATGGTGAGCGCGGCGTCGCTTTCTCCGGCGAGGCGGCGCCGGAGCTGCGTTTTCTCGGCGAACGGCAGGATTTGGAGGAGATCGTCGGCAATCTGCTCGACAACGCCGGCAAATGGGCGGCGAGCGAGGTGCGCTTGTCCGTGTCGCTGGAGAATGCGGAGGCCGGGCGCAGCCGGCTCGTCTTCACGATAGACGACGATGGTCCGGGCCTCGCGCCGGAATTTCGCGCGCAGGCGACGCGGCGCGGCCAGCGGCTCGACGAGACGAAGCCGGGAACCGGGCTCGGCCTGTCGATCGTCGCGCATCTCGCGGCGGATTACGGAGGCGCGCTCGCGCTCGCCGACAGTCCGCTCGGAGGCCTCCGGGCGCAGGCGCGCCTGCCCGGCCTTTGACAGGGCGAAAAGCTTCCGGCAAGAGGAGAGGAGATTGCGAGAACGGAGAGAGTTCATGTCGGCGCAGGCGAGTTCGGCGATCGTCAGAATTGCAATGGGCGCAGGCCTTTTTTGCGCGGCGCTGACCGTGGCCGGTTGCAATTCGACCGCGCCTTCCGCTCCCGCCGTCGCGGCTGTCGTCGCTCCTGAGCCGCCGGCGCCTGGGGTCGTCGGCGTGACGATCGGCCGTGAGCTCGATGCGTCGGATCGCGCCATGGCCGTCGTCGCGCAGCAAGAGGCGGTCGCTTCCGGTCAGCGCAAGAGCTGGCGCGGAACCCGTGGCGCCTATGGTTTCATCGAGCCGGGACCGGAGGCCGCATTGGGCGGCTGCCGCGACTATACGCATAAGATTTTTATCGACGGCCGCCCGCAGCAGGCCAAGGGCCAAGCCTGCAAGAAGCCCGACGGCGGCTGGCGCGTGGCGAGTTGAGCCGCCTCTCTCAAGAATAGAAGGACGGCGTCGGATAGGCGTCGTTGAGCACGAAATCTCCGATCTCCTTCAGCTTGTGATCGATGGGATCGTGCAGAGTGTGGGTGCGGGCGTTGCGCCAGAAGCGATCGAGCCGCAGCCGCGCATGGGTCGCGCGGGCTCCCATGATCTCGAAGATGCGCGAGCCGATGTCGAGCGAGGCGCGCGCGCTCACGGCTTTGGCTGTCGCGATCTCGATCGCTATGGCGCCGCGTTCTCGCGGCGTGATGGAGTCGCCGCGCTCCCAGCCGCTCTGAAAGGCGCGCGTGGCGCGGTCGAGGAGGGCTTCCACGGCGGCGGCCTGCGTCCACAGCTCGCCGGCCGTGTGGAGAATGAACGCATCGGCGCCGATGCGCGCGGCGCCTTCGCTCGGCAATCCGCGCACATAGGCTTTCGCCTCGTCGAGCGCGCCGCGCGCGAGCCCCGCGAAGATCGCGACGAGGAGCAGCTGCACGAGACAAGGCCGCAGCGCCGCGAAAGGCGAGCCGAGCGGGCCGGGAGCGACGAGCAATTCGTCCTCGCGCAGCTCCACGCGCTCGAAAGAGACGGAGCCGCTGTCGGTCTGGCGTTGGCCCATATTGTCCCAATCGTCGTGAATGCGCAGGCCTGCGCGCCGCGTCGGAATCGCGGCGATCTTCAACCTGTCCTCCTCGTCCAGGGCGGAGACGATGAGCATGTCCGAATCGCTCGCGCCCGAGCAGAAGGTCTTGGCTCCGTCGAGCCGCAGAATTGCGCCGTCGCGGGAGAGCCGCAGGCGCGGGTCTTTGGGATTGACCGCATTGCCCCAGAAGCAGCGCTCCCGCGCGGTCTTCTCCATCAGCGCGCGCGACTGCTCGGCGGTTCCGAAGATTTGCGGCGTGACCACCATCAGATGATGAAAGGCGAAGAGATGGGCGAGCGAGCTGTCGACCGCGGCCATTCGCTGGACGGCTTGCACGATCTCGATCCAATCGGCGCCGGCGCCTCCCAGCGCGCGTGGAATGGCGAGGCTCAGCAAGCCGCTCTCGCGAATGAGATCGCGCTCGCGCTTGGCCGTGCCGCCTTCCGTGTCGCGCCGCGCCGCCGTCGAGGCGAGATCGGCGAGCAGCGGCTCGAGCGCGGGATCGCTTTGAAATCTCGTTTCGGTCTCGAGGTCGGACATGAGGAAAAAGCTCCTCGGGGCGGACGAGCCGACGACCGTCGGGCCGTCGAGGTGAGGCGGCTTTTGGTGCGGACGGCGGGGATCGAACCCGCATGGGCATAGCCCGAGGGATTTTAAGTCCCTTGCGTCTACCGGTTCCGCCACGTCCGCGATTCGTCGAAGTGATAGCGCAGCGCGCCGACCTCGGCAAACCGGACTCGCGCCCGACCCGCGCCGATGGGCCGACCTCAACCTCGGGTTAACCATGAGGGCGATATGTCTCGGCGGTTCGCCTCGGAGCGGCCGCGCGGCTCCTCGGGCCTCCTGCGCCGGGGAGTCGATTGCTCACCTCGACCGATCAAATCGTCCGCCGCGACGGCGATGTGGATGCGCGGGCGCCTCGAATTGCTCTCGTCGCGCTCGCGCCGCTCGCGGCCTGCGCGGCGATTTTCCTTCTGCTGCGGCCCTATTACGGGCTCGAGCATGACGCTGTGATCTATATGGGCCGCGGCCTCGCCGATCTCGACCCGCAGGGCGTCGGCCGCGACATCATGTTCCGCCTCGACGGCCAATCGAAATTCAGCGTCTTCTCGCGACTCGTCGATTTCCTCATTCCGCTTCTCGGCCTCGCCGCGGCGGCGAAATCGCTCGCCTTCGTCGGCTGCACGCTCTGGTTCGCCACGCTGGCGGCGCTGGCCTCGCGCCTCGCGCGCAAAGAGGCGCTGTCGGCGTTGCTGCTGCTCGCCGCCTGCTTCGACAGCTCCTATGGCGGATTCGGCGTCTTCCATTTCGCCGAGCCTTTCGCGACGCCGCGGCCTTTCGCCGAGGCCTTCGTTCTGGCGGCCTTCGCGGCGCTGCTGTCCGAGCGGCGCTGGACGGCCGGTCTCTGCCTTTTGGCCGCCGTAGCTTTTCACCCGATCATCGCCGCGCCGGGCGTTCTCGTCGCGCTGCTCTATGAAGGCTGGAAAGATCGGCGCATTTTCATCGCCGCGCTGTTCGGCGGGGTGGGGCTGCTCGCCGCGGCGCTGGCCGGGGCGCCGCTGCTCGAGAGGCTGACCGCACGCATCGATCCGCAATGGGCGGCGATCATCTCGGTGAGGAGCGATTATATTTTTCTCATCCATTGGCCGGCGAGCACATGGATCGCGATCCTGCGGCAGGCGAGCACGCTGCTGCTCGCGGCGAGCCTCGCTCCGCCGGGCGCGCGGCGTCTGCTCTTTTGCGTCGTCGGGGCGGTCGGCCTCGGCCTCACGGCGAGCTTTCTGCTCGGCGATCTGCTCATGCGTGAGCTCGCGGCCCAGGCGCAGAGCTGGCGCGCGCTCTGGCTCGCCGCCGCCTTCGCGCCGCTGGCGTTGGGCCTCTGCGCGCCGGCGCTGTGGCGCGCGGGGGCGCAGGGCCGCATCGTCCTCGCGCTTCTCGTGACGAGCTGGATTTTGCGCGCGGCGCCCGAGAGCGCCTTTCTCGCTCTCGTCGCGGTTCTCGCCTGGTGGAGCCGGGCGCGCTGGAGCGGCGTCTCGCTCGCGCTGCTGGAGCGGGCGTTTCTCGCGCTCTGCGGTCTCTGCGCGCTCTGCGTGCTCGGCGTGGCTTTGTGGTTCGCGCGCGAATACGCCCGCACGGCCCCGAGCGAGGATTCGGTCCTGTCCTCGGTGCTGCGCGCCGGCGAGCCGGCCTATGTTCCGCTTCTCCTTCTCGCTCTCGCCATGCTCGTCATCGCATGGCGGCCGCGCCCGCTCGTCGCCGCATCGGCTGTGGCGATCACCGCGCCGCTCGCGGCCTTCTGCTGGTCTCATGAGCCTTTCCCGCTGCGCTCGGCCGATATCCGCCCGCCGGAGCTCGAGGCGCTCGTGGCGCCGCATGCGGGCGAGGTTCTCTGGCTGAATGAGAAGCTCGCGCCTTGGGTGTGGCTCGGTCGCGCCAATTGGGCGTCGCATGTGCAGGGGTCGGGCGCCGTATTCTCGCGCGCTCTGGCGCTGGCCTGGCGGGAGCGAATGGGGTTTTTGCGCGATCTCGGCTGGGTTGCGGACGGCGCTCTGACGCCGCGCCCCGGCGACGGCGTCGATTTTCCGCCCTTTACGCGCGGCGCGCTGGAAAAACTATGCGGACGCGCCGATGCGCCGGCCTTCGTGGTGGGGGCCGTCGAATCGCCGGATGCGCTCGCTCCGGGGCTGGAAGCCGGCTTTTGGCGCGGCCCGATGCGCTTTTCGCTGCATCTTTCCGGCGAGGCGCCGCGATGGACGCCGATCGAGCATTACGCGATCTTCGATTGCGCGGCCTATCGGCCGGCCCCGGCGCAATAGATCAGGGCGATCCTTTGGCGATCGGCGCCTGGAAGGTGAGGCCCGTGTCCCAAGGAAAAAAGATCCAGGTGTCCTGCGAAACCTCGGTGACGAAAGTGTCGACCAGCGGCCGGCCCTGTGGCTTGGCGTAGACGGTCGCAAAATGCGCCTTGGGCAGCAGCGCGCGCACCACCTTCGCCGTCGCGCCCGTGTCGACGAGATCGTCGACGATCAGCACATCCTCGCTCGGGCGCGAGAGAATCGTCTCGGAGAGCGGCTTCAGCACATGGACCTCGCCGCGCTGCGTCTCCTCATGGTAGCTCGCGACCCCGATCGTGTCGATGACGCGAATGCCGAGCTCGCGCGCGACGATGCCGGCCGGCACCAACCCGCCGCGCGTCACCGCGACAATGGCCGAGAAGCGGCCGACGGCCGAGAGCCGCCAGGCGAGCGCGCGCGCGTCGCGGTGGAAGGCGTCCCAGGACACCGGAAAGGCTTTGTCTCCCATAAAGCGGTCTCCTCGAGAGCGGTCTCCTCGGCCGTCAGAGCGGCGTTCCATTGGCGGTGAGCCGCACGATCAGCGCCCGCACCTTCTGCGCCGCGGCCTCGAGCTCGGCGCCGTCGCGGCTCCGCAGCACGATCTGATTGCGCACGCCGGCGCTGGAGAAGGACGGATAGGAGCCGACCGTCACGCGCTCATGCTCCTTGGCGATTCGCTCCAGATCGGCGGCGTAGCGGCCCTCCGGTATGCCATGCGCGTCGACGGTGGCCACCTGCACGCGCACGCCTTTGACGATGCGCCCGGCGGCGGCGTCCAGCATGGCCTGCATGATGATCGGCACGCCGGCCATGACGATCACATTGCCGATCATGAAGCCCGGCGCCTTGGAAATAGCGTTCTCGATCAGCTCCGCGCCCTGCGGAATGCGGGCCATGCGCCGTCGGGCGGGATTGAGATCCTGCGGGGCGATGCGCTCCAGCAGCATGGCGATGGCGCGCTCGTCCTCGCCGATCGGGACGCCGAAGGCCTTGGCCACGGCGTCGGCGGTGATGTCGTCATGGGTGGGGCCGATGCCGCCCGTGGTGAAGACATAGCTGTAGCGTCCCCGCAGCGCGTCGAGCGCGGCGACGATCTCCTCCTCCACGTCCGGCACGACGCGCGCCTCACGCAGGTCGATCCCCAATTCGCCCAGATATTTGGCGATATAATTGGTGTTGAGATCCTGCGTGCGGCCGGACAGGATCTCGTCTCCAATCACGAGCACGGCGGCCGTGACTATGTCTTCGCGCTCCATCGGGCCGCTCCTTCGGGTCAGTCTGGCCGAAACTCTATGACAGGGCCGGCGCCGAGGCCAGCCGGGCGTTCGGGGTTCGGCCGTTCGTGGCGCGCGCGCATCTTGCTTTGCGGCGCCAATTTCTTAATTTATAAGCTAAAGCCGGCGACGACCAACAGAGAGCACAGCATGACATTCGTCGAGTCCCACCTCGCGGGCTCAGGCCGCAAGAGCGGCCAGATCAAGCTCCATGGACCCGAGGATTTCGAGGCCATGCGCCTCGCCGGCCGGCTGACGGCCGAGGCGCTGGATATGCTCGTCCCGCATGTGAAGCCCGGCGTCACCACCAAGGCGCTGGACGATCTCGTCTTCGACTTCGCCATAGCGAACGGCGCCTATCCGGCCCCGCTCGATTATCGCGGCTATCGCAAATCCATCTGCACCTCGATCAACCATGTGGTCTGCCACGGCATTCCGGACGAGAAGCCTCTGCGCGAGGGCGACATCGTCAATGTGGACGTGACCTTCATCGTCGACGGCTGGCATGGCGATTCGAGCCGAATGTTCGCCGTGGGCGAGGTGCCGCGCCGCGCCCAGCGCCTCATCGATGTGACCTATGAGAGCCTCATGCGCGGCATCGCCGTGGTGAAGCCCGGCGCGACGACGGGCGACATAGGCGCGGCCATTCAGCGCTTCGCCGAGGCCGAGCGCTGCTCCGTCGTGCGCGATTTCTGCGGCCATGGGCTCGGCCGTCTGTTCCATGACGAGCCCAATATTCTGCATTATGGCGTGCCGGGGCAGGGCGTCGAGCTGCGGCCGGGCATGTTCTTCACCATAGAGCCGATGATCAATCTCGGCCGGCCGCAGGTGAAGATCCTCGGCGACGGCTGGACCGCTGTCACCCGTGATCGCTCGCTCTCGGCCCAGTTCGAGCATTCGCTCGGCGTCACCGAGACCGGCGTCGAAATCTTCACCGCCTCGCCCGCCGGGCTCGACAATCCCAACGGAGCCTCGAGCGCCGAATGAGCGAGCCGCGCGCGCCTCGGCGGCGGGCGGCCGGCGACAAAGCCGCCGACGGGCTGCGCGAGGAAGCGCCGCATTTTCATGGACACAGGCAGCGGCTCCGCGACCGTTTCCTGGAGGCGGGCGAGGCCGCGCTCGCCGATTACGAGCTCTTGGAGCTCGTGCTCTACCGCGCCATTCCGCGCCGTGACGTGAAGCCGCTGGCAAAATCGCTGATCGCGCGATTCGGCTCCTTCTCCGAGGTTGCGGCGGCGCGGCCGGAGCGGCTGCGCGAGATCGAGGGGCTCGGCGAGGCGGCGATCTGCGAGATCAAGCTGATGGAGGCGGCGGCGCGGCGCCTCGCGCGCAGCAATCTGCAGAAGCGCACCGTGCTCTCCTCCTTCGTGGATGTGATCGACTATTGCCGCACGGCGATGGCCTACGCCGAGCGCGAGGAGTTCCGCATCCTCTTCCTCGACAAGCGCAACGCCTTGATCGCCGACGAGGTTCAGGGCGTCGGCACGGTGGATCACACGCCCGTCTATCCGCGCGAGGTGGTGCGGCGGGCGCTGGAATTGGGCTGTTCCGCGCTGATATTGGCGCACAATCACCCTTCGGGCGATCCGACGCCCTCGACCGCCGATATTCGCATGACGCTGGACATCATCGCCATCGCCCAGCCCTTCGGCATCTCGGTGCATGATCATTTGATCGTGGGGCGCAACGGCCATGCGAGTTTGAAGGGGCTGAAGTTCATTTGACGCGGCCGTTTCGACATTTCGGGCGAAAATCGTCATAAACGGTTTGTCTCGCGTCGCTTTCGCGAATCGCCCCAGCAACCCGCTTCCACGAGGTCCGTTGCCTTCCTTCGCCATCACGCCGCTCATAATCGCCACAGCGCTCTTCATGGAAAACCTCGACGGCACCGTGCTGGCGACGGCGCTGCCCGCCATGGCCGTCGATCTACACGAAGACCCCGTCGCGCTGAAACTCGCGCTCACCTCCTATCTGCTGTCGCTCGCTGTGTTCATCCCGCTCTCGGGCTGGGTCGCGGATCGTTACGGCGCGCGGCGGGTGTTTCGCGCGGCGATCCTCGTCTTCACCTTCGGCTCCATCCTCTGCGGCTTCTCGACCTCGCTCGCCGGCGTCGTGGCGGCGCGCGTGGTGCAGGGGCTCGGCGGGGCGATGATGGTGCCGGTGGGGCGGCTCGTTCTGCTGCGCGTCGCCCCGCGACATGAACTCGTGCGCGCGCTCGCTTATCTCACCATTCCGGCGCTGATCGGCCCGGTCGTCGGGCCGCCGCTCGGCGGCTTCATCGCCACTTATTTTCATTGGCGCTACATCTTCTGGATCAATGTGCCGATCGGTTTTCTCGGCGTCGCGCTCGTCACCCGCTATATTCCCGATTTGCGCGAGGAGGGCGTCCCGCCGCTCGATGTGAAGGGTTTTCTTCTCTCGGGATTGGGACTGTCGAGCCTCGTCTTCGGGCTCGGCGTCATCGGAAGAGGAATCGTCCCGGCGCCCGTCGCGGCATTGCTCATCGCAGCGGGCGCGACCGCGCTCGTCCTCTATGTGCGTCATGCGCGGCGGACGCCGCATCCGATCATCGATCTCGATCTTTTGCGCGTGCCGACCTTCCACGCCGCCGTCCTCGGCGGCTTCCTGTTCCGCATGGGGCTCGGGGCGGTTCCCTTCCTGCTGCCGCTGATGCTGCAGACGGGCTTCGGCCTGACGGCGTTTCAATCGGGGTCGCTGACCTTCATCGCCGCTATCGGCGCCATAGCGATGAAGACCACGGCGCAGCCCATTCTGGGGCGTTTCGGCTTTCGGCGCGTGCTGATCGTCAATGCGCTGATCTCGGCGGGGTTCTACTGCCTCAACGTCTTTTTTGCGCCGACGACGCCGCATTGGGCGATCATGGCCGTGCTGCTCGCCGGCGGCTTCTTCCGCTCGCTCCAATTCACGGCGCTGAACGCGATCGGCTATGCCGATATCGATCATCAGGCGATGAGCCGGGCGACGAGCTTCGCCTCGGCGGGCCAGCAATTGTCGCTGTCGGCGGGCGTGTCGCTCGGCGCTGCGGCGCTGGAGACATCGCGCGCGCTGCGTGGCGACGACGCCTTGCGGCTCGCGGATTTCGACGCGGCCTTCCTCATCGTGGCCGCTGTTTCGGCCTCCTCGATCCTGATCTTCCGAAAGCTCGCGCCGACGGCGGGCGAGGGGCTGACGGGGAAAGAGGCGGTCGAGGCCGACGGAGCGGCCTGATTATTCACCGGGAACGGATTTCGCTCAGCCGCGAAATCCCGTGGCGAGCACATAGAGCTCCGCCGAATCGGGGCGGCTCGCCGCCGGCTTCAGATGGCGCACCTGCGCGAAGTCGCGTTTCAGCGCCGCGAGCAATTGATGCTCCGTGCCGCCCTGCAGCACTTTGGCGACGAAAAAGCCGCCCGGCGCCAGCACGTCTCGAGCGAAATCCGCGGCGAGCTCGGCGAGCGCCACGATCTTCAGATGGTCGGTCTGCTTATGGCCGGTGGCGTTGGCCGCCATATCGGACATGACGCCATCGGCGCCGCCGCCGAGCATGGCCTTTATCTGTTCCGGCGCGGTCTCGTCGTTGAAGTCCATCACGGTGAACTCGACGCCGGCGATGGGCTCCATCTCGAGCAGGTCGATGGCGACGACCTTGCCCGTGCCATCGGCGGATTTCACGCGCGCAGCGGCGATCTGCGACCAGCCGCCGGGCGCGGCGCCGAGATCGACGATGCGCTTGCCCGGCGTGAGCAGCTTGTGGCGCTCGTCCATCTCGAGCAGCTTATAGGCGGCGCGCGAGCGATAGCCGTCGCGCTTGGCCTGCGCCACAAAGGGATCGTTGAGCTGGCGCTCCAGCCAGAGCGTCGAGGACAGCGAGCGCTTCCTCGCCGTCTTCACGCGCTCCTTCAGCGAGCGGCCGCCTTCCCGCCCCGAGGCCCCGGATTTCGTCATGCGAGCACCGCTTCGCGCGGCGCGAAGGTTCCGTCGGCCTCCTGCTCCATCGAGATATGGCGATGATGGAAGGCGTGCAGGCTCGAGCGGTGGCCGATGGAGACGACCGTCGTCTGCGGCAGGCGCTCGCGCAGCATGGCGTAAATTTCGCCCTCGAGCTTCTCGTCGAGCGCCGATGTCGCTTCGTCGAGGAAGAGCCAGTCGGGTTTGGCGAGCAGCGCCCGCGCGACGGCGATGCGCTGCTGCTCGCCGCCCGAGAGGCGCTGGCCCCAATTGCTCTCCTCCTCGAGATTGGCGACGAAGCCCGGCAGGCGCGCCGCCTCCAGCGCCTCGGCGATCTCGTGGCGCGAATAGGCTTCGGGCTCGGCGGGATAGGCGACGGCGCGGGCGAGGGAGCCGATCGGCACATAGGGCCGCTGTGGCAGCAGCATCACATTGGCGCCTTCTGGAACCTCGATACGGCCCTCGCAATAGGGCCATATTCCGGCGACGGCGCGGAACAGCGTCGATTTGCCGGAGCCCGAGGGGCCGGTGAGCAGCGCCGATTCGCCCGGAGCGAGCTCGAGACCCTTCGCCTCGACGATGCGGCGACCGTCCGGCAGAGCGAGCGTCACATCGAAGGCGATGTCACGGCGTTCGGCGCGTTCTGTCGGCTGCGCGGCGTTCAGCTCGTCGGCGCGGTCGGCGGCGGCGTCGAAGGAGGCGAGACGGTCGAGCACCGATCTGAAGTCAGAGAGGAAGACGTAATAGTCGACGAAGAAGGTCAGCGCGGCCTCGACATTGTCGAAAGCGTCGGCCGTCTGTCGCATCACGCCGAACTTTATCTTGCCGGCGAAGTAGAAGGGCGCCGTCAGCACGAAGGGGATGATGATCGACAATTGGTTGAAGGTGGCGGTGAAGGAGACGAGCTTCTTGCGCAGGTCGATGATGGCGAAATAATTGGCGACGATCGCGCCGAAGCGGCGCACGAGCGAGGCGCCCTCGGCGCCTTCGCCGCGGAGCAGAGCGATCTGCTCGCCATATTCGCGCAGCCGCGCGAGCGAGAAGCGGAAGTCTGCCTCGCGCCTCTGCTTCTCGAACAGGAGCGACGTCAGTGGACGGCCGATCAGATGGGTCGTCACCGTGCCGATCGCGGCATAGATGAGCGCGGCCCAGAACAGCAGGCCCGGAATGGCGATATTCGCCTCGAAGAAGGTGAAAGCGCTCGAAATATCCCACAGCACGATGGAATAGGAGACGAGCGAGCTCAGCTTGGAGATGAGCAGGATCGAATAGGAATAGATGCCATATCCGGAATCGCCGCCGTCGATGAAACGATTCACGTCTTCGGCGATGCGCTGATCGGGATTGTCGGTCACGCCGCCGACGAGCGCCATGGCGTAATGGCGGCGCCCGCCGAGCCAGCGCGAGACATAATGCTTGGTGAGCCACTGTCGCCAACGGATGATCAGCGTCGATTGCAGCACATAGTCGATGACCGCCACGACGACATGGACGAAGGCCCAGGGCGTGAAACCATAGAGGAACAGCCGCCAGAACTCTCCGGCGTTCATCTCCTGCAGCGCCGTGTAGTAATCGCGGCGGATGAAGGAGAGCCGCACCGAAATGCCGACGAGGCCCTGGCTCATGAGCACCAGAGTGACGATCATCGCTATGGCGATCAACGGCTCGCGCACGCGAAAGGCCGGGAGGCCCCAAAGGCGAAGCTCGGTGCGGTCCTGCGCGTCGAAATAGAGATCGGCGATGCGCGTCATCTCGCGCACGACCGGGATATGCGAGAGGCCGAAGACGATGATCGAGAATATGGCGACGGTGAGCGACATGCTCTCCGGCAGCGCATAATTGGCGAGCGCGGCGGGCCACAGGCCCTCGACCTCCAGCAGGCGCGCGGCGCCGAAGACGACCGTCTCCACCGAGAAGATCGAGACGAAAATCTTCAGAAAGCTCGAAATCTCCGCGCTGCGCCAGGTGGTGAAGGCGCAAAGGCCCGCGCCGGCGGCGAGGAGAAAGAGATTGGCGTCGCCGAGATGAACGCCCGCCGCGAGCGTTAGCGCCGCGAAGACCGCGACGGCCGCGCCAAGTCCTTGCATGTCTCATCCTCTCAATCGTCGCGCCGCATTCGCACGGGGCGTCGCTTCGCTGCGCAGTAATCTCGAGATTGCGCCTTTGCAGTGGCGCGCTGCGTCGCCCTCGCCTTGCGATAGCGCGCTTTCGGGAGGAAGGGCAAATCGCCGCGCCGCGCCGCGCTCCTTCGACGAGGAAGGATTTTGCTCGAGCTGCGCCGCATTCTCGGGCGAGCCTGCGTCCTTCCCCCGCGGGAGAGAATATCTTGCGTCGCATCGGGCGGCCGAGGAAAAAATTCGGTGTTTTCGTCCGCCGCGCGCGCGGCGATAGGGGCGCATTCTTGACTTCCCGCGCCGATACGGCCAGTTTCCGCGCCGCTTCGCTAGGCTTCCGAGCCGCAATCCCGTGTCGTTCGCCACATGCGTTCCTATCTCGACTTCGAAAAGCCCGTCGCCGAATTGGAGACCAAGGTGGAGGAGTTGCGCGCGCTGGCCTCCAAGGGCGACGGCGTGTCCATCTCCGACGAGCTCGCCAAGCTCGAGGCCAAGGCCCACAAGGCGCTCGCCGATCTCTACGCCAGCCTCACCCCGACGCAGAAAATACAGGTCGCACGCCATGCGCAGCGGCCGCATTTCTCCGACTATGTGCGGCTTTTGTTCGACGAATTCACGCCGCTCGCGGGCGACCGCGCCTTTGGCGAGGACGCGGCCATCGTCGGCGGTTTCGCGCGTTTTCGTGGCGAGCCGGTCTGCCTCATCGGCCAGGAGAAGGGTTCCGACACGGAGAGCCGGCTCGAGCATAATTTCGGCATGGCGCGGCCGGAGGGCTATCGCAAGGCGGCCCGGCTCATGGATCTCGCCGACCGATTCGGCCTGCCGGTCATCTCGCTCGTCGACACTTTCGGCGCCTTTCCCGGCATAGACGCCGAGCAGCGCGGCCAGGCCGAGGCGATCGCCCGCTCCATCGATGTGTCGCTGTCGCTCGGCGTGCCCAATGTGGCCGTCGTGGTGGGCGAGGGCGGCTCCGGCGGCGCCATAGCGATCGCCAGCTGCAACAAGGTGCTGATGCTGGAGCATGCCGTCTACACGGTCGCTTCGCCCGAGGCGTCGGCCTCCATTCTGTGGCGCGACGCCTCCAAGGCGCAGGACGCCGCCACCAGCATGAAGATCACCGCCCAGGACTTGCTGAAATTCGGCATCATCGACGTCATCGTCGCCGAGCCGGCGGGCGGCGCGCATCGCGATCCGGAGACGGCTGTCGCCGCCGTCGGCGAGGGGATCGACGACGCGCTGGCGAGCCTCGCCAATCTTTCCCGCGCGCAGATCGTCGAGGCGCGGGCCGATCGCTTTCTCTCGGTCGGCCGCAAGGTCTGAGCAGACGAGATTCGGCGTCTTCCAGCATTCGCCGATCACGAATCCTCGATCGGCGCCGATCTCTCGGCGTGAACCATCGGTTAACCTTTCAAACGTTTCCCGCCCTCTGTCAGGCGTGGACAGCCACGCTCTGGCCTTATTCTTCCTCTTGCGTTAGAAGGACGTTGGTAATTCGACGTCTATTGTCGTGCTAGGCTCCCGAGGCGTGATTCGCGCTTGCGGGCGTGGACATCGAGGGGCGAGAATGAGTCTCTTCCAAAACGCCGGGCGTCTCGCCCGCTGGGGCCTCGTCGGCGCCGCCTTCTCGCTCTCCGCCTGCAATGATCTCGGCTCGGGCTCCCAGCGCTCGTTGACGCCCATTCCGCCGGAGACTCTGGCGATGATGGAGCAGGCCGGCGTCACCAAGGAATCGCCGACGCTCATCCGCGCCTATAAGAAAGAAGCCGAGTTCGAAGTCTGGAAGCAGCGGCCCGACGGCCGTTACGCCTACCTCAAGACCTTCCCCATGTGCCGCTGGTCCGGCCAGCTCGGGCCCAAGGTTCGCGAGGGCGACCGCCAAGTGCCGGAGGGGTTCTATTCCATCACCCCGGGGCAGATGAATCCGAACTCCGCTTATTATCTCTCTTTCAACGTCGGCTATCCCAACGCCTATGACCGCGCTTTCGGCCATGGCGGCGGCTCCATCATGGTGCATGGTGCCTGTTCTTCGGCGGGCTGTTTCTCGATGACGGATCGGCAGATCGGCGAGATCTACGCCATTCTGCGCACGTCGTTCAACAATGGGCAGCGTTCGATCCAGATGCAGTCCTATCCGTTCAAAATGACGGCGGAAAATCTGGCCAAGCATCGGATGGACCCGAATATCGGCTTCTGGAAGCAGCTGAAGGAAGGCTCCGATCATTTCGAGATCGCCGGCAAGGAGCCCGCGGTCGGCGTTTGCGGGCGGCGCTATGTTTTCGACGCCGCCTCGGCCAATGGCCAGCCGCTCGACGCCTCCTTGGCCTGTCCGCCACTGAGGCGCAATGCGGAGATAGAGGCGCAGGTCGCGCAAAAGGCTGCCGCCGACGAGGCGAAAGTGGCGCAACTGGCGGCGGCCGGCGTGCGGCCGGTGCGCGTCGTCTATCAGGACGGCGGCCAGCATCCGGATTTCTATGCCCGCGTCGCCGAGGTGAGCCGACCCGACGCGCTCATCGCGCCGATCGAAATCGCGCTCGACGAGAAGATCGGCGGCTCCAAGTCGCGTTCGCCGCTCATCGCCATGAGCGCGGCCAAGCTCGCCGCCAAGGCCAAGAAAGAGGCGGAGATCAAGATCGCCGCGCAGCCGGCCACGACCATCAAGCCCGCAGAAGCCGCGCCGGCCGAGCCGACCAAGCTCAGCGCCTTCGCCGGCGCGACCGATTCGATCGGCGGATTGCTCGGCTTCCCCAAGGAGGCGCCGCCGGCCGCGCCCGCGGCTCAGAGCGAGGCTCCCGCGCCGGTCGCCAAAGCCGAGCCCGCCAAAGCCGAGCTCTCGAAGGCCGTATTCTCCAAGACCGAGGTTGCCAAGGCGGGGAAGGCGGGGCCCGTAAAGGCCTCTGCGACCAAGACCGTAGCCACCGGCCAGTCTGCTGCGTCTCAGGCGCCGGCCTCGCTGCCGCCGCATCGCGTCGATCCCGCGAAAAAGCCGCAGGCGTCGCTGGGCGGCGAGCATCGCGCCAAAGTCGCCGAGGCCGCCGCAAGCGCACCGGCGTTGCGCGAAGGTTTGTCGCCCTCCGCTCGCCCCTGACGGCCATCACTCCATATTTTGGGAATTGGACGATCCGCCCGGCGCGGATCGTCTCAATTTTGCCCGCATTCCTCGGAAAAAGGCGTCCTGAGCGCGACTGTTCGCCGGGCGGCCCCTTGAAAATTCCGCCGAAAATTCGATCGGGGTGCGACATAGCGACGGTCTTCCAAAAATGCGCTTGACACTTGTGCGCCGCAGCAATACAACAGTGCGACGCAGCGAGAACTTCTCTCGCTCCGTAGCCCTCCTTGGGCGTTTCCTCCCTTGACTTGGGCCGCTGGCGTTACCGGCGGCCCTTTTTTTTCGTCATTGCGTGGAAGAAACTTCCCGTGACCGGCCCTGCGCGCAGGCCGGCGGGCCGCTCCTCCTGCGAATAAGCGTCTGTAACCATCGCAAAGGGCAGGCCCTTCTCGCTCACTATCGTGGCGTAGTGGAATTCGTGCCCGGCGAGCTCTGCGCCCGCCGTCCCGAGCGCGCAATCGGCCGCCAGTCGCGCGCGTCTATAGCCCAAATGAAGTTTGCGCTGCGCAAAACTCGTCGCCAGATCGAGCAGGCCGGCCATCGTATGAAGCTCGCCGGCGGCGTCGGTGAGCGTTCGGCCGAGCGTCATATAGCCGCCGCACTCGCCATGGACCGGGCGCGTCGCAGCGAAGCGCCGAAGCCCACCCAAAAAATTCGTGGCCGCCGCGAGCCGGCCGGCGTGCAGTTCCGGATAGCCGCCGGGAAGCCAGCAGGAGTCGCAATCGTCGGGCGGGGCTTCGTCGACGAGCGGCGAAAAAAATGCGATCTCGGCGCCGGCCTCGCGCCAACAGCATGCGAGATGCGGATAGAAGAACGAAAAGGCCTCGTCCCGCGCCACGGCGATGCGCCCGCCCGGCGGTCGTGGGGCGTCGAGCGAGCCCCGCGCGACGCCGGCCGGGCCTCCCGCCGCGGCGGCCAGCAGGGCGTCGAGGTCGACATGCGTCTCGATGCGCTCCGCGAGCGCGTCGAGCAGTGCTCCGAGGCCGCGCGTCTCGCCCGCCTGCACCAAGCCCAAATGCCGCTCGGGCAGAGCGATCCCGCTGTCGCGGGGCAGCGCCCCGAATACTCTGACGCCGATCGCCTCGATGGCCTCCTGCGCGAGCTTGCGATGCCGTTCGGAGCCGACGCGGTTGAGCAGGACGCCGGCGAGCTTCACCCGCGCGTCATGGGCCGCGACGCCGCGCGCTATCGCGGCGGCGCTCTGCGCTTGTCCCGAGACGTCCATCACCAGCAGCGCCGGCCAGCCGAGATGGGCCGCGATATCGGCCGAGGCGCCCGTCTGCGCCGGGGCGCCGGGAGCGCCGTCGAAAAGGCCCATCGACCCTTCCGCGACGATCACATCGGCGTCCTCGCCGGCGCGTAGCGCGAGCTGGCCCAGCAGCTCGGCCTCCATCGTCCAGGAATCGAGATTGAAGCTCGCGCGCCCGGTCGCGGCCGCGTGAAAGGCGGGATCGATATAATCCGGCCCGCATTTCACGCCGGACACGCGCAGGCCTCGCCGCGCCAGCGCGCGCATCAGCCCGAGCGCCACCGTCGTCTTGCCCGCGCCGGAGCGGATCGCGGCGACGAGGAGGCCGGGGGCGATCAGCGTCCGGCTCCTTTGGGGCGAAAGCGGCGGTCATAGCCCGCGTCATAGAGCGCGCTCTCGCGGAAATCATCGGCCGCCAGCGCCTCGCCGACGAGAATGAGCGCGGTGCGCTCCATCGGCGCAACGCCCGCCAGCGGCTCTATGGTGGAGAGCGTTCCGCGCAGGATGCGCTCGTCGGGCCAGGAGGCGCGATAGACGAGCGCAATGGGGCAATCCGCGCCATAGAAGGGCGTGAGCTCCTCGACGACCCGTACGAGCGCATGAATGGAGAGATGGATCGCCATGGTCGCGCGCGCCGCGGCGAAGGCGGCGAGCGTCTCGGTCGGCGGCATGGCCGAGGCGCGGCCCGAGGTGCGCGTCAGCACGACGGATTGCGCGACTTCCGGCAGCGTCAGTTCCCGTCTCAGCGCGGCGCTGGCGGCGGAGAAGGCCGGCACGCCAGGAGTGATGGTGTAGGGAATGCCGAGCGCTTCGAGCCGCCGAGTCTGCTCGCCGACGGCGCTCCAGATGGAGAGATCGCCGGAATGGAGCCGGGCGACATCCTGCCCGGCCTCATGAGCCGCCAGCATTTCCGCGACGATGGCGTCGAGCGAGAGCGGCGCTGTGTCGACGATGCGCGCGCCCTCCGGGCAATGGGCGAGAATCTCCGGCGCGACCAGCGAGCCGGCGTAGAGGCAGATCGGGCAGCGCGCGAGAATGTCGCGGCCGCGCAACGTCAGCAGATCGGCGGCGCCTGGGCCGGCGCCGATGAAATGGATGGTCATGGGCCCTCGTCTAGCGCATTTCGCGCGATTGCGCAGGTCGCCCGCGCGCTGGCGAGGCGCGGGCCGAGAAGGAGGCCGCCCTTCCCGGCGCCGACGAGCGCCGCCGCTTCCGCCACGCTGCCGACGCCGGTGAGGGCTTCCACGCGGGGCGAGCGGGTGAGGGTTTCGTGCTTTCGCGCGCGCAGCTCTTCCAGCGGCAGAAAGACGATCGTCATGTCCAACAGTCGAGCGGCTTCGTGGAGGCCGAGCTCGCCGCACTTCGCATCGATGGTGAAGAGCGCGATCTCGACGCGCGACTCCTTCTCCCACTGATGGGAGAAGGCGGGGGAAGGGGCGCGCACATAGGTTTCGCAAGCCTTTCGGATCAGCGCGACCGCTTCCCGAGCATCGACGCCGCTGCGCGCGCCTATGCCGATGGCGTAGCGCGCAATGACCGCCGAAGGCGCGCTCAACTCTTCACCGCCCGCCATTGCAGCACGGGCAGCGCCGGCTCCAGCGCGTGAAAGCCGCCGATCGGGCGCGCTTTCGAGATCGCCATGTTCACCAGCTCGCCGCCTCTCCTTTGAAAGGCGTCGATCAGCAGCGCTTGCGTCTCGATCGTTACCGCATTGGCGACGATGCGCCCGCGAGCGGGCAGAAGAGCGTCCCAGGCCGCCTCGATCACATTCGCATCGCCGCCTCCGCCGATGAAGACGACATCCGGCGTCGGCAAGCCTGCGAGCGCCTGTGGAGCCGCGCCTTCGACGATGTCGAGATCGGGAACGCCGAGCGAGACGGCGTTGCGCGCGATCCGCGCTATGCGCGTTGCATTCTGCTCGACCGCGGTCGCGCGATTGGCCGCGTCGGCGAGCATCCATTCGATCGCGATGGAGCCAGAGCCTGCGCCAATGTCCCACAGGCGTTCGCCGCGGCGCGGCGCGAGCGCTGCGAGAGTCACTGCGCGAATGTCGCGCTTGGTGATCTGCCCGTCATGCTCGAACCACTCGTCCGGCAGGCCCGGCGTCAGCGGCAAAACGCGCGCATCGGACCCGGCGATCACTTCGACGCCTATGGTGTTGAGCGCCGCTATGTCGTTCAGCGAAAAATCGCTCGCGCGCGCGTTGCGAACACGCTCCTTCGAGCCGCCCATATGCTCGAGCACATGCACATGCGACTCGCCCATGCCGAGCGCGGTGAGATGCGCGGCGAGGCGTGCAGGCGTCGTCCCGTCCCAGGAGAGAATGAGCAGCCGATGCGCAGATTGCAGATGCGGCGTCACGCGCTCGAAGGCCCGGCCATGCAGCGACAGCAACGTGCAATCCTGCTGGCTCCAACAGAGGCGCGCGGCGGCGAGCGCGAAGGAGGAGGGCGCCGGAAGGCAGAGAATTTCCTCCGTCGCGACATTGCGCGCGATCATATCGCCGACGCCGAAGAAGAAAGGATCGCCGCTCGCCAGAACCACGACCGGCGCGCCGCGCCGCGACAGAATCGTCTCCATCGCGGCGGAGAGCGGCGAGGGCCAGCATAGCGTCTCGGCTTTCTGCGGGCCGATCAAATCGAGATGACGCGCGCCGCCGACGATCAGCGAAGCATTGGAGATGAGCGCGCGCGCGGCGGGCGTCAGCGCGTCGAGCCCGTCCTCGCCCAGTCCGATCAGCGAGAGCCAGCGCGCCGCGCTCATATCGCCTTCCGCGCCGTATAGACGAAAGGAGGCGCGTCGCTGCGCGCAATCAGCTTCGTGCCGCTGGCGCCGATGAGCACGAGAGTCGACATGTCGACGACACCCGGATCGGCTTGCCCGAGCGTGGTGATGATGACGTCCTCCTCTGCGCGTCCGACGGATTTCGCGAAGACGACGAGGCGGTCGTCCGGCAGCGCGCGGCGCAGCAGCGCGAATGCGTCATGAATGCGCTGCGGCCGCGCGCGCGAGGCGGGATTGTAGAAAGCCATCACGAAATCGGCGCGCGCCGCGAGCTCGAGACGCGTCTCGATCACCGACCAGGGTTTCAAATTATCGGAGAGCGAGATCACGCAGAAATCATGACCGAGCGGCGCCCCCAGCCGCGCCGCCGCCGCCTGCATGGCCGAGATTCCCGGCAGAATTTCTATGTCGAGATCGCGCCACGCGGGATCGCCAGTGTCGATCGCCTCGAGCACCGCCGCCGCCATGGCGAAAATGCCCGGATCGCCGCCCGAGACGACAGCGACTCTGCGTCCGCTCGCGGCGAGGCGCAGCGCCTCCTCGGCGCGCGCGATCTCGACGCGATTGTCGCTGGCGATGCGCGTCTGGCCGGGCGTGACGGGAACGCGCGCCACATAGGGCGCATAGCCGATGATATCCTGCGCCGAACGCAAAGCCTCTTGCGCCTCATGGGTGAGAAAACGCGCGTCGCCCGGCCCGAGGCCGATGACAGAGAGACGCCCATTCACTGCAGCAGAGTTCATGGCCGCCGAATTCATGGACGTCGTCCGTGGCCGGGCACGAGGACGAGCGCGAAATAGGGCGCCTCGTCGTCGCGCTTCTCGGTGAAGCGCATGATTTTCTCATCCGCCATCGTGCCGCGTTCGACATAGATCGCGCGCTCGACGAGCTTCGCATCCTCGAGCGCGAGGCGCAGCTTCGCCAGATTGCCGCCGAGCTTCATCACCACAGCTGCGTCCGTCGAAGCGAGCCGTTCTGCGAGCGCATCGCGCGGCAGGGTGGCGGGAATGACGGTGAGCACATCGTCGCCCCAGGTCATCGGCTGGCGCGCCGCTGCGAAACAGCCGGACATTCCCGATACGCCCGCGCAGACCTCCACGCGAAAGCGCGGCGACAATCGCGTCTGCAGATGCATGAAGGAGCCATAGAGCATCGGATCGCCCTCGCAGAGGAGAGCGACGTCACGGCCGAGCGACAGATGCAGCGCGAGGCGCTCCGCGCTTTCCTCGTAGAAAGCGGCGAGCGCGGCGACATAGTCCGGATGGTCGAAGGGGATTTCCGTCGTCAGCGGATAGGCGAGCGGAATTTCTGCGCAATCCTTCGCGACAAAGCGCGCGGCGATGGCGCGCGCATGGCTCGGCTTTCCGCGTTTGGAGAAATAGGCGATGACCTTGGCCTCGCTCACCAGCCGCGCGGCTTTGAGAGTCATCAGCTCCGGATCGCCGGGGCCGAGGCCGACGCCGAGGAGCGCGCCGAGCGTGACGGGCGTTTCTTGGTCGGCGCGCAAATTCGGATCGACGATATTCATTCTTTTTCGCTCGCCAGCGCGTTGATCGCGGCCGCCGCCATGGCGCTGCCGCCCTTGCGGCCGCGCACGATCACGGTCGGGACGCGCCCGTCGGCGAGCGCCGCCTCTTTCGATTCCGCCGCGCCGACGAAGCCGACCGGCATTGCGATGATCGCAGCAGGCGGCGGCGCGCCTTCGTCGAGCATTTCGATGAGGCGGAACAGCGCCGTCGGCGCATTGCCGATCGCGATGACGGCGCCCGCGAGATTTTCTCGCCACAGCTCCATCGCCGCCGCGCTGCGCGTTGTTCGCATATCTTCGGCGAGCGTGCGAACACGCGGATCGGCGAGCGTGCAGATCACCTCGTTATTCGCCGGCAGGCGCGCGCGGGTGACGCCATGGGCGACCATATTGGCGTCGCAGAGAATGGGCGCTCCTTTACGCAGCGCCGCGCTCGCGGCCTCCGCCATGCCGGGCGCGAAGAGAATGTCGTCGGCGATCTCCACCATTCCGCAGGCGTGGATGACGCGCACGGCGACGCGCTCCTCCTCGCGCGAGAATCGCTCGAGCCGCGCTTCCGAGCGGATGATGGCGAAGGAGCGGTCGTAGATCGCGGCGCCGTCGCGGATGTAGGTCAATGCGCCGGACATGGCGGCTCCTGCGTTGTGGCGCGCGCGAGGCGCGCTCTCATTGCGTCTTCGATTTCATTCGCGTCGAGGCCTCGCAGCGTCGGCGCGTCGTTCGCGCCGCCATCGTCGACGAGATCGAAGCCCTGCGGCGTCGCCACCAGCGCGACCTTCGCCGCAGCGGGAAAGGCGCAGCCCTTGGCGCAGCCGGATATGTGCAGCCTCGCGCCCTCGGACGCAAGCCGCGCCGCGAGAGGGGCGAGCTGCGCCGCGAGACCGCGGGTGGGCGCCTGCGCCTGCGGGCATTCGGGCGCGCCGGGGCAGGCGATCACGGCGAGGCGCGGATCTTCGGCGTCGACGACGAGGCCGCGCTGCGCGGCGATCTTTGCGATCATGCGCGCCGCTTTTTCCGTGGGGCAGGGCAGGAGCAGGGCGCGCCAGGGCGTCAGGCGCAATTCGCCGAGGCCGTGCGCGTCGGCGAGATCGGCGAGCGCGCCGAGCTCATCCGCGCTCAGGCGTCCCGAGGGCGCGCCGATTCCGACGAAGGCTCCCTCGCTTCGCTCGCGGGAGAGAGCGCCTCCCGCTCCCGCCTCTGGCGCGGGAGGGCCGGGGAGGGGGCGGACCCCGAAAATCGCGGCCGCCGAGGCGGCGCGGCAGCGCGAGCGGTAGGGCGTCGGCGCGAGGCCCGTCTGTTTCGCCAGCGCGTCGAGCCCGAAGGCGGCGACGACATTGCGCATGCGGCGCAATTCGAATTCGCGTCCCTCCCGCAATGTGAGAAACGCGCGCGCCAGCTGGAGCGCGGCGTCCGTCGCTGTTTCGAGCTCTGTGAGAAAGGCCTGTTCGCGGGCGCCTTCGGCGATGACGGCGATCTTGTCGTCATGCGCCTCGAGACGAATGTCCATCGCCGAATTGGCGAGGCCGAGCGCGCCGCCGTCATCGACGAGAAAACCGAATTTGCCCGGCAGAGCCTGCAAAGCGCCGTCTTTCGAAAGGTCTCGCGCGAGACGCGAGGCGAGGGCGCTCGCGTGTTCGTCCGCGAAAGGCGAGACCAGAAAATTGAGCACGCTCTCCGTCGCCGCATCCTTGGCGAGCAGGCCGAGCGCGGCGAGGCGATGCTGCGCCACTTCGAGCCGCGTCTCGTCGACGCCGCGCAATTGCAATTGCGCGCGCTGCGAGAGATCGACGAGGCCATTGCCGCAGTCGCGCGCGATGGCGGCGATCTCGCGCGCCTCATGCGCGAGAAGGCGTGGCTGCAACGTCTTGGCGCGCAGCAGCAGGCCGTCGCCGCTCTGCATGGGCCGTAGCGCGCCGGGGCACCAGCCCTGGATTTTCGGCGCGGCTGTCATGGCTCCGCCCCCGTCCCGGTGAGTGTCGCGAACGGGGCAGGGTCGGGGACGGGGCTTTCGCCGAGCGCCGCTGCGACGCTGTTGCGCCGCGTGCGCCAGAAGCCCCGCGCGATGGCGCGCTCGAAAACATCGCGAATAGCCTCCGCCGCGCGCGGATTGTCGCGCAGCAGAAAGGCGCGCACATGCGGCGCGCCGAGCGTCGCGTCGAA
This sequence comes from Methylosinus sp. H3A, assembly GCF_015709455.1. NCBI lineage: Bacteria > Pseudomonadati > Pseudomonadota > Alphaproteobacteria > Hyphomicrobiales > Methylocystaceae > Methylosinus > Methylosinus sp. H3A. The sequence goes on from NZ_JADNQW010000005.1 coordinate 2,510,676, forward strand.
CACCAAGTCCCATTGCGAGTCGCGCACGAAGGCGGTCGTCGCGGCGAAGGCGAAGAGATTGTCGATCGTCTCGGCGATTTCCGCGGCGCCGCGATGGCCGTGGCGCATCTGCCCCTCGAGCCAGCGCGGATTGGCGGCGCGGCCGCGAATGACGCGCGCGATCTCTCGGTCGAGCGAGCGCAGCTTCGGCGCGGCGGGGCGCGTCGCGTCGAGATGCACCACCTCGGCCGCGCCGCCGAGCGCGGCGTTGGCGGCGGCAAAGCCGCCTTCGAACTCCGCGAAGGCTGCGCCGGTGAGCACATCCGTCTCCGCCATATCCTGCACATGCACCAGCGCATCGGCGGCGCCGACGCGCTCGCCGAAAGCGTGATGCGCCGGCGCGCTCTCGCCATTGCGCGAAAAGGCGTGGCCGCCGGCCTCGAGAAAAGCGCGGCCGAGCGCGTCGCGCGTCTCTCCTCGCGCAATCGCTTCGGAGAGGCCGAGGCCGTAGCTTCCCTGCGCCGCGCCGAAGACGCGCTCGAGCGAGCGGCTTTCGCGACGAGCCGCCGCGAGAGGATTGGATTCCTCGTCTTCATCGAGCGCGGCGACGGCCGCGACGGCGTCGTGAAACAGCGCGATGAGGCCGGGGAACATGTCGCGGAACAAGCCTGAGATATGAAGCGTCACATCCACGCGCGGAAAATCGCGTTTGGCCAGCGGTTCGATCTCGAAGCCGGCGACGCGCGCGCTGGCGTGATCCCAGAGCGGCGCGACGCCCATCAATGCGAGCGCTTGCGCGAAATCCTCGCCGCCGGTGCGGATCGTCGCGCTGCCCCAGAGATCGAGCACGATATTGCGCGGCCATTCGCCATGTTCCTGCGCATGACGCATCATGACCTCGCGCGCGGCGCGGGCGCCGATGTCATGAGCCGTGCGCGTCGGCGCATGGCGCGGATCGATGCAGAAGAGATTGCGTCCCGTCGGCAGCACATCGGCGCGTCCGCGCGAGGGCGCGCCCGCAGGGCCGGGCTCGACGAAGTGGCCTTCGAGCGCGCGCAGCAATCCGCTCGTCTCCGCCTCGCCGCAGGGGCCGGCGCCGAACACATGCAGTCCGTCGCCGACGCGCATTTCCTTGACGTCGCAGAGCCAGGCGTCGAGCCGCGCCAGCGCCTCGGCGCGATCCGTTTCGCGCGTGACGCCGCATTCCTGCGCGAGGCCGTTGCGCTCCGCAGCGTCGAGAATCGCTTCGGCGATGAGCTTCGCGCGGCGCGGGTCGAGTGTCGCGGCGCTCGCATATTCGTCGAGCAGGCTCTCGATTTCTTGCGCCTCCGCCGCGAGTCCGGCTTCGACGAGCGGCGGCGTCATATGACCGATCGTCACCGCGCTGGTGCGGCGCTTGGCCTGCGCCGCTTCGCCGGGATCATTGACGATGAAAGGATAGACGAGCGGCGTCGGCCCCAGCAGAACCTCTGGCGCGCAAGCGGGGCCGAGCATGACGGATTTGCCGGGCAGCCATTCGAGCGTGCCATGCGTGCCGAGATGAATCAGCGCGTCGATGTTTCGGACGTGACGCAGAAAGAGATAGAAGGCGATGTAAGCGTGACGCGGGGGAAGCTCGGCGTCGTGATAGGTCTCGCGCCGCTCGGTTCTGTTTCCGCGATCTTGTTGCAGCGCGATGACGAGCTTGCCGCTTTCGACGCAGGAGAAGCGGAAGGCGCCGTTCTGAAGCGCGGGATCGTCTTCGGGCGCGCCCCAGGCGGCGGCGACTTGGCGCGTGAATTCGTCGGGAAGCGCGGCGAAGAAACGCCGATAATCGTCGAGCGGAAGCTCGGCGCAATGCGCGCCGTCTTCGAGCGCGCGCATCAAAGCAACAGTCCCCTCGTCCTGAGGAGCCCGCGCAGCGTGCGTCTCGAAGGAGGCGGCCGTGGGGCGATCATTCTCCTCTCGCCCTACGAGACGCGAGTTTTGCTCGCTTCTCAAAGCGACAGGAGAATGATCGCCGATGCCGTAGCCCGCGTCTCGCAACAGATCACATATGGCAAGCACGCTTTGCGGGGTATCCAGCCCTATGGCGTAGCCGCCGCGTCCGCGTCGCGCGGGATAATCGGAGAGCACGAGCGCGAGGCGCTTGTCGCTATTGTCGAGTCGGCGCAGGCGCGCCCAATTCTGCGCGAGCGCCGCGACATGATCTATGCGCGAAGGCTCGGGCGCATGGCGGATTTCGTCGAATTCGCTCGCCGTCCGCGTGCGCGTCTGCGCCTTGAAGGAAATGGCGCGGGTGAAGATGCGGCCGTCGACCTCCGGCAGCACGACATTCATCGCGAGGTCGGCGCCATTGGCGCCGCGCTTGGAGCTCTCCCAGGACTCGCGCGTCGTGGTTGCGAGCGCGACTTGCAGGACGGGCGCATCGGCGCGGTCGAGAACGCAGCCGCCTTCCGTGCGGGCCGAGAAGGCGGTGGCGTTGAGGACGACGTCGGGACAAAATTCCGCGAGCGTCTGCGCGAGAATCTTTTCGCAGGCGTGGTCCTTGAGGCTCGCGACGAACCAGGCTTCGACGACGAAGCCGCGCGCATGCAGAGAATCGGCGAGCGCGACGATCGGCGCGAAATCGCCGGCGAGCCACGCCGAGCGGTAGAAAGTGATGAGCGCGCGCGGTGCCGACGCCGGGTCGGCGCAGGTCGATGGAGCCGTCACGCGGCGCCTTCTGGAGCTCCCCCTCGTGCTTCGAGACGGTCGCTTCGCGACCTCCTCGGCATGAGGGGGAGGGCGGTTGGGTCGGCAGGCTGTTTCGCAGCGGCCGGCGAGGGGAACGGGCTCGCTCTCGCGCCAGGGCGCCGGGGTTCCCGCGAGCGTGGACGCGAGACAGAGGAAGGCGCGCAGATTGTCTGGTCCGCCATCGCGGAAGAATGACCAGATGCGTGAGAGATCGTCGGGCGCGAGCGTGGAGGCGCGCTCGAGTCTCTCGTCGTGATGCGTATCGCCCGGAACGATCGCCAGAGCGAAGCCGCGCGCGCGGGCGGCGGCCGCAAGCTCGTCGACGCCATAGGACCAATAATCCTTGCCGCCGAGCAGGCGCACGATGACGAGCCGCGCATGGCGCGCGACCTTGTCGATATAGAGATCGACGGAATAGGGGTGCTTCAGCCTAGCGAGCGAGGCGCAGCGTAGCGAGGGAAGCGCTGCGTTCTGCTCATGCAGCTCGGCGACGAGGCCGAGCTCCGCGTCCGAGAAGGACAGAAAAATGACCGTCGCCGGAGTTTGCCCGAGGTCGACCGCCGCCTCATTGTCATCGAGGCCATGGAGATCGCGCGCGAGCAGATGCATGGCGCCCTCAGCTCGTCAGCATGGCCGTCACGCCCGCGCGGTCGAGACCTTTTTCGCCGATGACGACGAGACGGCTGGCGCGCGGCTCGTCGGCGCGCCAGGGGCGGTCGAATTGATGGCGAAAGCGCGCGCCGACGCCCTGCACCAGCAGCCGCATCGGCCTGCCGGCGATCTCGACGAAGCCCTTTATGCGCAACACATCATGGGTTTCCGCGACGCGGGCGAGACGCTCGACGAGCTCGGCCGGATCGCGCACGGCGGCGATCTCGACGATGAAGCTCTCGAAATCATCGTGATCGTGACCCTCTTCCGTATCGTGATGCGAGGGGCGGTTGGCGAGATCGTCCTCCGCCGCGGCGCCGAGGCCGAGCAGAATGGCGGGATCGAGCCGTCCCTCGCTCGCGCGCAGCAGCTTTGCCGCACGCGGCGCCGTGGCGCGGATCTGCGCGGCGACCTGCGTCGCTTCTTCGTCGCTCAGAAGATCGATCTTGTTGAGCACGATGAGATCGGCGCAGAGGAGCTGATCCTCGAACACTTCCTCGAGCGGATTGTCATGGTCGATCGCGAGGGTCTCGGCGCGCTCCTTGGCGATGGCGTCGAGATCGTCGGCGAAGCGGCCCGCCGCCACCGCCGGCCCGTCCACCACGGCGATGACGCCGTCGACGGTCAGATGCGGGCGGATGGTCGGCCATTCGAAGGCCTTGACCAAGGGCTTCGGCAGAGCGAGGCCGGAGGTCTCGATGATGATGTGCTCGGGGCGGTTGGGAAGCGCGAGCAGCGCTTCGATCGCGGGCGCGAAATCATCGGCCACGGTGCAGCAGAGGCACCCATTGGCGAGCTCGACGATATTCTCTTCCGGGCAATTCTCCACGCCGCAGGCGCGTAGAATGTCGCCGTCGACGCCGACGTCGCCGAATTCATTGATGACGAGCGCGAGGCGACGACCGCGCGCCGTCTCCAGTATGTGGCGGATCAGCGTCGTCTTGCCGGCGCCGAGAAAGCCGGTGACGATCGTCGCAGGGATTTTCGTGAGAGCGCTCACGCCGCGGCCTCCCTGCTCGCCCTCTGGCCGAGGAAGCGCCAGACGAAGCCGACCGCCGCGCCGACGAGAATCCAGGTGAGCGCATGGATGGCGAGCGAAGCCGCGGCGAAGCGCGCGGCGAGCTCGGCGGGCGCGGTGCTCTCCGGCGCGGGCGGTTGCGGCGCGCCGATGAGATGCGGCGCGATCAGCAAAGCGACGCCCAGCGCCTTGACGACAGGCCGCTCGACGCGCAGCAGCGCGAAGAGGCCGGCGCCCGTCGAGGCCGCCGTGGCCAGCCACCAGAGCTGGCGCGTGGCGAGATCGCCGGCGGCGCTGCCCGGCAGCTCCGGCGCGAGGCCGAGGCTCGTCGCGAGACCCGTCGAGGCGAAGGCGCAGGCGCCCCAGAGCGCGGCGCGCTTGGGCTCGATCGTCTCGCCGGAAAGGAGCATCAGCGCCAGCAGCACAAAGGCGTAGCCGACGGCGGTGACGCTGGTCGCGACGCTGGTGGCCGCAGTGCGCTCGAGGCCGGGCGCCGGCTCCCAGGCGGGCGCATGCTCATGAGTCGTGTGCTCATGAGTCGTGTGTTCATGCCCGGTGTGCTCATGCGCGGCGTGGTCGTGCGCCGCGGCTCCGCCATGCGCCTGCTCGGCCGCGGTCTCATAGACCTCGGCGGCGAGGATCAGCGGAGTCGTGGTGACATTCTGCAGGGCCGCGACGGCGAGCCCCGCGAGAAGGCCGGCCAGAAGACCGACCGCGAGGAGTCGCTGGATCACCGTTGCGTCAATGGCAGGGGAAGCCGAGCGAATGGCGCGAGTCGTGGGCCGCATTATGGGCGACGCTCGCATAGGAGAAGCCGGCGAGATAGACGAGGCCTGCGCCGAGCGTGAAGACGACGAGCGCGGCGCGCAGCACCTCTATGCGGCTCGAGACGAGGACGGCGTCGGCGGAAAGGGTCTTCACGGAAAAGGTCTTGGCGGTCATCTGATTCTCCTCGCCGCCCCACCGGCGGCATTCGTGGTTTCGCGTGACGGCAGGTCACATGACGGCAGGTCTCCTGGCTCGCGGGTCGCCGCACGCGCCGCCTTCCCGGGCTTTCGCCCAGTGGCTTTACGGGCGCGCGCTCGCCGCTCACAGTTGCGGGGGCAGCCGCGGAATCGGGGACGAGCCCCTTACCGCATTCCCTGTTCGCCTCCTTGCGGAGGACCGTCCCGAACAGTCATATGACGGAGAGCAGGAGCCGTCAAACGGCGAGGAGACGCAAATCGTGTCGGAATTCGCGGAGGAAGACGCGGCCCGCCGCCATCGCGAGAAGATGGAGAAGCGCAAGGCCGTCCAGGACGCCGAGGTCGCCGGCAAGACCATCGCCGAAAAGGGCCTGCTCATGGTCCATACGGGCGCCGGCAAGGGCAAGTCGACGGCCGCCTTCGGCCTCGCGCTGCGGGCGATGGGCCATGGGTTCCGGGTCGGCGTGGTGCAATTCGGCAAGGGCGCCTGGGAGAGCGGCGAGCGCCGCATCCTCGAGAAGCTCGGCGAGGAGGAGGGGCTCGTCTCCTGGCATACGCTCGGCGAGGGATTTACCTGGGAGACGCAGGATCGCGCCCGCGACGAGGCGGCGGCCCGCCGCGCCTGGGAAAAGGCGAAGGCGCTGATGGCGCAGGAGTCGATTCGGCTGCTGGTGCTCGACGAATTGTCGATCGCGCTGCGCTATGAGCATCTGCCGCTGGATGAGGTGGTCGAGACGCTGAAGGCGCGGCGCGCCGATCTGCATGTCGTCGTCACCGGCCGCAACGCCAAGCCGGAACTCGTCGCCATCGCCGATCTCGTCACCGAGATGACGCTGATCAAGCATCACTTCCAGGCCGGTGTGAAGGCGCAGATAGGCGTCGAATTCTAAAAGGCGCAGGGCGCCGGCTGGCCGATGGCCCGGCCGGAACCCCGGCGCCGAGCCGATTTCAGCACACGAATTGACGGCGGCCGTTCCACCAGCGCCAGCAGGCGTTGGAAGCCGGCGCGCGGCGCGGTCCCGCATAATAGGACCGGCCATAATAACCGCCGCCATAACTGCCGCCCCATCCGGCGTGGCGCCAGCCGTGATGGCCCCAGCCGTGATGGACGCTGGCGTGGCGGCCGTGATGGTGATGATGGTGATGATGGTGATGATGATGGTGGTGGTGGTGGTGACGATGGTGGCCGCGGGCGGAGGCCGCGCCGGGCAGCATCAGCGCGCCGACCAGGGCCGCCGCATAAACCATATGTCGAAACATGCCGTTTTCTTCCCTTGTTCGAGGAGGGCCCCCAGCGCCGCCTCGGCCGGGGAAGAACGTCGCGCGAAAGAAGATCGTTCCCGCGCGCGCTTGGTTGACGCGCGCTTGCGGAGCCGCATGGTCAAGGGAAAGTTAAAGGATCAGCCTGTGAGCGCGTCGAGGAGCAGCTTGCCGTTCAGCGCGACGATGGCCACGGCGATGACTGCGGCGACGGCTGTGGTGACGCGCGGCGCCGCGAGCTCGCCCATCAGCCTGCGCGAGGCGGTGAACCAGACCAGCGGCACGACGGCGAAGGGCAGGGTGAAGCTCAGCACCACCTGGCTCAGCACCAGCAGCCGGCCGGTCGCCGCCTCGCCGGCGACCAGAGTGACGGCGACGGCCGGGACGATGGCGATGAGCCGAGTCACCAGACGCCGCAGCGCCGGTTTCATGCGCAGCTCGACGAACCCCTCCATCACGATCTGACCGGCGAGGGTCGCCGTCACCGTGGAGTTGAGCCCGCAGGCGATGAGCGCGATGGCGAAGAGCTTGGCGGCGATCGGCGCGCCGAGCAGCGGCGCGATCAGCGTATAGGCCTGGCCGAGCTCGACGACATCGGTATGGCCGGTCGAGTGGAAGGCGGCGGCCGCCAGCACCAGGATAGAGCCATTGATGACGAGCGCGAAAATGAGCGCCAAGGTGCTGTCGAATATGGCGAAGTCGATCGCCTCGCGGCGCTCCGCCGAGGAGGCGCCGACGTCGCGCGTCTGCACGATATAAGAGTGCAGGAAGAGATTGTGCGGCATCACCGTCGCGCCGAGAATGCCGAGGCCGATATAGAGCATCTCGGGATTTTCGATGAGCGCGCGGCTCGGCACGAGGCCGGCGGCGACCTCGCCGAGATCGGGCCGCGCCAGCAGCAGCTGGCCGCCGAAGGCCAGCGCGATGATCCCCAGCATGGCGACGACGAAGAGCTCGATCTTGCGGAAGCCGAGACGCTCGAAGGCGAGCACGAGGAAAGTGTCGAGCAAGGTGACGACGACGCCGAAAGCGAGCGGCAGGCCGAACAGCAATTGCAGGCCGATCGCCGTGCCGATGACCTCGGCGAGGTCGGTCGCCAGAATCCCCGCCTCGGCCAGCAGCCAGAGCGCCACGGAGGCGGCGCGGGGAAAGCGGCGGCGGCAGGCGCTGGCGAGATCGAGGCCGGTGGCGAGGCCGAGCCGGGCCGTCAGCGATTGCAGCACGATCGCCATGACGCTGGACAGCACGGCGACGAAGAGCAGCGCCGTGCCGAATTTGGAGCCGCCGGCGAGCGCGGTCGCCCAATTGCCGGGGTCCATATAGCCGGTGGCGACGAGATAGCCGGGGCCGAGGAAGATGAAGAGACGACGAAAGCCGACGGTCTCGCGCGGGACGCGCACCGAGCCGCGCATATCGCCGCGAGCCGGGACGAGCGTGGCGGAGAGGTCGGGCGAGGCTGCGTGCATGCGGCGGCTTTCTTCTTCGCGAGATCGCGTCCGCCCTCGTCTCCGGCAGGCGTCTCACGAGGATATAGGCCCCGCTCGCCGCGAGCGCCAGCGGGCCGGCGGACGCCTTTCGCGCCTGCGCTCGGCTTCGCCCCTCCGGCGATGCGATGGACTGGGTCGTTTCTATGTCGCAATGCGTAGCCGGATGCGTCGCAGCGGCGCCGAGCATGCGGCGAAACGCTAAAATTTGTGACCTTGTTGCAACAGTCGTCGAGATAGTTTTCCGCGAGCCGGGCAAAGGGCCAGATGCCCCTTTTCAGCCATAAACGCTGCGCTAATCTCGACCCGTCACAAGGTCATCGAAGACATGGAGACGCCTCCCGCGCCGGCTCGTCGCGGGAGAACGCTCCCCTCGTTTCCGAACGCCTGTCGTCGATTTTCGGCGGTGACGCATGGCGGTGTTGTGCGCGGCGTTTTTTTTGAGACGCCAGCGGCGTTGAGAAAGTCAGATCCTCGATGATCGTGTTTCTCCAGGCGATTGCGTCGACGGTAGGGCCGCGCGGGCGTCGTTCGACGCTGCTTCTCGCGCTCGGCTGTGCGACAGCCGGATCTCTTTGGGCGGGCGCCGCCGCCGCCTTCGACGCGTCGGAGCCGCGCTCCCTCGCGGCCGCCACGCAGCCATTGACCATCTTCAAGGATCCGCAGGCCGCTCTGCGCGCCGGGCTGGAGAGCTATCACGCCGGCAACACCAAGAAGTCGGTGGAGGCGCTGCGCTACGCCGCGGATGGCGGCGAATCGCTCGCCCAATGGAAGCTCGGCCGCATGTATGCGGACGGCGACGGCGTCGCCCGCGACGACGCCAAGGCCTATTCCTATTTCGCCAAGCTCGTCGAGCATTTCGCCGACGACGAGCCGAGCCCGCGCGAGCGGCTGATGGCGGCCGGCGCCTTCGTGGCCGTCGGAGTCTATTATCTCGAGGGGATTGCCGCCGCGAAGATCACGCCGGACGCCGGCCGCGCCTTCGATCTCTTCCGCTACGCCGCGACCTATTTCGGCAACGCCGACGCTCAATATAATCTCGCGCGCATGTATCTCGACGGCAATGGCGTCTCCAAGGACGCGCGCCAGGCCGCCAATTGGCTCGATCTCGCCGCGCGGAAGGGCCATGCGCCGTCGCAGGCGCTGCTCGGCCATCTGATGTTCAACGGCGAAGCCGGCGGTCCGCCTCAGCGGGCGCGCGGCCTCATGTATCTCACGCTGGCGCGCGAGGCCGCCGGCGATCGGCCGACCGATCAATGGATCGTCGAGCTGCATTCCCGCGCATTGGCGCGGGCGGGCGAGGCGGACCGCAAAGCGGCGGTGGCGATGCTCGAATATTATCTGACGCGCCGGGACTGACCCCCTTACTCATCGGCCGAGAATGCGAGGCGATCCTGGAGCCGTCGGGCCCGGGATCGCCTTTTTGCGTCGCGTTTTCGCTGCTCTTCACGGGGCCTGACTAATTTTGTCGCGCGCGCACATGCCGCATTGTGCCCGGAAAAGAGTTGGTGTAGGCTGACGCCGATGCGACGCTTTGTCGCGCATCAAGTGAAAAAAAAGCAAAAAAGCACCAACATTCGGAGGATCGTCACATGTCAACAATCGGACACAGCAGCGCTGAGATCGGCAAGACTGTTCTGTGGATGGTCGCCATCGTCGCTTTCGTCATCATTGCGCTGACGAAGGTTCCGGACTGGATTTCCCCCGCCGGCACCAACGGCACGGGCAACGGCTCCGACCCGGGCGTCGGCCGCACCGTGAAGATGATTCAGTAAGATCGACGATCTCTCGCCTTTCGTCTGCAGCTTCGCCATCCTTCTCGTGAAGTTAGCGGCTTGGCGTTGATCGCCGACTTTTAAAGAAAGTCACACTCGATCCGCCTCCTCCGCCTCGTTGTCGCGACAATGAGGCGGAGTGAGGGGGACGACAGGCGCGAGGGCGCTCCGATTCCCTCGCGCGAGGTTCGAGAGCGCCACCTCGAAAAACAGCGCGCCCCTCCCGTCTTCCTCAAAATTGCAGCGTCGTCGCGAAGCGCACTCCGGCCAGCGCGGCGATCTCTCGCATCGTCTCGCGCGGCGCCGGCTCGTCGATCGCGACGAGAGCCACGGCGGAGCCGCCCGGACGATCGCGTCCCAGCGCGCAGGTCGCGATATTCACGCCCGCAGCGCCGAGCAGCCCCGCGAAACGCCCGATGAAGCCGGGTCTGTCGGCGTTGGACACGAAGATCATTCGCTCGGAGAACTCAGCCTCCACGCGGACGCCATCCGCGGCGACGATGCGCGGCCGGCCGTCGTGGAACAGAGAGCCGGCGAGCGTCCTCTCCCCGTCGCGCGTCGTCACCGATACGGCGATGAGTGAATCATAATCGCTCGCGCCGGAGCGTGTCGCTTCGTCGATCGCTATGCCGCGCTCTTTGGCGATCGCGAGCGCCGAGACGAGATTGACCTCGGCGAGCGCCGGCCGCAGCAATCCGGCGACGGCCGCCGCCGTCATCGCCGGGACATTGCGCTGCGCCGCCGCGCCTTCATAGGCGACCAAGATGCGTTCGATCGGCGATTCGGTCGATTGGCCGAGGAAGGAGCCGAGCTTCTCGGCGAGATCGACGAAGGGCGCGAGCCGCGGCGCCTCCTCGGCGCCGATCGACGGGAAATTGACCGCATTCACGATCGCGCCGCGCGTCAGAAAATCGGACATTTGCTCGGCGATCTGCACCGCGACCTTCTCTTGCGCCTCGACCGTCGAGGCGCCGAGATGCGGCGTGCAGACGACATTCTGGCGCGAAAAAAGCGGGTTTTCGCGCGCCGGCTCGGTCTCGAACACATCGAGCGCCGCGCCCGCGACATGGCCCTCGTCCAGAGCCGCGACGAGAGCGGCCTCGTCGACGAGCCCGCCGCGCGCGCAATTGACGATACGCACGCCGCGCTTGGTCTCCGCGAGCGACACGGCGTTCAGCAAGCCCCGCGTCTTGGCGGTGAGCGGCGTATGCAGCGTGATGAAATCGGCGCGCGCGAGCAGCGCGTCGAGATCGACCGGCTCGATGCCGAGCCGCCGCGCGCGCTCCTCGGTCAGGAAGGGATCATAGGCGATGACGCGCATGGAAAAGCCGAGCGCGCGGGTCGCGACATTGGCGCCGACATTGCCGCAGCCGATGACGCCCAGCGTCTTGCCGGCGAGCTCGACGCCCATGAATCGGTTCTTCTCCCATTTGCCGGCGCGGGTGGAGGCGTCGGCGGCGGGAATCTGGCGGGCGAGCGCCAGCATCAGCGCCATCGTATGCTCGGCGGTGGTGATGGAATTGCCGAAGGGCGTGTTCATCACGATCACGCCGCGCGTCGTCGCCGCGGCGACATCGACATTGTCGACGCCGACGCCCGCGCGGCCGATGACTTTCAGCCGCTCCGCCTGCGCGAGCAGCGCTTTGTCGACTTGCGTCGTCGAGCGAATGGCGAGCCCGTCATAGGCGCCGATGGCGGCGGCGAGCGCGGGGGCGTCCTTGCCGAGCTCCGGCCGGTAGTCGGCCTCGATAGCGCGTGAGCGGAAGAGTTCGAGAGCCGCGGGCGAGAGCGCGTCGGAAACGAGCACGCGTTTGAGCATGAGGGGGCCTCCCTCGGCTTGCGCCGAGCGAATTCGCCCCCTTTCGGCGCCGCTCTGTCGCGGCGTCCGTCCCTGTCCCTAGATCGTGACGAGCGGCGTCGGTCTCAAGCCGCCTTGGCCGATTGCGCGACCGCCTCGGCATAGGCCCAGTCGATCCAGGCGGTCAGCGCCGCCACATCGCTCGCCTCCACCGTGGCTCCGCACCAGATGCGCAGGCCGGGCGGCGCGTCGCGATAGGCGCCGAAGTCGAAGCCCGCGCCTTCCTTCTCGACGAGGCCGACGATGCGGGCGGCGAGGGCCGATTGTTCCGCCCGCGGCTTTGCGGCGATGGCGGGATCGGCGAAGACGAGGCAGACGCCCGTATTGGAGCGCGTTGCCGGATCCTGCGCGAGATGCGTGAACCAGGGCGTTTTCTCGACCCAATCGGAAACGACTTTGGCGTTGGCGTTCGCCCGCGCGAAGAGCGCGTCGAGCCCGCCGATCGACTTCGCCCATTTCAGCGTGTCGAGATAATCCTCGACGCAGAGCATGGAGGGCGTGTTGATCGTGTCGCCTTCGAAAATGCTCTCGACGAGCTTGCCGTTCTTGGTGAGGCGGAAAATCTTCGGCAGCGGCCAGGCGGGCGTGTAGCTCTCGAGCCGCTCCACGGCGCGTGGCGAGAGGATCAGCATGCCATGCGCGGCCTCGCCGCCCATCACCTTCTGCCAGGAGTAGGTGACGACGTCGAGCTTGGCGAAATCGAGCGGCTGCGCGAAGGCGGCCGAGGTCGCGTCGCAGATCGTCAGCCCCTTGCGGTCGGCGGGGATGAAATCGGCGTTCGGCACGCGCACGCCGGCGGTGGTGCCGTTCCAGGCGAAGACGAAGTCATTGTCGAAGTTTATCTTCGCGAGGTCGGGCAGTTCGCCGAAGGGGGCGACGAAGCTGCGGGCGGAGCCCGGCTTCAGCTGCTCGATGATGTCGGTGACCCAATCCGCGCTGAAGCTCTCCCAGGCGGCGACGTCGACGCCGCGCGCGCCGATCAGCGACCACAGCGCCATTTCGACAGCGCCGGTGTCGGAGGCGGGAACGATGGCGATGCGATGGCTCGCCGGCACGCGCAGCACCTCGCGCGTGAGATCGATGGCTTCCTTCAGCTTCGCCTTGCCGGCAGGGGAGCGGTGCGAGCGGCCGAGCGCCGCGCCCGAGAGCGCGCCGAGCGTCCAGCCGGGACGCTTGGAGCAAGGGCCGGAGGAAAAACGTGGATCTGCCGGCTTCACGCCGGGCTTTTGGATGGGCATTTGAGCGCTGCCTCCCCGGGGCATGGATTTTCGGATGCTGCGCTACGCGCAACACGTCTTCGCGTCAAGCGGGAGACGTGAAGGCTAAGCCGGGGGAGCCGGAACAGCGACGGTTTTTTCGTCAGTCGGTTGTGATACGAACGCCCAGTCGGACCTCGTGAGAGACCAAGTCGTAGGGCGCCGCCGTCGCGCCAGACGAGCCCGCCAAGCCTACATATTTCCCCGAATTCAAGAATCGGTAGCCCACGTCGATCTTGATGTTGTCGGCCACGTCGTAGGTCACGCCTGCGAGCAGAGCCCAGGCGAACTTCCAGCTGCTTTTCGCCCGCGAGCGGTCCCAATACTGCTGCGCGAACGCCAGCCCGGGCTGTGGGGTGAGGGCGGCGCCTGTGATTCTGTCGATCCAAACGAGCGGATAGCCTTCGACCGGCGACAAATCTGCCGTGTAAGGCGTGCCATTGGAAGATTTGTAGTAGTTGACCGCGCCGTTCGACCGAACATAAGAAACGCCGGCGCCTGCGCCGACATAGGGCGTAAAGCCGTACCAGTTGCCGAGATCGATGTAGGCGTTGAAGAGGCCTGTGGTCCTGCTCAGATTGCCTGTTGTACGGGCGAGGCAGGTTTCATTCGGATCGACGCCATAGCCGAGCGTTTGACTCGGCGCGATGAGCACGCCGTTACTGTTGTACTCCGGCTGTGAGCTCAACGGATGATTTTGATACGGGCACCAGACGGGCGCAGAGGTCGCGTTCGGGCGAATTACCGACCGATCGAGGGCAATCTCCGTACGTAGCCAGGAATTGTATTGATAGCCGGCCCCGAGCGAGCCCGAGACCGATCCGGTGCGGGTCGATGCGTTGACGAGGTCGGCGATAATAGTCGGCGATGTAATGTTCGAATAGCCGACGTCGCCGCGAAGATACCATCCCGTGCCGAGTTCCGCCGGACCGTCATCGAGGGGAGGCGGAGAGAAGAAAGGCATGTCCGCGGCGGCGGCCGGGCCGGCGGTCAAAAAGCCCAGGGCCGCGCAAAAAAGCCCCGCCCCGGCGCAGGAACCGGAAAATCTCATTGGTTCATCCTCGCTTCGCGCCGGGCGGCCTCGAGCGGGCCGCGACGCGGGTGATGAACAATGAGTAAGCGATTATACTTAATTGTTACTTAATGCGCCCCGCTGCGGCCCAGCGGCGGGGCGCATCGCGTCAGATCAAGTTGAAGACGCGGACCAGCAACGGCGACAGGATCAGCAGCATGAAGCCGATATAGATCGCCGAGAGCGCGAAGGCCGGGATGAAGCGCAGCGAGGCGTGGCGGAAGATCCACAGGAAGACGGTGAATTTCCACATCACTAGCGGGAACAGCACAAAGCCGACGAGCTTGGCGGCCGGCAGCGGCGGCGGGAATATCTGCGCGACGAACAATGACAGCACCATGGAGACGACGGCGATGATCGCGCCCGTGGCGGCCAGGGCGACGAGCGTCTGCTGGAAGCGGTCGCGCGCTCCGGCGAGGAACAGCGCGCCGAATGTCACCGCGGCCAGCAGGCCGGCGCTCAGCAGGCCGTAGACGAGCGACGGAAGAATGTCGCCGTTCACCAATTGGCCGCCTGCTTCCGCGGCGGCATAGGCGCCGAGGCTGATCCACAGCGCCAGCCGGGAATCGGGCATGGCGGTCGGCCCGACCTCGAGCTTGATGAGGTCGAGGAGCGCCTTCGGCGTCGGCGGCAGGCTGATGGACGGCGGCGAGATCGACATTTGACGGCCTATCGGGTTGGAGCCTCGTCACGGCAGGCGCGACTCGCGCCCCCGCTGCACACAAAAGCGGCGAAGCCTGCGGTTCGAGAGAGCCGCAGGCGCCGCCGCCGCAGCCGCGTCTCTATCATGCTTTCGGGCGCGGCGGAACAACGAGCCGCAGGAGCCGAGCAAGAGGCCGGCAGGATGCGGTTCAGGGCAGCCTCTGGCTCCAATCCTCCGTCGCGATCACCTGCGCGACGCGATGCGCCGCCTCCGCCCAGGAGGCGCGGCTGACTTGGGACGGATCGGCCGAGACGCGGCCGTCCAGAAAATCCGCGATCCGCTCCGCCAAGGCCTGCGGATCATTGACTCGGAAATAGACCGCGCCCGCGCCGCCGACCTCCCGGAACACGGGGATATCGCTGCAGATCACCGGCCGGCCGCGACGCGCGGCCTCGGAGATGGGCAGACCGAATCCTTCGGCGTAGGAGGGGACCAGCGCCGCCGCGCTCTCGTCATAGAGAAAGGCGAGCTCGGCGTCGCCGACATCGTCGAACCAGAAGAGACGCCGCCCGAATTCGGCATGGCCGCGAATTTCGGCGACGATCGCCTCCTCGAACCAGCCGCGCCGCCCGACGAAGACGAGCCGCGCGTCGCGGCCCGCGCGCCAGAGCGCGTCGAAAGCTCGGAGCGCGACGCGATGGCCCTTGCGCGGCTCCAATGTCCCGACGCTCAGAAACATCGCGCCGCCGGCGGCCGCCGCGGCGATCTCCGGGCGGGGCGCGGCCGGCGCGGCCTCGGTTATGTCCGAGCCGCAATGGAACCAGCCGATCGCGAGACCCGGCCGATGCGGCGCGCCGGCCTTGGCCACGAACTCGGCGAGCTGCTCGGCGACAGTGCGCGAAATGGCCAGAAATGCGTCGCTCTCGACGAGCGCCCGTCGCAGCCAGGCCTCGTAGCGCGGCGGCGTCACCTCATGGCAGGCGTGCGGATAGAGGACCGGGATGAGGTCGAAGACGCAGGTGACGATCTCGCCGCCGCCGGCGCGGATGCGCGCGAAGATCGGCTGGAACTCCTCGAAAGCGTTCCAGCTGTCCGAGAGCATGAAGAAGCGATCGCCGGGCGCGATCTCGATCTCCCGATCAGGGCCGGCCGGCTCGCCACCGAGCGCCGCGACAAAGGCTTCGCAAGTGAACAGCCGCCCGCCCTCGCAGCGCACGGCGACGGCCGGGATGGGCAGCGCGTCGTCGCGATAGAGCGCCTGCGTAATCTTTTTGACGACGCGCTGTATGCCGGTTCCGGCGTCATGTCGCGCAGTAGCCGTCACATCGACGAGCAATCGTCGCGCCCGCGTCGTCGGATGCGTCGCGGGTGGCGTCTCCATCGCCGACGGCTCGAGCGCCGGAGCGGCCGCATCGCGGGAGAGGCGTCGAAGGACCGGCGAGACGGCGTCGACGAGCGCCGCCTCGAAGCGGCGAAGCGGCCGGAAGATCAGCCAGGCGGCCGAATAGACGTTTTTTTCCCGCTCATGAACGAGATGCAGCAGCTCCGCCCGGAGATAGTCGAGCTGATGCTCGAGGAGGCGGACCCGCTCCTCCAAACGTCGCTCGCGGTCGCTTTCGGTCACTTCGTCCGTTCTGCGGACGCACGCCAATAGTCGAGCAGATCGACGAGCGTCTCGTCGATCGTCCGGCGCGGGCTCCAGCCGGTCGCCGCGCGCAGCTTGGCGGCGGCGCAACGGGCGATCGGAATGTCCGCCGGCCGCAGCCGCTCGGGATCGACGACGATCTCGAAATCGCGGCGCGAGAGCGCGCGCATTCTGTCGACCAGGGACGCGAGCGAGCGCGTCTCGCCCGAAGCGATGTCGAACACATTGCGGGCAGGCAGATCGGGCGCGACGGCGATGAGGCGGAGATAGGCGTCGATGACGTCGCGCACGTCCAGAAAATCGCGCTGCACCGACAGATCGCCCACCGAAAGGCGCGGTTCGGCGCGTCCCTGCTCGATCTCGACGATCTGCGCGGCGAAGGAGGAGACGGCGAAGCGCTTGTCCTGCCCCGGGCCGATATGGCTGAAGGGCCGCGCCACGACGAGCCGCGCCGTTTGCGGCAGCAAGTCGGCGAACATGGTCTCCGCCGCCACCTTGGAGCGGGCGTAGGCGTTGAGCGGGCGCGGGACCATGTTCTCATGCGCCGCGCCTTCGCCGAGACTCGTCCCATAGACGTCGGCGGTGGAGGCGAAGATCACGACGGCCTCGGCCGCGTGACGCGCGAGCGCCGAGGCGAGATTGAAGGAGCCGACGAAATTGACGCGCCAGGTCTCCTCCGCCGCGACGAAGGAGCGCGCCGCCGAGGATTGGGCGGCGAGATGGACGACGAGATCGGGCCGCGACTCGGCGATCGTCGCCGCGACATCGGCGGGATCGAGGAGATCGAAGCTCACCGGGCTCCAGCCGGAATTGGGATCGGCCTCGCCGGCCCGCGCGAGCGACATGCGCTGCGCGGAGGGATAGGCGCGGGCCAGCGCCTCGAGCATATAGCGCCCGACGAAGCCGGAGCCGCCGGTCACCAATATGCGCTCGAAACGGGCCGATGAGTTGGACGCCGTTTCTTGGGTCATCGAGTTCTCGGTTCCTGCTTCAGCCGCGCGAGATCGGCGTCGACCATTTCGCGGATCAGCTGGTCGAGCGAGGTCTCGGGGGCCCAGCCCAGGGCCTTGCGCGCCTTGGAGGAGTCGCCGAGCAGAATTTCCACCTCCGCCGGGCGGTAGAAATTCGGGTCGATCACCACATGCGCCTCCATGTCGAGGCCGGCATGCGCGAAGGCGATGCGGCACATGTCGCGCACAGTGGTGGTGACGCCGGTCGCCACCACATAATCGTCCGGCGTCTCCTGCTGCAGCATCAGCCACATGGCGCGCACATAATCGCGCGCATGGCCCCAGTCGCGCTTGGCGTCTATGTTGCCGAGGCGCAGCTCCTTGGCGAGGCCGAGCTTGATGCGCGCGACGCTGTCCGTCACCTTGCGGGTGACGAATTCTATGCCGCGCAGCGGGCTCTCATGATTGAAGAGAATGCCCGAGGAGGCGTGCAGGCCGAAGCTCTCGCGATAGTTGACGGTGATCCAATGACCGTAGAGCTTGGCGACGGCATAGGGGCTGCGCGGATAGAAGGGCGTCTTCTCGCTCTGCATCGGCTCCTGGATGAGGCCGTACATTTCGGAGGAGGAGGCCTGATAGAAGCGCGCGCCGGGAGCGCCGAGCCGCACCGCCTCGAGCACATTGGCGACGGCGACGGCGGTGATGTTGGCGGTGAGGATCGGCTGGCGCCAGGAGGAGGCGACGAAGGACTGTGCCGCGAGATTGTAGATCTCGTCCGGCTTCACCTCCTGCACGATGCGCAACAGGCTCGAGAGATCGCCGAGATCGCCGTCGAGCAGATGCACGTCATCGGCGACGCCGAGCCAGCGGAGCCGATGGTCCTCGACGCCCCGATGCGAGGAGCGTCGGATCACGCCATAGACCTCATAACCTTTGCCGAGCAGTAGTTGTGCGAGATAGGCTCCGTCCTGCCCGGTAATGCCCGTCAACAGCGCGCGTTTCGTCATAGAAGAACCTCTTTCGGCGAAGCGCTCCGACCGACGCCCGCCGGGACGCCGCATCGCATGCGTCCAGAGGCGCCATCGGGCATTTGCCCGGGAATGGATCGGCTCGGGAAACGAGAGCGAGCCGTTTTCGCCTTCCGCGGGCGATGTCTCGAGATCGAATTCCCGCGAGCCGTGGATATGAGTTGCAGGCGTATTACAAAAGGCCTCGTCGGAAGGCAAGTCTGCTCGATTCGAGCCCGCTTTCGGGCGCAGGGCGATTCATGGTAGCGGATCGCGAGCAGCGGAAAAGGCGAAAAAAATGGCGCGAGCGGAAGCAGTCGTGACGGGGGAGCGGGAGTTGGGCGATCTGATGGCCGAGCTCGGCCGCAGCGCCCGGCAGGCGGCGCGGGCGGTCGCGCTGGCTCCGGCCGAGGTCAAGAATGCGGCTTTGCGCGCGGCGGCGTCGGAATTGCGTCGGCGCGCGCCGGCTCTGCTCGCCGCCAATGCGCTCGATGTGGCGGAGGCGAGAGGCCGCGGAACGGTCGCCTCCTACCTCGATCGGCTGACGCTCGACGACCAGCGCGTCGAGGCGATGGCCCGCGGCCTCGAGGAGATCGCCGATCTGCCCGATCCCGTCGGCCGTCTGCTCGCCTCCTTCGAGCGGCCGAACGGTCTGCTCATCGAACGCGTCGCGACGCCGCTGGGCGTCATCGGCGTCATTTATGAGAGCCGGCCCAATGTCACCGCCGACGCCGGCGCCCTCTGCCTCAAGGCCGGCAACGCCGCCATATTGCGCGGCGGCTCGGAGAGCCTGCGCTCCTCGCGCGCGATCCATGAATGTCTCGTCGCCGGTCTCGTCGCGGCGGGTCTGCCGGAGGCGGCGATCTCACTCGTGCCCATCGCCGACCGCGCCGCCGTCGGCGCCATGCTCGCCGGGCTCGACGGCAATATCGACGTCATCGTGCCGCGCGGCGGCAAGAGCCTCGTCGCGCGCGTGCAGCATGAGGCGCGCGTGCCGGTTTTCGCGCATCTCGAGGGCATTGTTCATGTCTTCGTCCATGCGGAAGCGGATCTCGACATGGCGAGACGCATCTTGCTCAACGCCAAGCTGCGCCGCACCGGCGTTTGCGGCGCCGCCGAGACGCTGCTGGTCGATCGCGCCTGTGCCGCCACACATCTGTCGCCGCTGGTGAAGATGCTGCTCGACGCCGGCTGTGAAGTGCGCGGCGACGACGCCGCGCAGGCGGCCGACGCGCGCGTGCTGCCGGCGAGCGAGGAGGATTGGCGCGCCGAATATCTCGACGCCATCATCGCCGTGCGCGTCGTCGACGGGCTCGAGGCGGCGATCGCGCATATTGAAACCTACGGCTCGCATCACACCGATTGCATCATCACGCAGAACGAGGATGTGGCGCGGCGCTTCATGGCCGAGGTGGATTCGGCGATCGTGCTGCACAACGCCTCGACGCAATTCGCCGATGGCGGCGAGTTCGGCTTCGGCGCCGAGATCGGCATAGCGACGGGCCGCATGCATGCGCGCGGGCCGGTCGGCGTCGAGCAGCTGACGTCGTTCAAATATCGCGTGCATGGCGCCGGGCAGGTGAGGGGATGAGCGCGCGATCTTCGTGCGCGCATCCTTCTCCCGCTTGCGGGAGAAGGCAGCCTCGCGAAGCGAGGTCGGATGAGGGCCCCGGCGATTATCGCGATCGTCGGCGGCAATTCGGTTCGTATGCCGAAAACCGCGGCGGCCCTCATCCGACCCGGCTTCGCCGGGCCACCTTCTCCCGTAAACGGGAGAAGGGGCGCGAACATTCGAAGATCGCGCGATGATCCGCCTGCCGCCCCATGCGCCGGGGATGCGGATCGGCCTCTTCGGCGGCTCCTTCGATCCGCCGCACGAGGGGCACGCCCATGTCTCGCAAGTCGCGCTGCGGCGGCTCGCGCTCGATCGGCTCTGGTGGCTGGTGACGCCCGGCAATCCGCTGAAGCAGACCGCCGGCCTCGCTTCGCTCGCGCAGCGCATCGCAGCGGCGAGAAAGCTCGCCCGTGATCCGCGCATCCTCGTCACCGGCCTCGAGGCGGAGATCGGCGCGCGCTACACCGCCGATACGCTGCGCTTCCTGCATCGGCGCTGTCCGCATGTGCGTTTCGTCTGGATCATGGGCGCGGATAATCTGTTGCAATTCGACCGCTGGCGCGATTGGGAGGAGATTGCGCGGACGACGCCCATCGCCATCGTCGATCGGCCGGGCGCGACCTTCCGGGCGATGTCCGCCAAGGCGGCGCAGCGCTTTTCTCGCGCGCGCCTGCCAGAGCGCGCGGCGCCGTTGCTCGCAGACGCCGCGCCGCCCGCTTTCGTCTATCTGCACGCACCGCGCGTCGCGCAGTCTTCCACCGCGCTGCGCAGCGCGAAATTATTTGCCGGCGCTGCGGCGCTGCCACCAGAGCAGGGCGGCCCCTAGGCCGATCATCGGCACGACGACCAGCACATAGGTCCAGACCGTGCCTTCGTCATAAGGGTGACTGTCGTAATAGCCGAACTCGACCGCCTGCTGATACGGGTTGCGGAAGAAGAAGGTGACGAACACCCACATGGCGAGGATGACCGCCGTGAAGAACATCAGCTGACGGCTGGCCAGGAAGCGCGGAATGCGGTCCTTCGGGGGCTCTTCGGTCATAGGCGGCGCTCCTCTCCCATTGTTGTTTTCAGCGCTCGTCGTGCGCGGTTCCTTCTCCCACTCGTGGGAGAAGGTGGCCTCGCGAAGCGAGGTCGGATGAGGGTCCGTCGCGGTTCGCGGACACTGTCGTCAACGCGGCGTCTTTCGCGCTGGGCGGGGCCCTCATCCGACCCGGCTTCGCCGGGCCACCTTCTCCCGGAACGGGAGAAGGAGACGCGCGGCGCGGCTTCGCCTTCATATATCACACCGCTGCGCCGTAGAGATCATAGGCGTCGGCGCGGTCGATCTTCACCGTCACAATGTCGCCGGCGCGCAGCGGACGGCGCGAAGAGATATGCACCGTTCCGTCGATCTGCGGCGCGTCCGATTTGCTGCGTCCGCGCGCGAGGCCTGTCGCGCCGCCGCCCGGCTCGTCCACCAGAACCTGCAGGCGCTTGCCGATCTTGCGCTTCAGCAGGCGGGCGCTCACCTTCTGCTGGCGCTCCATGAAGCGCTTCCAGCGCTGGTCCTTCACCTCGGGCGCTATGGCGTCGAGCGGCAGATCATTGGCGGGCGCGCCGGCCACGGGCTCGTAGCGGAAGGCGCCGGCGCGGTCGATTTCCGCCTCCTCCAGCCAATCGAGCAGATAGGCGAAATCCTCCTCCGTCTCGCCGGGGAAGCCGACGATGAAAGTGGAGCGCAGCGCGAGATCGGGGCAGATGCGCCGCCACGCCTTTATCCGCTCCAGCGTCTTTTCCTCATTGGCGGGGCGCTTCATCGCCTTCAGCACGGAAGGGGCGGCGTGCTGAAAAGGAATGTCGAGATAGGGCAGGATATTGCCCTGCGCCATCAGCTCGACGACCTCGTCCACATGCGGATAGGGATAGACATAATGTAGCCGCACCCAGGCCCCGAGTGAGCCGAGTTCCTTTGTGAGATCGAGGAAGCGCGCGCGCACGGCGCGGTCGCCCCATTGGCTCTCGGAATAGCGCAGATCACGGCCATAGGCGCTGGTGTCCTGCGAGATGACGAGCAGCTCCTTGACGCCCGCCTTCACCAGCCGCTCGGCCTCGCGCAGCACCTCGCCCGCAGGCCGCGAGGCCAGCGAGCCGCGCAAATGCGGAATGATGCAGAAGGAGCAGCTATTGTCGCAGCCTTCCGAGATTTTGAGATAGGCGTAATGGCGCGGCGTGAGCTTGACGCCCTGCTCGGGCACGAGATCGAGAAACGGGTCATGGCTCGGCGCGGCGACGGCGTGGACGGCCTCGACCACGCTCTCATAGGCCTGCGGGCCGGTGATCGCGAGAACGTCGGGGAAGCGCTCGGTGATCGCCTGCGGTTCGGCGCCCATGCAGCCGGTGACGACGACCTTGCCATTCTCCTTCAGCGCCGCGCCGATCGCCTCCAGCGATTCTGCCTTGGCGCTGTCCAGAAAGCCGCAGGTGTTCACCACTACGACATCGGCCCCCGCATGGGTGCGGGTGAGTTCATAGCCCTCGGCGCGCAGGCGCGTGAGAATGCGCTCGCTGTCGACGAGCGCCTTGGGGCAGCCGAGCGAGACGAAGGAGACGCGCGGCGCTTCTTTGGCCGGCGCGGGCGGATCGGCGGGGACGTTCTGCATGGCCGCAGGCTTGCCATGGCGCGCGCGCCATGGCAATCGCGCGCGGATCGAAACGAGAACTCGGCGCAGCTCGCCAAAACGCGAGCCGAGCCGGCGCGAGCCCGGCCAAACTCGAGCTCGGCTTGGGGATTAACGAGTTTTAAGGTTCGCGCCTCGCCAATCCCTGCTAGGCATGAGGTTCATGCGGCGGCGTCCCCGCCGCCCCCGGTCAAAAGAAAGAGGCTGCACGCCGTTGCTCAGAACCGTCATACTCGGAACCGGATCCTACGCCCCCGCGAAGGTTCTGACCAACGCCGACCTCGAGAAAATGGTCGCGACCAATGGGGCCTGGATCGTCAGCCGCACCGGGATCGAGGAGCGCCGCATCGCCGCGCCGGGCGAATCCACCTCCGATTTGGCCGCCGCTGCGGCGAAAAACGCGCTGGAGCTGGCTGGCGTCGATCCGCGCGAGCTGGATCTCATCATCGTCGCCACAGTGACCGGCGACGCCCAGACGCCCGCCTGCGCAGCCTTTCTGCAGGCCAAGATCGGGGCCGAGAACGCTTTCGCCTTCGATGTCTCGGCCGCCTGCGCCGGCTCGCTCTATGCGCTCTCCATCGCCGATCAGTTCATCAAGACCGGCAAGGTTCGACGCGCGCTCGTGGTCGGGGCGGAGACTTTGAGCCGCGTCGTCGATTGGACGAATCGCGAGACTTGCGTGCTGTTCGGCGACGCCGCCGGCGCCATGGTGCTCGGTCCGGGTGAGGAGGAAGGCCGCGGCCTGCTCTCCACCAGTCTGCGCACCGATGGGACCATGACCAGCATTCTCGGCATTCCGCGCGCCTATGATCCGCGTCAGGACGGGCCGACGCCGGGGGAGGCGCATAAGATCAAGATGCGCGGCCGCGAGGTCTATAAGGTCGCGCTGCGCCTATTGCCGGAAATCGTCACCGAGGCGCTGGCCATGGCCGGCCTCGAGGCGAAGGATGTCGATCACGTCATCGCGCATCAGGCCAATGCCCGCATCATAGAGGCGTCGCTGGCGTCGCTCGGCGTGCCGCTCGAGAAATGCTGGATGAATATTTCCCGCTTCGGCAACACGTCGAGCGCCTCCATGCCGATCACTCTGGACGAGGCCAATCGCGCCGGCCGGCTGAAGAAAGGCGATGTGATCGCCATGATGGCGATCGGCGCCGGAATGACCTGGGGCGGCGCGGTGCTGCGCTGGTGAGGCGCTTTCAGTAGAGGCCGGGAACGAGCCGGGCGGTGCGCGCGCGATAGGCCTCGTAAGTCGCGCCGAAATGGGAGGCGAGCAGCGCCTCCTCGGATTTCATGCGGGCGACGAGCGGCGGGATCGTCGCCGCTGCCAGCAGCAGGCCGACGATGGAGCGAAAGGCGAGCGCCCAGCCGACGAAGCCGATGAGAAGGCCGAGATAGCTCGGATTGCGGATATGGGCGTAAACGCCGGTCGTCACCAGCTCGTGACCCGGCTGTATGGCGACGAGGCCGCTGAAGCGCCGCCCGAGCACGAACACCGGCCAGAGACGGACCACGCCGCCGATGACAGAGAGGATGACGCCGATCCAGCGCAGCCCGTCGCCGCCGATCGTGAGAATGTCGAGGCGATCCGTATAGGCGGGGAGGAAGGCGTCGAGCAGGCCGATCACGCCGAAAGCGGCGAGCACCCAGCGATTGCCGCGATCCTCGCGCTCTCCGGCGCCGAGATGGCCCTGCGAGAAAGCGGCGGCGACGGCGAGCGCCAGCGTGACGAGCGCCAGCGCGACGAGCGGCGGCTTTACGAGAAAGGCGGAAACCCCGCCCGCGCCCAGCGCCGCGACGCCGAGATAGGCGAGCGTGAAGAAGATGGCGGAAGCGGCCGTCGCGAGCTTTTTCATTATTGGTCCTTCAGAGCCTGAAGCGCGGCGCGCCGGCCGGAGCCGACAGCGCTCTCCACGGATGGAGCGCCTTCGACATGTTGTCCGGCGAAAACCACGGGCCCCAGTGGCGCGCAGGCGATGCGCCGTGGCGCCTGGGCGCGGTCGAGCCTTCCGCTCGCGTCTCGCGTCGCGCCGAAGAGGAAGCCCGGCGGCGGCCGCAACATGCTGTGGCCCCAGCGATAGAGGAAGAGCGCGCGCACATCGCGATCGAAATCGAAATCCGCGCCGCGCATCAGCCGCGACAGATCGTTGCGGAGCGAGTCTTCGTAATCGGAAAAGGGCGTGTGCATCAGCTTCATGCGCGCTTCGGCGAGACCGTCGAGCGGCGCGTCGCAGCCGCCATAGAAGGTGAGCGTCGTTTGCCGCTCGGGATCGGCGCGCTTGTCGCTCATCCAATCGGCGACGATGTAATTGACGAAATGGCGTCCGCCCCACCAGCTCTGGCTATAGCCGAGACCGAGTTCCAGCAGCGGCGCAGCGCGGCGCAGCGTCACATTGGCGGTGACGATCGGCGCGGCATGGAACCCGCTCCAGGCCTCCTTGCGCGCGGCGTCGGAGACATGCGCGACGAGATGGCGCGCGCTCTGCGCCGGCGCGGCGAGGATGATCTGCCTCGCAGAGACGCGGCGAAAACCGCCGTCCTTGAAATAGACGACGCTCGCGCCCGCGCGCGCGTTGGAGGATCGCGGATCGATCCGCAGCGCCGTGGCGTCGCATTCGATGCGCGGCGGCGTCTCGCTCTGTGTCAGAAAGCGCTGAGCGCGGCGTGCGATCTCCGAAGTTCCGCCCGGATAAGTGAAGAGGGCGCCGCGCGTGAATTCGCTCGACAGGAATGCGAGCGCGCTATGGGCGTTCACCTGTTCGGCGGTTCCGCCGAATGCGGTGAGCGTATAGGCGGTGAAGAATTGCGCGACGATCGGATCGCAGCGTAGTTGCTCGTCGAGGTAATGCCTCAGGCCGATAGTCGAGAGATCGTCGAGCGCCGGATCGCTCTCATCCGCCGGATCGGTGAGGCCTTTTTCGCCGAGCGCGCGGATCGCTTCACGCGCGCGGGCGAAGTCGGCGACAATGCGCGCGTCATAGGGAAGCTGGGCCAAGCCCTTTTCGAACGTGTCGATGTTCCAGCGACGGCCGGCGATGGCGCCGGGGGCGAATTCGTCGAAATAAAAGCTGCTCTCCGGGCCGGGGATGCTCTGCGCGCGCCAGTCGACTCGAAGCGCGCGATAGAATTGCGCGAGCCAATCGGCGGCGGGCGCGGCTCCATAGGCGCCTGCGGTGGAGGCGGGGCCGGGAAGCGGCGCGCCCTCGTCGCGGCCGGCGTTGCCGCCGAGACGGGAGGCGGCCTCGAGGATCGCCACGCGCGCGCGCGGCCGCTCGCGCAACAGATGAAAGGCCGCAGAAAGGCCGGAGAGACCGCCGCCGATGACGATGGCGTCGAAACCCGCGCTCTCGTCGATGATGGGGAAAGTCCCGGCGATCTCGTCGCAGCCGGGCGCGACCGTGACGGAGCCCGTCTCGAAGCGCAGGCGCTCGTCGCGCAGCCAATGCGAGACCATGAAGGTCGACGGAAGATTGCCGCCGCGCAGCGCGCGCGGATCGAGGCCGATCGGCCCGTCGCAGGACGCGCCCGCGAGCGCCGCCAGCGCCCGCGTCGGAACGCTGCCGACAATAGCGGAGCCGCCGGCGGCGATGAGCAATCCGTTGAGAAAGTCGCGTCGCGCGATGCCGATCGAGGGCGTTCGAACCATTGGTCGCTCCTCCCTCGCCGGCCGCGGGCGTCAGCGCCCCCCGGGCGTGAACATCATGCGCAGGCGCCCGCGCCGGCCCCGCTCGGCGACGGCGCCGGAGCGCTTGCCGCTATGCGAGACCGCCTGCTCCTCTGGAGCGAAGGAGAGAGCGGAGCGCGTGTTATGCGCGCGGGCGGCCGGGCCGAAGGAGGCGAGGCAGCGGTTATACGCGTCCGCCGCCTGTATCTGCTCGCACTCGCCGATGTTGCGCGGCTCTGCGACCGCGGCGCCCGTCGCGAGGCAAGCGACGAAGACGAGCCGAATCATGCGAAGCATCGTCATCCTCTCAATTGTGCGCCCGTTTTCTTGCTCGCCTCTGTGACGATTTTGTGGGCGAGCGCCTCGAGTTCGGCGTCGGTGAGCGTTTTGTCGCGGGGCTGCAGCAGCACGGCGACGCCGACCGACTTCTTGCCCTCCGGCACGCCGGGCCCCTCATAAATGTCGAAGACGGCGACATCGGTGATGAGCGCGCGATCGGCGTTCTGCACGGCGCGGACGAGATCGCCTGCGGGCTGGGCGCGATCCAATAGAAAGGCGAAGTCGCGCGAGACCGGCTGGAGATCGGAGAGCTCCAGTTTCGGCTTGGCCTTTGTCGGTTTCGCCTTGGGCGCCGGAAGCGCGTCGAGGATGATCTCGAAAGCGGCGATCGGCCCGTCGACGTCGAGCGCCTGCAGCACGCGCGGATGCAATTCGCCGAAATGGCCGATGATCGCCTTGGGGCCGAATTGCAGCGCGCCCGAGCGGCCCGGATGATACCAGTCGGGCGCGCCGGCGACGATCTGCAAGCCGCCGGTGGCGACGCCGAGCGTCTGCAGCAGCGCGAGCGCGTCGGCCTTGACGTCGAAGACGCTCACCGCGCGCTCCTTCGCCGACCAATGGCGGCCCGCGCCGGCGGGCAAAGCGAGGCCGCGGCGAAGGCCTGCGGCGGCGATCTTCTGACCCTTCTCGTCCTCGCTCTGGAAAATCTGTCCGACCTCGAACAGAGCGACATCGGGGAAGCCGCGCGCGGCGTTGCGGCCGGCGGCTGTCACGAGCCCGGGAAGCAGGCTCGGCCGCATGTCGGAGAGCTCGGCGGCGATCGGATTGGCGAGCGCGAGGCGATGATCGTCGGCGACGCCGAAAGCCTGCGCCTGCTCCTTGGAGACGAAGGACCAGGTGACTGCCTCCACCAGCCCGCGAGCGGCGAGCGCCCGCCGCGCCGCGCGCGTGCGTTTTTGCAGCAGGGTGAGAACCGGCTCGGTGACGCCTGCTGCGCGGGGCAGGGGCGCGGCGGCGATATTGTCGAAGCCGATGATGCGGGCGATCTCCTCGACGAGATCGGCCTTGCCCTCTATGTCCGGGCGCCATGTCGGGACGCTCACCAGCGCTTCGTCCGGCGTCGCTTCGACAATGAAGCCGAGGCGCGTCAGTATCGTCGTCGCGTCCTCGCGCGAGACGTCGAGGCCGGTGAGGCGCTTCGTCTCGCTCCAAGGGAAGCGCAGCTGGCGCGTCGGCGATTCCGCCGAGCCGCAGACGACGATGTCCGACGCTTCACCGCCGCAGAATTCCAGCACCAGCTTCGTCGCCAGCTCGAGGCCGGGCAGAGCGAAAGCAGGATCGACGCCGCGCTCGAAACGATAGCGCGCATCGGTGGAGATGCCGAGCTTGCGGCCGGTATGGGCGATGTTGGCGGGATCCCACAGCGCCGTCTCGATGAGCACGTCTGTCGTCTCGTCGGAGCAGCCGGAATGCTCGCCGCCCATGACGCCGGCGAGCGATTCGGGGCCCTTGTCGTCGGCGATGACGACCATGTCCGCGTCCAGCGCATAGGTCTTGCCGTCGAGCGCGAGCATCTCCTCGCCGGCGCGGGCGCGGCGCACCGTAAGATCGCCGGCGACCTTTTTCGCGTCGAAGACATGCTGCGGACGCGCGCGGTCGAAGGTCAGATAATTGGTGACGTCGACGAGCGCATTGATGGGGCGCAGGCCGATGGCGCGCAGGCGATCCTGCAGCCAGGCGGGGCTCGGCCCATTCTTCACGCCGCGCACCAGACGCAGCGCGAAGAGCGGCGCGAGATGCTTGTCTTCCTCCGCGAAATCCAGCGTGACGCGCTGCGGATTGGGGAAGCGGCCTTCGATTTTTTCGATCGTGGGCGTCTTCAGCGTTCCGAGTCCGGCCGCGGCGAGGTCGCGCGCAATGCCGAATATGCCGGCGGCGTCGGGGCGGTTCGGCGTCAGATTGATCTCGATGACCGGATCGTCGAGCCCGGCCCATTTGGCGTAGACGGCGCCGATGGGCGCGTCCTCGGGCAATTCGATGATGCCGTCATGATCGTTGGAGAGTTCCAGCTCGGCGGCGGAGCACAGCATGCCGAGCGATTCGACGCCGCGAATGACGCCCTTGCCGAGCGTGATCTTCTTGGCCGGAATATAGGTTCCGGGCGCCGAGAAGACGGTCTTCAATCCCGTGCGCGCATTGGGCGCGCCGCAGACGACCTGCACAGGCGCGCCCGCGCCCGTATCGACCGAGCAGACGCGCAGGCGATCGGCGTTGGGATGCGGCTTCGCCTCGATCACATGCGCGATGACGAAGTCTTTCAACTGCGCAGCGGGATCGTGCAGATGCTCGACCTCGAGGCCGATGCGCGTCAGAGTTTCGACGACCTCCTCGAGCGAGGCGCTCGTCTCGAGATGGTCCTTCAGCCAGGAGAGTGTGAGTTTCATGCGTGAACGTTCCGGAAGTCTTCGTGCTTTTTGGGCTGCGCGGCGCTGACGCGCAAGGCGCGGTGTAGGACATTGGCGTAGCCGAGCGCGTCGTCGATCGCCCGATGCGTATGCTCATGGCCGCCGAGCCAGTCGGCGGGAAACGCGACGTCATGCGCCTGCGCATAGCTCCAGCCGAACAGGCCGATGAGTAGGCTGCCGATATCGAGGCCGGCGCCATGGAACAGCCGCCTGCCTTCCCAGGGGGCGCCGAACACGCGCGCGCCGGCGAAGCGGCGCAGATATTCGTCGATCCAGACGCCATCGAGCATCAGTGGGCGTGAGGCGAAGACGCGGACGCCGGCGAAGCTCTCCACCCAATCGGCGAAGGCGATCATCGCTTCCTCGGCCGCGCGCGGATCGCGCGTCGACGCCTCATAGGCGAGCGGCTGCGTCGCCCACCAGGCGGCCGTATGCGGATCGGGCGAGCGGCCCGCGAGGGGCGCGATATTGACCTCGAACGTCCCGACGACGCCGCTGTCGGCGTCGAGCGCGGCGGAAGCGAAGCTGATCATCGAATTGCGCGACGGATCGGGTCCATCGAGCTCGACGTCGGTGACAAAATAGATCGTTGAGCTCATGTGCGCGAGGCGCCTCGTGCGATCTGCGCGGGCGGCGTTGCGCCCGGCGCTTTTTGACCGCGCAGCATGCTGGCGACGCTGATGTCTTCATCGATCTGCGGCCAATGCATTCCCATCGGCATGAATTCGACGACGTTGCGCGCCGAAGGCGACGCGTTCGCGAGGCGGGGATACCACCACAGAGGCGTGCGCAGCTCGCGGCCGTCGGCGAGCGTCACATTCAAGAAATCGTCGTCGCAATGCGCGGCGATCGGACGGCTATCCTCGATGTCAATTTGCAAAATGGTCATGCCACGCCTCCAGAAAGATATCGCGCTCCTCGCGCGTCTTTCGGATGATCTCGTTCAGCTCCTTGGCGGAGTAACCGAGATTGATCGCGAGATTGAGGTCGTTCAGCCAGATTTTCGCTTCCTTGCCGTCCTTGACTACATGGATATGAGGCGGCTCCCATCCATCCGCCGAGTAGAAGAAGAAGCGATAGCCTCGCCATCGCAGCAGGGATGGCATGCCTCACCCACTGAGCCCGCCCGCCAGCGTCGGGAAATCCAGCGGCCTGAATCCATAATGCGTGAGCCAGCGCGCATCGGCCTCGAAGAAGGCGCGCAGATCGGACATGCCATATTTCAGCATGGCGAGACGGTCGATGCCGACGCCGAAGGCGAAGCCCTGATATTTGTCTGGATCGAGCCCGCAATTGCGCAGCACATTGGGATGCACCATGCCGCAGCCCAAAATCTCCATCCAATCCTCGCCCTCGCCGAAGCGAATGTCGCCATCCTTGCGGCGGCATTGCACATCGACTTCGGCCGACGGCTCGGTGAAGGGGAAGAAGGACGGGCGAAAGCGCATCTTCACCGATTTCACCTCGAAGAAGGCCTTCAGAAACTCCTCCAGCACCCATTTCAAATGGCCCATATGGGTCGTCTCGTCGATGACGAGCCCCTCGACCTGATGGAACATGGGCGTATGCGTCTGGTCGCTGTCGCAGCGATAGGTGCGGCCGGGGCAGATCACGCGGATCGGCGGCGCCTTGCTCAGCATTGTGCGAACCTGCACCGGGCTCGTATGGGTGCGCAGCAGCTTGCGCTTCCCGTCCGCGCCGGGCGGGAAGAAGAAAGTGTCGTGCATTTCCCGCGCGGGATGCCCCTCGGGGAAGTTCAGCTTGGTGAAATTATAGTCGTCGCTTTCGATGTCCGGCCCTTCCGCGACGGAAAAGCCCATATCGGCGAAGATGGCGGTCAATTCCTCCAGCACTTGCGAGATCGGATGAATGCGTCCCTGCTCCTGGCCGCTCTCCTGCACGGGCAGGGTGACGTCGAGCGTCTCGGCGGAAAGGCGCTTTTCCAGCGCTTGCGTCTGCAGCACGCCACGACGCGCGGCGATCGCCTCCGCGGCTTTGTCCTTCAGCGCATTGATCTTCGCGCCTTCGGTCTTGCGCTCGTCCGGCGACATTTTGCCGAGCGTCGCCAGCAGCGCCGAGATGCTTCCCTTCTTGCCCAGCGCGCCGACTCGCACGGCCTCGAGCGCGGCCTCGTCGGCCGCCGCCGCGATCGCCGCCAAAGTCTCCGTCTCCAGTTCCGCTATATCCGTCATCGTCCCGCCACGGCTCTCATTTTCTGTGGCGGGTTGTGCCATGCTCGGCAGGCGATGTCGAGAACGCGGGCGGTGGAGAAGGCGCGAGGCCGGGCCGCCGCGCCCGGCGTTCTCGCCAGCGCCTCTAGATTTTCCAGCGCAGGGCCATGCCGGCCTGCCAATTCTTGGAGAGCTGAGGGCCGTTCAGGCTCTGATAGACCGGAATGCCCCCTTCCAGCGCAATGGTGAGCGCGTCCTGGCCGATGAAGGCGCCGCTGATCGTCGCGCCGCCCCACAGCTCCACGCGCTGGCCGCCGTAGAAATTGGGATTGGCCGCCTGCGCCTTGCCGCGGATCATCGGATCGAGCCCGCGAATCTCGCCCTGCGTCGTGGCGTTGACACGGAATGTGGTGGTGAGGCCCTTGATCCAGCTATAGCCGGCCCAGCCGTTGAACTCGTGCAGATCGCCGTAGAGATAGCCCTCTGGATTGGTGGCCAGCGGAAAACGGCCGCGATAGGACAGACCCCAGGACCATTTGTCGATATGGCCGGCGTAGACGATTCCGGGCATGACGTCGAAAGTGCCGGCGCCCGGCTGCAATGCGTAGAAGGCGCGGCTCGTCGCATAGCTTCCGTCGGGCAGCAGCAGGCGGAATGTGTCGTGGGTGCTTCCGGTCGGGAAGCTCACGCCGAGATTGAGCTGAATGCGGTGTATCGGATCCTGATAGACGCGATAGATCGTCGAGGCGGTGAAATCGGCGAGGCCGTCGGTTCCCGTATGGCTGAGCCCGAGTCTGTTGAGACTCGTCGGCCCTTGAAAGGTCAGCATGTCGAGATTGCGCTCGATCATGCCGCCGGTGACGACGATGGACCAGTAATTCGTTATGCCATAGGCGAGCGCGAGCGTCTGCGAGGCGACCGAGACATTCTGCGGCACGAGCCGGAGCTTCAGCGTGGGATGGCCGAACCAGGGCGTCGTCGCCGCCACTTCTTCCGACGAGACGCGCCGCGTCCCTTTCAGCGTATGCGAGAGATTGGCGAATTGCGGAATGATGGAGACGACGAGCTTGCCGGCGGGCGGCATATCGGCGCCGAAGACGCCGAGCGGCGCGGGCGGAGGCGGGGTGGTGGCGGCCACATCGGGTGCAGGCGCGGCCACGAGCTTGCCCGGCGCGTCGGCGGCCGCAGCCTCCCCGACGCAAACGCCGAACAACGCCGCGGCGACGGCCAAGGTCTTCGCGCTCGCGGCGGTCTCGCTTCGTTTCGAATTTCTCATTGTCTTGTCTGCCCCTCGTCGGCGCCGCGCTCCGTCGAGGGGGCGCGACGGACAAAAAAAGCCGCCGTCCGAGAGGCCGCGCATTCATGCGCGACTCGATCGGAACAGCGGCGTTGCTGATTTTGGCCCCTCTTTGGGCCGCGCCGAGAGCTCGCGTCTCGGCGAAATATTAGACGCAATACGGGCGCCAGCATAGCGCGGCGAGCCTTGCCTCGACAATTCAGTGATTTGTGGAAAAAGCCGATCTCGCATGGCGCGAATGCGCGCCCGCAAAATGAGCGACGGGCGCCGAATAGCTGTGCGGTCTTCGACATTTCGGCGCCCTCAGCCGATGTGCAGGAGCGCTCGAGCGGCCTGCGCGATCACCGCTTCCTCATTGGTCGGGACGACCATCGTCTCGGCGCGGCTCGAGGGCGCGCCGATGGCGAGCGCGTTGCGGGCGTTCGCTTCCTCATCGAGCGCGAGGCCGAGAAAGCCGAGATAGGCGCATATGCGCGCGCGCATGGCGGGCGAATTCTCGCCGACTCCGGCCGTGAAGACGAGAAGATCGAGCCCGTTCAGCGCGCTCGCGAGCGAGCCGATCTCACGCGCGGCGCGATAGGCGAAGAGCGCCATCGCCTCCTCGGCGGCGGGCGAGGCGTTCTCCTCCAGCGCGCGCAGATCGTCGCTGATCCCCGAGACGCCGAGAAGGCCCGATCGCTCATAGAGCAGAGCATGGACGTCTTTGGGCGAATAGCCTTCCTGCATGACGAGATGCAGCAGCAGGCCGGGATCGATCGCGCCGCTGCGGCTGCCCATCATCAGTCCGTCGAGCGCGGTGAAGCCCATTGTCGTCGCGACGCTCTCGAGATTGCACATCGCGCAAAGGCTCGCGCCATGGCCGAGATGCGCGACGATGGTCCGCCCCTGCGCGCGCGCGACGCCGAGGCGGCGCAGCTCCTCGGCGATGAATTGGTAGGAGAGGCCGTGGAAACCATAGCGCAGCACGCCGCGCTCGGCGAATTCGCGCGGCAGCGGAAACAGCTGCGCCAGACGCGGCTGCGTGCGATGGAAGGCCGTGTCGAAACAAGCGATCTGCGGCAGTTGCGGGGCGCTTTCGAGCAGGCTGCGGATCGGCGCGAGATTATGCGGCTGATGGCTCGGCGCGAGCGGCGAGAGCGCCTCCAGCCGCTTCAAAATTTCAGGCGTCACCAGGACCGGGCGGTCGAACTCCGCGCCGCCATGAACGACCCTGTGACCCACGGCCGCAATGGGAAGCTCCGCAAGTCTTTCGCCGATCGCCTCGATCAGCCAGCGCGCCGCGCCTTCATGATCGACATCCGGCGCGGGGCCGGCGCCTGCGCAGAGCGCCGCAGCCGCCTCGCCCTTCACCGAGAAACGCGCGGGCTGGTCTTTTTCTTTTATCTCGGTGACGCCGCCGCGGCACAGTGGCGCGAGCGTCGCCGCGTCATAGAGCGCGAATTTGAGGCTCGAGGAGCCGGCGTTGAGCGCCAGCACGACCGTCGTCGCAGAAAGGCCGCTCACGCGATCTCCACGATGCGATGGGCGAAGAGCTGCGCCAGAGCGCAAGAGACGATGCGGGCGCGCACGCCGTCGGCGCGACTCGTCAGCACGATGGGCGCGCGCGCGCCGAGGACGATCCCCGCGTCCTCCGCATCGGCGAGATAGACGAGCTGCTTGGCGAGAATATTGCCGGCCTCGAGATCGGGGACGAGAAGAATGTCGGCGTCGCCGGCGACGCTCGAGACAATGCCTTTCGCCTTGGCCGCCTCCGGCGAGATGGCGTTGTCGAAGGCGAGCGGCCCGTCGACATCGGCGCCTGTGATCTGGCCGCGATCGGCCATTTTGCACAGCGCGGCGGCGTCGATGGTCGAGGGGATCTTGGCGTCGACGGTCTCGATCGCCGAGAGCACCGCGAGCTTGGGCCGCTCTATGCCGAGCGCATGAGCGAGATCTATGGCGTTCTGGGCGATGTCGCGCTTCTCGGTGAGGGTCGGCGCAATATTGATCGCGGCGTCGGTGACGAGCAGCGGCTTGCAGTAATTGGGCACGTCGAGCACGAAGACATGGCTGATGCGCCGCTCGGTGCGCAGGCCCGTCCCCTCGCGCACGACGGCGCCCATCACCTCGTCGGTGTGGAGCGAGCCTTTCATCAGCGCCTCGAGCTCGCCACGACGCACGAGCGCGACGGCCTCGTCGGCGGCGGCGTGGCTATGGGGCGCGTCGACGATCTCGACGCCGTCGAGCGACAGGCCCGAAGCAGCGGCGGCGGCCATGATCTTGGCGCGGGGACCGACCAGAACCGGCGTGATGAGGCCCTGGTCCCGCGCCGCCAGCGCGCCTTGGACGGAGACGGCGTCGCAAGGATGCACGACGCCGATGCGAATGGGCCGCATCGCCCGGCAGCGCTCGAGCAAAGTCTCGAAATACATTCCGCAAGGAGAGCCGGAGGCCGCGCCATCGCGCCGGAACAGCATCACGATCTCCTCGGACCTTCGCTCAGCCACGCGCCGTCGATGCTTCAGTCGACCGCGGGCGCGGTCCCGGTCTCGCTCTCGGCGCGCAGCGCCGCGGCTTCCGCCCGCACGCAGGTGTCGGTCACCCGCTTTTCGGTCGGCTGCAGGCCGATCCAGGCGCCGATCCGCTCCGGATCGAAGCCCGCCTCGCAGCGGCCGCCGACCTTGATGAGCGGCCTGCGGATCAATATCGGGTCGATGATCATCATGACCAGCGCCGCCTGCGGCGTGATCTTGTCGATGTCGATCTCGCCGGATTTGACCCGCGGCGCCGCGAGATTGAACCATTCGCGCACCGGCGTCTCGCCGAAATAAGGGCGCAGGCTGGAGACGCTCCAGGGCTCGGAGAGAAGGTTCCGCACCTGGAGCGCATGGCCGGAGGCGAGCAGCAGCGCCTTCTGGCGCGCGTTTCCAGAGCAACCGGGTTTTTCGTAGAAGATCACGTCGGCCATACGCGCCACCTCGATGAGCGACTACCGAAGAAGGGAGCTTTGTCTCTTTTATAGCGCATTTTTGTGCGCCGCGGAACGGCGCGATTCGGTAGGGGAGAAATTTTTAACGATTCAGAAACCAGACGAC
Source organism: Methylosinus sp. H3A (assembly GCF_015709455.1). NCBI lineage: Bacteria > Pseudomonadati > Pseudomonadota > Alphaproteobacteria > Hyphomicrobiales > Methylocystaceae > Methylosinus > Methylosinus sp. H3A. The sequence continues at coordinate 2,546,179 of NZ_JADNQW010000005.1, forward strand.
CGCGACGCGCCGATGACGGGCGCGCCCTTCGCGATTCGCGCAAGGGGAGCGAGTCATAGGAGCGAGTCATGGGAGCGAGATATAGGAAAAAGTCGCCGCGGCTATTCGGCCACGCCGAATTTATGCAAATGCGCGCCATGCGCGGAGAGCCATATCTCGGCGCGGTCCGTCTCGGCGCATAGGCGTCGCGCCAGCGCCCAGAAGCGATCGGAGTGATCGAGATATTCGAGATGGGCGACCTCATGCGCGGCGAGATAGTCGAGCACGAAAGGCGGCGCCATCACCAGCCGCCAGGAGAAATTCAGCGAGCCTGTCGCCGAGCAGGAGCCCCAGCGGCTCACCGTGTCGCGCAGACCGACGCTGCGCGCGGTGAGGCCGAGCGTGCGCGTATGGCGCTCCACCGCCTCTTCCAGATCGCGGCGCGCCTCGCGTTTCAGAAAGTCGACGACGCGGCGATGAACATGTTCCTGCGCGCCGGCGACGCAGAGATCGAAACCCGCGCATTGCGACGAGTCCAGAGAAGAACGCGTCTCGATCCATACGGTTCCGCGCGCGCCGGGGCGATGCGCGATCGAATGGTCGACGCCGCGCAGAGGCACGACGGCGCCGTCGCGGAAGGGAATCGTCTCCGGCAGCCGGCCGAGGCGCGCGGCGATCCAGGCGGCGTGACGTTCGGTGAATTCGCGCGCCTCGCGCAAAGAGGCGCGCGTCGGCATTGTGAGCACGGCGTCGCGCGCCGCGAATCGAACGCGCAGCGTGAAGCGACGGGCGCTGCCGAGACGCCGCAGCGAGACGACGAGCGTCTCGCCGGCGTGAGTGACTGTTATGGCTGTGGAGCCCGCGGTCTTTGCGAGTCCGTCGCGTCGGAGACGAAGCATGGCGTGATGCTAACGCAAAGCCATGCCGAGTCGCGACAGGGAAGTGCGCGACTTACGCAAAAAAATGTCGAGTGTGTCGTCTCTGCGTCGCTGTGTCTCGGCGTCGCGCGTCACATATAGCGTTCGAGCTCGCGCGCGGCCTCGGCGGGCTTGCGTCCGACATTGAAGGAGCTGACGAAGCGGCCGCTTTTGTCCATCAGATAGACGACGGTCGTATGATCGACCGCATAGTCTTCGCCGCTGTCCGCCGCCTTTTTGGCGTAGATGCGATATTCCTTCAGCACGGGATCGAGCGCGGCCCGCTCGCCGGAGACGCCGATGATGCGCGGATCGAAATTGGAGAGATAGTCCTTGAGCACGGCGGGCGTGTCGCGCTCTGGATCGACGGTCACGAACATGGCGCCGGCGTTGGCCTTTGGTCCGAGCGAGCGCAGGATCTCGGATATTTCGAACAAAGTGGTGTGGCAGATGTCCGGGCAATGCGTGTAGCCGAAGAAAACCAGGAACGGCCGGCCGAGAAAATCCTTCTCGGTGACCGTCTGGCCGTTGTGCGCGACGAGCTGGAACGGACCACCGATGGCAGAGGCGGGCGGCGGCGGCGGCTTCAGGCTGGTGAAGACGACCAGCGCGGCGAAGGCCGCGAGGAAGACACCGCCGATCGCGAAGAGAGGCAGCTTGGGAATATTGCCGCCCTTGGCGCGACCCTTTTGCGAACTCTTGGCGTAACTCTTGGACATGCGTTTTCTTCCCGAAGATATGGCGTCGCTTCTCGTTCATCGCCGCAGCCGAGGGAGTCGCGAGGCGTCGCGATCATCGGCGATTTCCAGATCCTGCTGCGAGCTCGGCGGCCTCGGAGAGAAAGCCTGCCCTTCTGCGCGGCCGCGACCGGGCGTGCGATTGCGTTCGACGCTCCTCTCTAGTGGTTCAGAACTTAGCCTGCGGAAGGGCGTTCGCCAAGCGTCGCCGCGGAAGGATGCGAAGGCCGCGGCGCCGCGCCGCAGCAAGCCGTACGAAAACACCCGCTTCGACGACGGCTGGTTATATAATGGCCGCTCGTCGATTCTCTCAATGAGCGCAGGCACGAGAACATGACTGACGATCCGAACGCCAGCCCCGGAAAAATCCTCGTCGGCGCGAACACTGACGGCGTCTATAGTTACTTGACCCTTTCCGTCGGCAATCGCCATGGGCTCATCGCCGGCGCGACCGGCGGCGGCAAGACGGTGACGCTGCAGAAGCTGGCCGAAGGTTTCTCCAATGCGGGGACCGCCGTGTTCCTCGCCGATGTGAAAGGGGATCTCGCCGGATTGTCGCAGCCGGGCGAGCCGCGCCAGGCTTTCGTCGATCGCGCGCTCGAGATCGGGCTCGCCTATGTGGCGGATCGTTTTCCCGTCGACTTCTGGGATCTCTTCGGCGAGCAGGGGCATCCGGTGCGCGCCACCATTTCCGAGATGGGGCCGCTGCTGCTGGCGCGCCTGCTCGAGCTCAACGATGTTCAAGAGGGCGTTCTCAATGTGACGTTCCGCGTCGCCGACGAACAGGGCCTCTTGCTGCTGGACCTCAAGGATCTGCGCGCCGCGCTGACTTATGTCGCCGACAATGCCGGCCGATTGAAGACGAAATACGGCAATGTCGCGCCGGCGACGGTGGGCGCGATCCAGCGTCAGCTTTTGGTGCTGGAAGCCCAAGGGGCGGAGAATTTCTTCGGCGAGCCGGCGCTCGACATTTCCGATTTTCTGCGCGTCGACCGCGATGGCCGCGGCGTCATCAACATACTCGCCGCCGATAGACTCATGCGCTCGCCGCGGCTCTACGCCACTTTCCTGCTCTGGCTCCTATCGGAGCTGTTCGAGCAGCTGCCGGAGGTCGGCGATCTCGACAAGCCCAAGCTCGTCTTCTTCTTCGACGAGGCGCATCTTCTCTTCGACGACGCGCCCAAGCCGCTGCTGACGGCGATCGAGCAAGTGGTGCGGCTCATCCGCTCCAAGGGCGTCGGCGTCTATTTCGTAACGCAAAATCCGTTGGACGTGCCGGACAGTGTGCTCGGCCAGCTCGGCAATCGCGTGCAGCATGCGTTGCGCGCCTTCACCCCGCGCGACCAAAAAGCCGTGCGCGCGGCGGCGGAAACATTCCGGCAAAACCCAGCCTTCGACACGGCGGAGGCGATCATGCAGCTCTCTGTCGGCGAGGCGCTCGTCTCCATGCTCGACGCCAAGGGCAAGCCGGAGATCGTCGATCGCGTGCTGATCGCGCCGCCCGCCGCGCGCGTCGGGCCGATCACCGCCGAGGAGCGCGCCAGCGTTCTGGCGGAAAGTCCGCTGCGCGGCAAATATGACACGCCCATCGATCGCGAATCGGCTTTCGAAGTGCTGCAGAAGCGCGCCGAAGGCCATTTGAGCGCGGCGGGCGCCGGCCCCGCCCGGCCCGAGGAGCAGACGACGCAGGCGAGCGCCGGCGGCGGCATTCTCGGCAAGATCGGCGGCGTCGTCGGCGGCCTGTTCAAGCGCGAGAATCCCAAGCGCATGTCGACGGGCGAGCTCGCCATGCGCTCGGCGGTGCAATCGGCGGCGCGCTCCATCGGCACACAGATCGCGAAGGAAGTGCTGCGCGGCGTGCTCGGCGGGATATCGCGCTGACGGGCGTTATGCCGCGGCTTCCTCCGGCGACGAGACCGGGACGCCGAAAGGCAGGAAATGTCTCGTATTGCGGGTGACGATGTGGAGATCGTTCGCTGCGGCGACGCCGGCGATAATCGCATCCGCCATTCCGGGATCATTTCCGCTGGAGATCGCCTCGGCTTCCAACCGGCCGGCGATGGTGGCGGCGCGCGCATCGACGCCGATGATCTTGTCGTCATATGTCGCGGCGAGACCCGCGAGCCAGAGCTTCAGCCCCGCCGCCTTCGCTGTCGCGCCCTTATGCTCGAGCAGGGCGATTCCTTTCTCGATCTCGTGAATGGTCACGACCGAGAGAAACAGCTTTCCGTCGTGGTCCATGCGCTCGAGCCAATCGAGAAAGCGAGGCGAGGCTTCGGCGCGCGATGGCGCGAGCATGGAGACGACATTGGTGTCGAGCAGAAATCCGCTCAAAGCTCGACATCTCGCGACGGCGCGCTATTGCGCTCGAAATCGCCGCCGGGAAACGTCTTCAAATAATCGACCAAGCCCGGGCGCTTGCGCGCCATCGCTTTTCGCGCGATCTCGGCCGCCTCGATCGAGACGAGAGCGGCCACGGGCTTGCCGTGACGGGTGATCGTCACGAACTCCCCTTCGACGGCGCGGTCGACGAGGCCGGAGAAGCCCGCCTTCGCGTCCTTCAGATTGATGGTCGGCATAAAATGGCCCATCGGATGGTCATATGTGGTCACAATAAGCGTCGCTATGCGGGAGTTCAAGGCGTCGGAGCGGCGAACTCTCGGTCTATTTCTTGGCGCAGCGCTTCACAAAGGCTGCGGCGTCGTCTTTGCTGGCCGAGCTTCCGTATCGGCGCGTGACCTTGTCGAGCCGATAGCGAAGCTCGCCGCTGCGTCCGAAGGAGCGCATGGATTCGGAGGCGGCGTCGACTGGAAAGGCCAATGTCCAGCCATGCATCGCGTTGCTCTCGATCTTGAATTCGATGTTTTTCAGATCGGGGAGCAATTGGAAGGCAGGATCGTCGTCCCGTTTCATCAGATCGGCGATCTCGGCCAAATCGCCTTTGTCGAGGATGAGGGTCGTCTCGAGGCGCGAACCAATTGCGCAATCTCTCCATTGCCGTCGAAGCGCCAGCGATCGTTCTCGTCCGTCTGCGCCCGCGCCGCGGAAACCAAAACAGCGAATGCTGGCGGCAAAAACACAATCGGACGCAATTTCATTGAAAAACCCGCGTAGCTATCATCAGCCGCGCGGCTGGCGTCCGCGCATGGCGATCAGCCAATAGATCGTGCCCGTCAAAGCCCCCGCGAGGAAGAACAAAAGCGCGAAGCGTCCCTCGGCCGGGCTCGTCTCGGCGAGGCGTCCGGTCCCGCGCGCGGCGCGCAAAATCGTCGGCGCGGCGGCGCCGAGCAGCGCCGTCGCGCCCGCATACCATGTGTAGGCGCGCACGCCGGCGATCTCGCCGACCAGCGCCACTATGGCGAGCGGCGCCGCGCAGCCGGCGATCCCCATCGTCCAAAGCACGTAACCGAAGGCCGCCGCGACATCGTCCGGCTCCGCCCAGAACAGCGCCGCCATGGCCAGCGACGAGCCGGCCTCGCGCGTCGTCGCGTCGGTCAAAGCGGCGATCGGCAGGAAGATCATGCCGGCGCCGGCCGCGAGCACGAAGCCGAAGGATATGACGAGCAGGCGGCGCAACATTCCCAAAGGGCGGCTCTCAGGGCTCGAGCACCGAATCCCAATAGAGATAGTCGAGCCAGCTCTCATGGAGATAATTGGGCGGGAAGAGGCGGCCGTTGCGATGCAGATCGGCGACGCTCGGCTGAAAGGGCGGCTGAGCCGGAACCATATGCGCCTCATGCGGCAGCCGGTCGGCCTTGCGCAGATTGCAGGCGGAGCAGGCGGCCACGACATTTTCCCAAGTGGTGGCCCCGCCCTTGGAGCGGGGGATCACATGATCGAAGGTGAGATCGTCCCGCTGTCCGCAATATTGGCAGGTGAAGCGGTCGCGGAGGAAAACGTTGAAGCGGGTGAAGGCGGGATGGCGGGCGGGCTTTACATAGGCTTTGAGCGAAACGACCGAAGGGAGCCTTATTTCGAAACTCGGACTTTTGACCGTCTTGTCATATTCCGAGACGATATTGACCCGGTCGAGGAAGACGGCCTTTATCGCGTCTTGCCAGCCCCACAGAGACAGAGGGTAGTAGCTCAGCGGCCGATAGTCGGCGTTGAGAACCAGCGCAGGACAGGCCTGCGGCGAAACATTGGACTGGCGAAAGTGAACGGTCACCTCGGCCCTCTTTCCGCGAATCGATCGGACGCCCTCCAGCCCCCGAGCCGCCGGCATAGTCTATAGGCAGGATGACGCCATTGTGAAGGCTTCTCTCTGCGCTGCGGCGCCGCAGAGCCCGCCACGCGATCACCCGCAATGGTAAATTCTTTATAAATCAATGGATTGGGTTGGCGCTGCGGCTCCGGCGGCGCGTCTTACGCCCCGTCTCGCCGCGATTTCGCCGCTCTGCGGGCAGGCCGTTTGCAGCCAAAGCTGCGAAAGCCGGCCGAAACGGGCGATTTGTTCCATTACGGCACGGCGGCAGTATCGGGTTGGAGACCAGGCCGTGTCGAGTATCGCCGATCTTCCCATTCCGTCGCTTCGTAGAGGCGACGCTCGCGCCAAAGTCGGAGCCGAGAGCAGCGCCACCCTTCGCGGCGGTTGGGCGCATGCCATGCCGAGCCAGAATGCGGCGCTGATGCGCGCCTCCTTCTCCGTCATCGCGGCGCTGCTCGATGTCGTCGTCATTCTCTGCACGGCGATCGCCTGCGAGACTTTGTATCACCTCTTCGCTTACGGCTTCGACGGCTCCACGCCGCCCAATTTGCGGCTCTGCGTGTTCGCGGCGATTCTGTTCGTCCTGTCCAACGTCATGCGGCACGAATACGCCATCAAGAATTACCTGACGCTGGACGGCCATGGCTGGCGCGGCGCGGTGCTGTGGAGCGTCGCCTTCGTCTGCGCCTTGACCTTCGGCTTTCTCGCCAAGGCGACGGAGGAATCCTCGCGCGGCGCTTTCGTTCTCTTCTATGCGACGGGCTTTCTCTCCGTCTATGCGGCGCGCGCCGCCCTCGTCGGTGTGGTTCGGCGCAGCGCAGAGCGCGGCGGCGCCTCGGCGCGCCGCGTGTTTCTCGTCGGCTTCGAGAGCGATATCGAGGAGTTCATGCGCCGCTACCAGCCTTGGGAGAGCGGCATGAATGTCATCGCCGCCGTGGCGCTGCGCGACCGCGCCGACGCGCTGCAGGACGATCTCGCTCTGGCGCAGGCCTCCGCGCGCATGCTGCTGCCGGACGATGTGTTCATTCTCGCGCCCTGGAGCCGCACCGACGTCATCGACGATTGCGTGACTGCCTTCCTACGCGTGCCGGCGTCGATCCATCTCGGGCCGGAGCGCGTGCTCGACCGTTTCGCCGACGCCCATATCAATAAGATCGGCTCGATCGCCAGCCTCAATCTGAACGGCCGCCGGCACGACTCGCTCGAGATCATCGCCAAGCGTCTCTTCGATATCGTCTGCTCGGCGGCGGGCCTCGCCCTGTTGTCGCCGCTGCTGCTTGTCGTCGCAGCGGCGATCAAGCTCGACAGCAAAGGGCCGGCGCTGTTCTTCCAGCGCCGCCACGGCTTCAATCGCGAGCCCTTCCGCATCGCCAAATTCCGCTCCATGACGACGATGGAGGACGGCCGCGAGATCACGCAGGCGACCGCCGGCGACAAGCGCGTGACGCGCGTCGGCCGTTTCATCCGCCGCTACAATATCGACGAGCTGCCGCAGCTCATCAATGTGCTGCGCGGCGAGATGTCGCTGGTCGGCCCGCGCCCGCATGCGCTGGCGCATGACCAGATCTTCGAGCGCAAGATCGCCCTCTATGCGCGCCGCCACAATGTGAAGCCCGGCATCACCGGCTGGGCGCAGGTCAACGGGCTGCGCGGCGAGATCGACTCGCCGGAGAAGATCCGCCTGCGCGTCGAGCATGATCTCTATTACATCGACCATTGGTCGCTGCCGCTCGACATCTGGATCATCGTGATGACGATCTTCTCGCGCAAGGCCTATCGCAACGCTCTGTGAGGCGCCTTATCTGGATTCTGTGTGATTGCTTCCGATGCGAGTCTTAGGCGACGCCGCGAAATAAGTGAATTAGAGAAGCCGCGAGAAAAGGGCGCGCCCTTCTCCCGCTTGCGGGAGAAGGTGGCCCTCGCGTCAGCGAGGGGCGGATGAGGGACCAAGCTGCCGCCATTGCTCTTTAAAGCTATGTCCATGTGGAAAACCGTAGCAGCCCGTCATCCGACGCGGCCATAGCCCGACTCTTGCGACGGGCGTCCTGTCGGACGCCCTATGGCTAGGCCACCTCCCACGAGTGGGAGAAGGAGTCGCGCGTCATGATTTTCGCTTGGAATTGAAACGCCTATTTAGCTCGATCTCCTTAGAGCCTCGCATCACACCAACAACCCCGCGTGCGCCTCAATGCGCACCGCGCTGCGGCCGCCGCCGCGCTTCTCCACTCTGATCTGCACAGGAATGCGCTGGCGCAGCGATTCGACATGGCTGATGACGCCGACCTTGCGGCCCTGTCCGTGCAGACGCTCCAGCGCGTCCATGGCGACGTCGAGCGTCGTTTGATCCAGCGTGCCGAAGCCCTCGTCGATGAACAGAGTGTCGACGAAGGAGCCGCGCCCCTCGAGGCTGCAGAGGCCGAGCGCCAGCGCGAGCGAGGCCAAAAAGCGCTCGCCGCCGGACAGCGAGCGCGTCGAGCGACGCTCGTCGCAAAGATCACGATCGACGATCTGCAGACCGAGGTCGGCCGTGTCGCAGGCGGAGCGCTCCAGCCGATAGCGCGTCGTCAGCGTCGCCAGATTGCGATTGGCGAGCGCGACGAGATGCTCCAGCGTCACGCTCTGCGCGAAGCGGCGGAATTTGTCGCCGCTCGCCGAGCCGATGGCGGCGTCGACCTCGGCCCAGCTCTTATGCGTCGCCTCGGCGGCGGCGATCTCGGCGGCGAGCGTCGCGGCGCGCCCATGCGCAATGTCGTCTGCGGCGAGTCTTTCGCCGATCTCGCCGAGCCGTCGCGCCAGCGCTTCCAGTTTCGTCTCCGCTTCGGCGCGGCGCGCGTCCAGCATTGCGACGTCTTGCTCCGGGCGACCTTCGGCGAGCGTGTCGGCGAGATCGCGGGCGCGCGCCTCTTTTTCGGTCCGCGCGGCGGCGACGGCGGCGTCCACGGCCTCCAGGCTCGCCCGCAATTCCGCGCGCTCTCGCGGTGAGACTGCGAGAAGAGCGAGCGCCGCCTCTTCGTCGATTTGCGCGACAATCAGCGCGGCGGCGAAATCCTGCGCGGCGGCCTCGCTTCGCGCGCGCGCCTCGGCGAGAGCGTTCGCCGCATGGGCGAGGTCGCGCTCGGCGCCGGCGCGGCGCGCCTCCGTCTCGGCGCGCAGGCGCGCGGCGGATTCGAGCGCCTGCTGCGCGAGGAGACGCGCGTCATTGCAGCGTGTGCGATGGATCGTCGTCGGCTCGCCGCCCAGCAGTTCGCCGCGGCGCGCGCGCAGCTCGGCGCCCGCGCCCGCGCGTTCGTCTTGCTGTGTCTTCGCCGTCGCCGCCGCCTCGGCGCAGGCGCGCGCTTCGACGCGCAGACCGACGAGCTTTTGCGCGAGCGCGTCGAGATCGCGCTTCGCCTGCGCGGCGCTCTCCTGGGCGTTGCGAAAATCCTCGCCTCGCTTTTTCAGCCGCCGCATCGCGCTCGGCAGATCGCGGTCGAGATCGGCGGAGGAGAGGTCGCAAAGCGGCAGAAAGGGCGCGAGCGCGCGATCGACGGCGCGAAGGCTTTCGGTCGCGGCGGCGCGGGCCTCGCCGAGACGGGCGGCCTCCTCGCGCGCCGCGGCGACGCGCGCGAGACGATCGTCGCGCCTTTGCCGGCGCTCGTCGATCGCGGCGGCGAGGCGGTCATATTTCTGGCGCAGCGCGTCCATATCGGCGCGTAGCGCCCGCGCGCCTGCGCGCCGGCTGTCGAGCGCGACGCTCTCGCGCTCGATCGCCTCGGCGATGAGCGTGAGCGCGGTCATATCGTCGATCGCTCCCGGCGCGGGCAGCGCGTCGTCGCGCCAGCCGCCACGCGCTTCCTCATGATCTTTCGCGGCGTCTTCACTTTCCGCCAACGCCTCGTCGCATCGGCGCGTCGCATCGGCGGCGCGCTCTTGCGCTGCGGCGAGGCGACCGCTCGATGTGGCGATCGAGCGCTGCGCTTCCGTCATTTCACGGCGCAGCGCGTCGCGTCGAGCGCGAAGCTCGGCGATGAGCGCGTCTGCGGCCGCGCTCGAATGCGCGTGCGGATGCTCGCGCGCGCCGCAGACGGGGCAGGGGGCGTCTTCGACGAGGCTCGCGCGCAGCGCCAGCGCCTCTTTGGAGACGGCGGCGTCGGCGATCTCGCCGAGCCGCTCGACCTCTCCGCGCTTCGCCTCGCCGATCTCGCAGGCCGCGCGGGCCTCGTGGAGCGCGCGCGTCTCGCTCTCCTGCACGGCGTTCGCGGCCGCGAGATCCTGCGTCGCGCGTCTCGACGCTTCGCGCGCCTTCGCATGGCGCTGCATCTGCGTCTCGAGCCGAGTCGCGATCCGCCCGAGCGCGTCGAGCGCGCGGCTCCTCGTGATCGCTTCTTCTTCCTTCAGCTGCGCGAGCGCATCGCTGCGCGCTTCGATCTGCTCGGCGAGCTTTGCGTGGTGTGCTTTCGCCTCGCGATCATCGGCGTCGAAAGTCTCGAGCTCGCGAGTCGCGGCGTCGATCTCGGCGCCGAGCTCTTTCGCGCGCGCCGTGTCGTCGACGAGCGATTTGGCCGCCTCGCTTCGACGGTCGAGCCATTCGGCGATCTCGCTCCAGCGCGCGACCAGCGGCTCCGCGACGGCGAGACGCTCCAGCGCGGCGTGCGTCGTCTCGGCTCTCGCCTCGGCAGTCGCGACGCGCTCGATCAGAGCGGTTTCTTCGGCGGCCTTTTGTCGCGCGATCTGCATGGAGCCGAGCGCGACTTTCTCGGCTTGCGTCGCCTCCCGCTTGGCCGCGAGGATTTCGGCGTCGAGACCTTCGGCCTGCGACCACAGAGGCCCGAATGTCTTGAATTCGGCTTCCGCCGCCTCCAAGCGCGCGCGCTTTTGCGCCTCTTCCGCGCATGCCTGCTCGAGCGCGGCCTGCGCTTTCGTCGAGGCTTCGCGCGCGGCGATGTCGCTCGTCGTCGCGCGGAGGAGGGTCTGCGCCGCGGCCTCGCGCGCGGCGAGCGGCGCGCGCAGCGGCTCGGCGGCGTCGAGCGTCGTCAGTCGCGCGCGTGCTTCCGCAAGGGACTCCTGCGCTGCGAGCGTCGCTTGGTGGCGCGCGGCGGTTTCGGCGAGACGAGTCTCCGCCTGCGCAATGCTTTCGTGGCGGCGCAGCAGCGCGGCGGCTTCGTCGCGTCGGCGCGCGGCTTCGACGCGACCCGCCGCGGAGGTTTCGCGCTCGATCTCCAGCGCCGCGCGTGCATCGTCCGGCAGCAGGCCGACGTCCTCGCGGCGTCGCCGCAGAATGTCCAGCGCCTCGAGCGCGGATTTGGTCCGCAGATAGACGCGCTTGGAAATCTCCGCATAGACAGAGGCGCCGGTGATCTTCTCGAGCAGATCGGCGCGCTCCTTCGAATCGGCGCGCAGAAAAGCGTCGAAATCGCCTTGCGCCAGCAGCACGGTGCGGCGAAACTGATCGAAGGTGAGATCGGTGAGCTCGACGATTTTGGCGCGCACGGGCTCGACGCCCGAGGCCACCGCCGCGACGACGGCGCCCGCCGCGTCCAGGCGATGCAGCGCGCGGCTGCGCTGTTGCAGATTGCCAGTCGCCCGCCCCCTCGCGCGCGCGATGTCGCAGCGCGCGCGATAGCGCTCGCCGTCGCGGCTCAAAAAATCCACCTCGGCGAAGCCGCGTCCCGCGCCGCGCCGCAGAATGGAGCGCGGATCGGCGGCGCTCACCGTCTGCCCGCTCGGGTCCGGCACGCTCTCGTTGACGCCCTGCGCGGCGACGCGAGGAAACGCGTCATAGAGCGCGAGGCAGAGCGCGTCGAGAATCGTCGATTTGCCGGCGCCCGTCTCGCCGGTGATGGCGAAGAGGCCGGCGCCGCGCAGAGGCTCGGCCTCGAAATCGATCTCGAAGCGCTCGGCGAGACTCGCGAGATTTTCGCCCCTTATCGCGAGAATACGCATTATTCCTCCGAGGCGGCGGAATGGAACAGCGTCAGATGCTCCGCCGTCGGCTCGGCTCTATGGGTGAGCGCGAAGGCCTCGCGAAACAATTCGACCGGCTGCCGCTCGGAGAGGCGCAGGGCCGCGGGCGCCGGGGCCTCTGTTTCCGCGCGCTGCGGGCGCTCCACGGTGAGCGAGGCGAGGCGGATCGGAAATTTCTCCGCGATCGCGTCGATCTCGGCGTCCAAGCCGACGATCGGCCCGTCGGCGGCGACGGTCAGATGAACGAAAGGCTTTTCATCGGCCGGCGTCGCGGCGTCGAGGCCGAGCGCGGCGAAAGCGGCTTCGACATTCTCGCGCGCGATTCCGCCGCGCGGCGGAATGCGCAGGCAGGGAGTCGGGCGGGGGAGGGGGACATGCTCGACAATCGTCTGCGCGCCGTCGATAGCGACGATCGACACGCCGTGGCGATAGTCGATCTCCGTCTTGGACAGCGGAAACAGCGAGCCGGAATAGCGTATGCTCTCACGCCCGACCGCTTGCGGCCGATGCAGATGGCCGAGCGCGACATAGGCGACATCCGGCGGAAACACGTCCGGCGGAACCGCATGCTCGCCGCCGACGAGGATGCGGCGCTCGGCGCCTTCCGATTCGAGGCCGCCGGCGACATGCAGATGGCCAGTGACGACGAGCGGCGCCGCGCCGATGCGCGCCCGCGCGGCGGCGATGAGCTCGGCGTACAGCGCGCGCACCGAGCGCACGACGGGCGAGCCCTCGCTCTCGCCGTCGAGGATCGGCAGATCGGCGGCGCGCGGATAAGGCACGGCGAGAAGATGCGCCTCGATCGCGCCGCCGGCCCCGCGCAGCGGCACGAGATGGACGCCGGCGTCGATCGCGCCGTCTTTGCGCGTGATCGTGCCGACGCCGGCGACATTGACGAGATCGAACAAAGCGCGCGGCGCCTCTATGCGCCCGGCCGGATCGTGATTGCCGGCGAGGAGGACGATCGTCGCCGCGGGCAGAGCGGCGCGCAGCTCCTTCAGCGTGTCATAGAGGAGCTTCTGCGCTTCGGCGGAAGGGTTGAGGCTGTCGAATATGTCGCCGGCGACGATCACGGCGTCGACGCGGCGCTCCGCGGCGATGGCGACGAGCGCGTGCAGGACTTTGCGATGCTCCGCCTCGCGCGGCCAGCCCTGCAGCTGGGCGCCGAGATGCCAATCGGCCGTGTGGAGGAGGGTGAGCAGCTTCCTTGTCCTTCGTGTCTTCGTGGTTTGCTCTACCACGAAGACACGAAGGACACGACGGAAGTCAGCGCTGCGGCGGTTTTGGCCACAGGCTGGCGCCGGAAGGGCCGACGCCGGTCTCGAGCAGCAGGACTTCGCCGTCCCTCGCCCAGCCGTAATGGACGGTTTCCGCCGGCACGACGATCGAATCGCCGGGCCCGAGCGCGCGTAGCGAGCTCTCGTCGAGCCGCTCGCCGACGCCCGCATAGAAGCGGCCGGAAATCACCGTCACGACGCGCGCGTCGGGATGGGTGTGCGGCAGCGATCTCGCGCCGGCCGCATATTTCACCGAGAGCGCATAGAGCGCGCCGGGCTGCGTCGCCGTGCCGCTCACCGGCGCGGCGAAGACGCCGGTGAACAGCGGCACGGGCGCATATTTCAACTCGCTCTGCAGCACCGCGGGCGGCGGGCCTTCGGCCAGCGCCTCGCCGGCCCAGAAGGCCAGCGCAGCGAGCAGGAGAGATCGCGCGAACATGCGTCCCCCGTTCATTCAGTGGAACAGCACGAAGGTCTTCTGCAGCGTGATCGATACGCCCCAGGCGAGCGGTATGCCGACGGCGGCCCAGGCGGCGATCAGTAGCAGGCGCGAGCCGCCGTTCTGTGCGGCGGCGGCGCGGCGCGCCTCGGCCGCCGCAGCTTCCGCGGCCTGACCTTCCTCGACATAATCCTCGAAATCGGCGTGCGGTTCTTTCTCTGCCTGCACGACGGCGGCGACGCTGGTCTTCTTCTCCGCGGCGACCTCTTCGTCGGTCATGAACAGCTTCTCGGCGACCGGCCGCACCGCGAGATCGCAGACGAGGCCGAGGACGAGCAGGCCGGCGAGAATATACATGGTCTGATTATAGACCGCCTCGCGCGCGACGCCGTGGTCGATCTGATAGTCGCGAAGGTAATTGACCAGCACCGGGCCGAGCACGCCCGCCGTCGACCAGGCGGTGAGCAGCCTTCCGTGAATCGCGCCCACATAATGCGTGCCGAAAATATCCGCGAGATAGGCCGGAATGGTCGCGAAGCCGCCGCCATACATCGACAGGATCACGCAGAAGAACAGCACGAAGAGCACCACATTGCCCTCATGCGCGGCCCAGGGCGCGGCGGAATAGAGCAAGAAGCCGAGCACGAAGAAGATGGCGTAGGTCGTCTTGCGGCCGAGCATGTCGGACCATGTGGCCCAGAACAGGCGCCCGCCGATGTTGCAGAGGCTGAGCAGGCCGGTGAAACCGGCCGCGATGGCGGCGATCTTCGCCTTTTGCGTCGCGTCGAGATCGGCGAATCCCATGTCGAGGCCGATGAGCCGGCCGCCGAACACTTCCTGCAACATGGGAGAGGCCATGCCCAGCACGCCGATGCCGGCGCTGACATTGAGGCAGAGAACGCCCCACAGCAGCCAGAATTGCCGAGTCTTCCACGCCACCTCGAGATGCACATGGCGGCTCGTCACCATTTTATTGGCGGCCGTCGCCGAGGGCGACCAGCCCTCCGGCTTCCAGCCGTCGCGCGGCACGCGATAGCCGAGCGAGCCGCCCACCATGAAGACGAAATAGATCGCCGCCATGGTGACGAAGGTCTGCCACACGCCGACGGAGGTGGGCGTCGCATAATAGGCCATCAGCTTGTCGGCGAGCGGCGCGCCGATCATCGCCCCGCCGCCGAAGCCCATGATCGCCATGCCGGTCGCCATGCCGCGCCGATCCGGAAACCATTTGATGAGCGTCGAGACCGGCGAGATATAGCCGAGGCCGAGCCCTATGCCGCCGATGACGCCGGAGCCGAGCCACAGCATCCAGATCTGATGCAGATAGACGCCGGCCGCCGAGATCAGCAGGCCGCCGCACCAGCACACCGACGCCGCCAGGCCCGCCTTGCGCGGGCCGGCGGTCTCCAGCCAATGGCCGAACACGGCCGCCGAGGAGCCGAGAAAGACGAAGAACAGCGTGAAGGTCCAGCCGAGCATGCTGATCTTCCAATCGCAGCTCGTGGCGAAAATGCTGGCGAAAAAGCCCATATCCGCCGGGCAGGCCTTGGGCTCGGCGCCGCCGACGACGCGCGACAGCGGCAACCAGAACACGCTGAAGCCATAGGCCATGCCGATGCACAAATGCACGGCGAGAGCGGCCGGCGGCACCAGCCAGCGGTTGAAGCCATGCGCTGCGATGGAGCGCTCCCGGCTCAGAAAATGCCGGGATGGCAAAGCGGCTACCGACATGAAATCCTCCGAAACCGAGCCGCGCCTCTATGGCGGCGTCATGAGCGAACCGAAACGCCGCCCCCGAGCGGCGCCCGCAGGCCCCCGTCGACGCCGAGGGCCGAGACGTTTTCAACTCTCTCTATCGGAAAATCGCCACAGCGGCGATCATCGATCAATATCTATTTCCCGTCGCTTTATTCGATTCCTCTATTGCCGCTCTATCTGACGGAATGGACGGCGGCTTTCTCCTCGCTGACGAAAATTCGCACGAAACGCCAATGATTTTGCGCTTGCGGGCGGGCGCCGGCGTCCATATCCTGTATGACGATATGTAACTGCCGTATATAGCCAGAGCGCGCATGGGAGCGGCGGCGCGCATTCCGAGGCCCTCGCCATGCGGTTCGGCGTCTTCTGCACCTATGAAAATCCGCAGCAGGATTACGCGCGCTGCCTCGAGACGCAGACGGGGCTCGTGCGTCATGCGGAGGCGTTCGGCTTCGAGGAAGCCTGGATCGCCGAGCATCATTTCGAGCCGGACGCCGTCTGCCCCTCCATTCTCGCGCTGCTGTCCTATCTCGCCGGCGTGACGACGACGATCAGGCTCGGCTCGGCCGCTGTGCTGCTCGCCTTCCGCAATCCGATCCAGGTGGCGGAGGATGTCGCGACGATCGATCTTCTCTCCAAGGGTCGGTTCGATTTCGGCGTGGCGCGGGGCGGGCCCTTCGAATTGCAGAACCGGCATTTCGGCGCCGGCAAGGATTCGACGCGCGAGATGACTCTGGAGGCGCTCGGCCTCGTCAATCGCCTGCTCTACGAAGACAAGGTGACCTTCACCGGCGCGCATTACGAGGCCAATGGCCTCAGCATCACGCCGCGCCCGCTGCAAAAGCCGATCCCCACCTATCTCGCCACCACCACGCCGGGGGCGATTCGCTATGCCGCGCGCAACGGTTTCGGCGTGATGGCGGGCCCGCCTTTCCCGATCGAGCAGATCAAGGAGACTTTGCGCATCTATCGCGAGGCGGCGGGGCCGGAGGGCGATCCGCGCTTCACCATGGCGCGCTTTTATTTCGCGGCTCCGCGGCGCGAGCAGGCGCTGGCCGAGGCGGTTCCCTTCTTCGCGCGTTTCGCCGAGCGCATGCGCGGCAATTTCGCCCGCCAGGACGGCGCGGCGCCGCCTTCGCTGACCGAGGAGGGGCTGCTGCAGCGCTCGCTGATCGGCGATTTCGACGAGGTGGCCGAGAAGATCGCCGCCTATCGCGAGGAGACGGACGCGCGGTCGATCTTGCTGAAGCCGATCTCGCGGGATGCGGAGAAGAATTTGCGCTCGCTCGAGGATTTCGCGCGCCATGTGCGGCCGATGCTGGGGGTGGCGGCGGCGGCGGCGCAGTAGAGGGGGATATTGTTGATTTTCTGGACGGTGGTTGGCGCCTTGCCGAAGGAAGAGACCGCGATCGCTTTTGGATGCTGAGATGGGTTGTTGTATGATCACCAAATGCAGAATGAACGAATCGTTGAAGTGTTGGGGCAGATCCGCGACTGGGGAGCTATCATTCCGTTATCGGCTGTCGTAGCCGGATTGGCATGGTGGACGAGTTTTGGAAAGGGAATAATTGTTGCTTCTGTGTTAGCTGTAGCAGCGTTTGCCGTATGTGCTCTAATGGCAATGAAGCTGCGACGGCCTAGTTGTGTAATTATCGGAATAATTCCACTTACTGCGTTGATTGTGACTTATGTATATCTGGAATATGAAAGAAAGAGTTCTATCTACGCTGTCTTTCGCGTGCGAGAGCCTCCTGATATTGAGTTGGGTGAAAGTATAGGTCGTCCGTACGAGGTTCAAAAAGTAATAACATATGCTCACGAGCAGGCGATTGTTTTGTGGGATGCTTCGTATTTATACATACTGAGGCCAGATCTTAAGATAGCAAAGCAAGAAAGTGATGCTGATTGGGGAAATCGGGACCATTACGCTGACCTGGAGTGGCTAAAGAAGAGGTTCAAGCCTCCAAAAGGAAAGCTGCCGCCATTTTACGGGGTTGCGAGGCATTGGGATGCTGATGAGAAGGGATGGCAGTGGATAGGGTGGCTAAATTGGTTTTGTTCTTATGCAAATGGCGGTGTCTACATCCAGGAATATAAAAACGGTTTCGCCATCGGTCCATTCGGACCTGCTCCCCACGTGTCGGACGGGCGAGTATATTTTCTGAAGACAGCAAAAAATAGAGGTAATGAAAGTAGCGATAATACGAATAGTGCTAAAACTAATGACGATGACCAAAGAGAATGGCGATCTGTAACAACAAGCATCGCTGCGGTTGAAGCGGATCGATGCGTCCCATAGACGCAAAATGTCGTCCGTCGGCTTGCAGAACGCACCGAGAACGCCTATCCTCCTGTTCATGATTTGTTTATGAAGGCGCGCCATCATATGCGCGCCGAGTGGAAGCGCGCCGCAGGCCGGGCGGCGCCGGGGGTTCTCCTATGCTGACCAAGAAACAGAGCGATCTGCTGCGCTTCATTCATGAGCGCCTGAAGGAGACCGGCGTGCCGCCCTCCTTCGACGAGATGAAGGACGCACTCGATCTGCGCTCCAAATCCGGCATTCACAGGCTCATTCTCGCGCTCGAGGAGCGCGGCTTCATCCGCCGTCTGCCCAATCGCGCCCGCGCGCTCGAGGTGTTGCGCCTGCCCGAATCGGCGACGCCCCGCGTCGCCGCGCGCGGCGGCAAATTCTCGCCCTCGGTCATAGAGGGCGCGCTCGGCCGCGTGCGGCCCGTCCCGGCCGGCGAGCCGGAGTCGGACCAGCAGGTGGCTATCCCGGTCATGGGCCGCATCGCCGCCGGCACGCCCATCTCCGCGCTGCAGAGCCGTAGCCACACGATCAATCTGCCGCCGGACATGCTCGGCGGCGGCGAGCATTTCGCGCTCGAGGTGCGCGGCGATTCGATGATCGAGGCCGGCATTCTCGACGGCGACGTCGTCGTGGTGAAGAAGCAGGACACCGCCGACACCGGCGATATCGTCGTCGCCCTCATCGACGAGGAGGAGGCGACATTGAAGCGCTTGCGCAAGCGCGGCGCTTCAATAGCGCTCGAGGCCGCCAATCCCGCCTATGAGACGCGCATTTTCGGGCCCGATCGCGTGCGCATCCAGGGCCGGCTGGTCAGCCTTCTGCGCAAATACTGAGGTCGGGCCCGCCGCCACGATCTCGCCGCCCTTTGCGGCCATGTTCCCGGCCTCGCGCGCTTCTCGCGCGCGGGCCTTTTCGCGCGGCGGACAAGCGAATAAGGCGTGTCTCGAGCGTATCGCGCCTCGCGTTCGGGCGCGCGCTGCGTCGCCCGCGGCCCTTGCGGCCGCCCCGCCTCTTTCTGCATGGACGATGGAATGTCTCACTCGACCGGCCCAATGCGCGAACTCGAAGGATCGAAGCCCATGGCCGTCGGCCGCCGTTTGCGTTTCGCTCGCCCCTCGCGCCGTGTGCTGATCGCGATGGGCGCCGTCGCCGCGGTGGCGCTCGGGGCGGCGCTCGCGCCCTGGACCTTTTCCACCAGCGCTCTGCTCGAGGAGATTTCAGGCCAGCTCAACGCCTCCTCGGGGCTCTATATCGCCGCCAAGGGGCGTTCGACCTTCTCGCTGCTGCCGCGCCCGCATATCACCATCGACAGCATCGCCTTCGCCGACCCGGCCGCCGCGCTCACCATCGAGGCGGAGCGGCTGCACGGCAATGTGCTGCTCCTGCCACTGCTCGCCGGCCGGCTCGAGATCGCCGACGTCGAGCTGATTCGCCCCTCGATCGAGGTCGATCTCGACCGCAAGCCGATGAGCTCCGCCGGCGCCGCCGTGCGCGCCGCGGCGGCGCGGCCGTCGACGCCCGCGGCCGAAAAGGCGGATCGCGCGCGGCTCGGCGGCGTCTCCATCGTCTCCGGCGTCGCGCGGCTCAAATATGCCGGCGGCGCGGAGACGCTCGACGATCTGGACGCGACGCTCGACTGGCGCACCGTCGGCTCGCCGGCGACGCTCGATCTCGCCTTCTCCTGGCGCGGCGAGCGTCCGCGCGCCATGCTGTGGGTGCTCAAGCCCGGCGCGCTGCTGCGCGGCGAGCAGACGCCTGTCACCGTGAGGCTCGATTCGGACAGCGTGCGGCTGGAGGCGGAGGGCTTCGGTCAGCTCGGCGCCAAGCCGCGCTACACGGGGCGCCTGACCGGCTCGTCGCCCTCGCTGCGCCATGCGCTCGGCCTCGCCAAAGTGAGCGCGCCGCTGCCCGGCCCGTTCGAGAATGTGCAGCTCTCCGCCAAGGCGAGCGTCGGCCTGCGCGATTTCCAGCTCACCGATCTGAAGTTCTCGGCCGATGACAATGAATTCGAGGGGTCTTTCGCGCTGCGCCACGAGGGCGACAAGCCGATCGTCCATGCGACCCTCGCCAGCAATTTCGTGTCGCTGAAGCCGATGATCGCCGATTTGCCGGGGCTCTCCGGCCCGGACGGCCAGTGGAGCCGCGACGCTTTCTCCCTGCCGGACATTCAGGACGCCGATGTCGATCTGCGCCTCTCGGCGACGCGCGCCCGCATATTGCGGCTGAATATGGAGGATGCGGCCTTGTCGCTGCTGCTGCGCGGCGGCCGCCTCGAGCTCGCGCTCGCCGAAGCGCAGGCCTATAAAGGCACGGTCAAGGGTCGCGCGATCTTCGCCGCCAATGCGGCCGGCGCGCTCGAGTTCCACGGCAATGGGCAATTGACGGGCGTCGACGCCGGCGCGCTCGCCTGGGATCTCGCGGCGCGGCCCGATCTCGGCGGCGCGCTGGACGCGAGTTTCACGCTGGATGCGACCGGCGACAGCGTCGCGCAGATCATGCGCGATCTCGACGGCCGCGCCAGCCTCTCGCTATCGGAAGGCGAGGTCGGCGGCATAGATCTCGAACGCGCGCTGCGCCGCATCGACAAGCGTCCGCTGTCGAGCGCGATGGATATTCGCTCGGGCCATTCATTGGTGGACCGCGCCAGCGCGACGATCAAAATCGTGAAGGGAACGGCCAATATAGAGGACGGTCAGGCGCATGGGCCGGGCTTCGCGCTGGCCTTCGCCGGCCAGACGCGCATCCCCGAGCGCAGCCTCGCGATGAAGGCGCAGGCCAATGAGGCCGACGCCGCCGGCAAGCCGCGCGAGAAGGGCGTGCAGATCGGCTTCGATCTCTCCGGCCCCTGGGACGATCCCGTCTTCGCGCCGGACGCAGCGGCGCTGATCAAGCGCTCGGGCGCGGCGGCGCCGCTGCTGCCGCGCGTCGAGCCGGAGGCGGGCGCGGCGAAGGAGAGGTGAAGCGTCGTCTCGAGCCGCTCTTCGAGGGGACAGCAGCCTAACGCTTCTGCTATAAGCGTGGCATCCGTCCTAGATATTCGAAGGGGCGCGCATGACTGCCGAATTTTTCTCAGATCGCCTGCTCGACGGCGAACACGTTCTCTGGTCGGGCCAGCCGGCTCGTGGCCTATCGCTGCGCAATCGCGACGTTTTTCTGATCCCCTTCAGCCTGCTCTGGTGCGGCTTCGCGGTGTTCTGGACGTTTTCCGCCGGGCGGATGAACGCGCCCTGGTTTTTCGTCGCCATGGGCTGCCTCTTCGTTTGCATGGGGCTCTATTTCGTCTTCGGCCGATTCCTGTTCGACGCCTGGCTTCGGAGCGATATGCGCTACGCCGTCACGAACCTGCGCATTCTGATCATGCGGCCGGAGCCTTTCGGGCGATTCACGGCGCTCGCGCTCGACCGGCTTCCGGCGGTCGATTTGAGCGAACGCGTCGATGGAAGCGGCTCCATCCGCTTCGGCGCCCCGGCGCCCTTGTGGGGCAATCGAGGCTGGACAGATATGACGCCCGCGCTCGATCCTACGCCGCAATTTCTGATGATCGACGATGCGCGGCGCGTGTTCGATCTCATTCAAGAAAAGGCGAGGAAAAGCGCGACGGCGTGAGCGGCGCCAAGGGCGGCCTCACCCCCGTACCTCACCCGGCCCCGCCGCCCTTGGCGCGCCCGCGCGTCAGCAGCGCCGAGGCGCCGAGCGCCGCGGCCACGAAGCCGAGCAGCAGCGTCGATATGGCGTTGACCTCCGGCGACACGCCGAGCCGCACCTGCGAATAGATGCGCATGGGCAAGGTCGTCGCGCCCGGCCCGGTGGTGAAGCTCGCGATGACGAGATCGTCGAGCGAGATGATGAAGGCGAGCAGATAGGCGCTGACGACGCTCGGCGCGATCAGCGGCAGAGTGACGAGCGCGAAAGCGCGGACCGGCGTCGCGCCGAGGTCCATCGCCGCTTCCTCGAGCGTGCGGTCGCAGCCCTTCAGAGCGGCGTGGATCATCACCGTGGCGAAGCACATTGTGAAGGCCGAATGCGCCAGCACCAGAGTGAGAAAGCCTCGCTCGACGCCGAGCGCGACGAAGACGAGCAGAAGCCCGAGGCCGAGCACCACTTCCGGCATCACCAGCGGCGCATAGATGGAGCCCGCGAACAAGGTGCGCGTGCGGAAGCCGCCGAAACGCGCCAGCGCCAGCGCCGCCAGCAATCCGTTGATCGTCGCGATGAGCGCGGAGAGCGCCGCGGCGGCGAGGCTGATCTCGGCCGCGCGCAACATCTGCTCGTCGTGAAGCAGCGCCGCATACCATTTGGTCGAGAAGCCGCCCCAGACGGTGACGAGCCGCGAGGCGTTGAAGCTCATCGTCGCCAGAATGACGATCGGCCCGTAGAGAAAGCCGAAACCGAGGGTCAGCGCCGCAAAACGGAGAAGGCGCGCGGCGCTCATCGCCGGCCCTCACGCAATTGCGCGCGCTCATAGAGCAGTATGGGGACGAGCAGCAGAGCGAGCAGCGTCACCGCCGCGGCCGAGGCGGCGGGCCAATCGCGATTGGCGAAGAAATCATTCCACAAAGTGCGGCCGATCATCAGAGTGTCGGAGCCGCCGAGCAGATCGGGAATGACGAATTCGCCGACCGCCGGAATGAAGACGAGCAGCGCGCCGGCGACGATCCCGCGCCGCGACAGAGGCAGAGTGACGCGCAGAAACACCTGTAGCGGCGAGGCACCGAGATCGGCCGCGGCCTCGCGCAGAGCGGGGTCTTGCCCTTCGATCGCCGCATAGAGCGGCAGCAGCATGAAGGGCAGATAGGAATAGACGATGCCGACGACGACCGCGCCGCTCGTCGCGAACATGGGCAGCGGCGAGTCGATGAGGCCGAGCGCCATCAGAGCGTGATTGATGATCCCCTCATCCTTCAGCAGCGTGATCCACGCGTAGACGCGGATGAGAAAGCTCGTCCAGAAGGGCGCGACGGCGAAGCCGATGAGAATGGGCCGCAATCGCCGCGGCGCGCGCGCTATGGCGATTGCGAAAGGATAGGCGACGGCGAGGCTGACGATCGTCGCGACGCCGGCGATCGTCAGCGAGGAGAGATAGGAATCGAGATAGAGATTGTCGTCGGCGAGGCCGCGATAGGCGTCGAAGCCGAACTGCGAGAGCTTTTCTAAAAACCCGGCGACGCCGCTCGAGAAATCGAGGACGGGCTCATAGGGCGGGCGCGTCTGCGCCGGATGCGACAGCGAGATTTTGACGATGAGCGCGAAGGGCGCGAGGAAGAATAGCGCGATCCAGGCGTAGGGCGCCGCGATGACGAGAAGCTCGCCGCGCGTGAGCCTGCGTCTTTTGTCGCTCTCCGGCATTATTCGCTCGCGAAGAAGCGCGCGGCCGAGGGCGCGATGGAAATGCGCGCGGCGTCGCCGACGGAAAAGGACGGCCCGCCGATCGCGCCGCGCGAGACGCGTAAAGCCTCGCCGCCGGACAGGCGCAGACGAAAATGCGTCGTCTCGCCGCGAAAGGCGACGTCTTCCACCACGCCGTCCACGCCTGCTCCCCCCACTCCCGCGCCACCCTCGCTCACAGGCGCGATGGCGATGCGCTCGGGCCGCACGGCGAGCACGGCTTTCGCGCCGGCGGCGAGGCCGCTGTCGTGCGCCGGCAGACGGCCGAGGGGGCCGGTGAATTCGCCGCTCTCCATGCGGCCCTCGAGGAAATTCATCTGCCCGATGAAGGAGGCGACGAAGCGCGTCGCCGGCCGCTCATAGACATCCGTCGGCGAGCCGATCTGCTCTATGCGGCCGGCGCGCATCACGGCGATGCGATCGGCCATCACCAGCGCCTCGTCCTGATCATGGGTGACGACGACGAAGCTCGTCTTCAGCCGGCGTTGGATTTCCTTGATCTGGAATTGCGTCTCCTCGCGCAATTGCCGGTCGAGCGCGCCCAAAGGCTCGTCGAGCAGCAGCAGCCGCGGGCCGGGCGCGAGCGCGCGGGCGAGCGCCACGCGCTGCCGCTGGCCGCCGGAGAGCTGATCCGGCCTTCGCGTCTCGACGCCCTCGAGCCGCACGATCTGCAACAGCTCGGCGACGCGGGCGGCGATCTCGGCCTTGCCCTTGCCCTGCCTGCGCAGGCCGAAAGCGATATTCTCGAACACGCTGAGATGCGGGAACAACGCATAGGATTGGAACATCAGATTGACCGGCCGCCGATGCGGCGGCGCGCCGCTCATATCGGCGCCGCCGATCTCGACGCGGCCGGCCTCCGCCGTCTCGAAGCCGGCGACGAGGCGCATCAGCGTGGTCTTGCCGCAGCCGGAGGGGCCGAGCAGCGCGAAGAATTCGCCGGCGCCCACCTCGAGCGACACATCGTCCAGCGCCGTGACGGCGCCGAAGCGCTTGGACGCGCCTTTGATCGAGAGTAGCGGCGCGTCGGTCATTTCGCTCCCGTTCTGCGATCGGCGGAGCGAGCCTCTATGGCTCGGAGCGATCGCGCCGTCAGCCGTCGCGGCGGAAGGCCGCGCGCCAATGGCGGACCATGGCGTCGGTCGCGGGAATATCCTCGACAGTCTCGGGACGCAAGCCGTCGGCGGCGAGCGCCGCGATCCGGCTCGGTGGCAGCGGCCACGGGGGCCCCGCGACTTCCTGCCCCTCGTCGCGGGCGCGCGCTATGACGAGCAACAATCCGCCCGGCGCGACCAGCGCCGCGAGCGCCTGCGCCGCCTGATCGAGCAGCGCGTCGGGCAGCGCCTGCAGCGTGTAGCATTCATGGACGAGATCGAAGCCGCCGCGCCACTCGGGCGGCGGGGCGAAGAGATCGGCGGCGCGATAATCGACCGCGCTCTGCGGAAAGCGGCGCCGCGCCCAGGCCACGGCCTCCTCTATGAGATCGAAGGCGGTGACGTGGGCGCCGGCGGCGGCGAGCGCCTCGGCGTTGTCGCCGAGCCCGCAGCCTATGTCGAGCGCACGCAATCTTTCGAGCGAGCGCCCAGCGAGCCACTCCGCGAGCAGCGGATGGGGCGCGAGATGGGCCCAGGGCACGCCGGCGGCGTCGCCCTTGGCGAGGCGATAGACCGCCTCGAACCAGTCCTTGCGCTGCGGATCGGCCTCGACGCCGCCCGGCCTCTTATGTGGGTCGATCTCGTCGAGACGCGCTCTCGCGGCTGCGCGGCGCGCGAAAAACTCCTCGCTCACGCCTGCTTCTCCCATTTCCCGTCCTCGCTCTGGCGCCAGTAGGAGAGCGTGTGCCCCTCCGCCTTCAACCGCCGCCATTGCTCGCGCGCGGCCGTCACCGCCGCCGCGTCATTGCCGTCGAACATCAGTATGGCGCGCTGCGTCGGCGCACTCCGCGCATCGGCGAGCACAGGCGAAAGCTCCGCATTTTCCACGAAAAAGCGCACATCGGCGCGATTGGGATTGTCGGGCCCGAGCGTGAGGAAGATCGGCTGGCTTTCGGGATCGTCGTCCTTGATCGAGCCATGCGGCAGAAAGCTGTCCCCCGAATAGGACCAGAGCAGATCGTCGAGCGCCTCGAGCCGCGGCGCGCTCGTCGCCTGCACCACGACGGTCCAGTCGCGCGCGAGCGACAGCTCGAGCAGCTTGGGCAAAGCGCTTTCCAGCGGGAGCCGCTGGAGGTGATAGAACCAGACGTCGGTCATGGCTGGCGGCTCCACCGTTCGCGCGTCATTCCAGGTCGCATCTGATCGGCACATGGTCGGAGGGCTTAGGCCCGGCGCGCAGCTCCTTGTCGATCGTCACGCTCCGCAGCTGGTCGGCGGCCTGCGGCGAGAGCAGAAGATGATCGATTCGCAGGCCCTTGTTCTTCTGCCAGGCTCCGGCCTGGTAGTCCCAAAATGTGTAGAGCCCCGTGACGTCGGTGGAGGCGCGCAGCGCCTCCGTATAGCCGAGGTTCAGCAGCTCCTGGAATTTGGCGCGCGTCTGCGGCAGGAACAGCGCGTCGCCGGCCCAGCCGACGGGGTCATAGACATCGCCGGGCGCCGGAATGACATTATAGTCGCCGGCGAGCACGACGGGCTCCTCCAGCGCCAGAAGGCTCGCCGCATGGGCGATGAGGCAATCCATGAAGGCGAGCTTATAGGGGTATTTTTCCGTCTCGGGCGGATTGCCGTTGGGCAGATAGATGCTGGCGACGCGTACAGCGCCATGCTCGGTCGAGACCACGGCCTCTATGTAGCGCGCCTGCGGATCATGCTCGAATTTCGGCAGGCCGCGCACCACCTCGATCGGCGTCTTGGACAGAATGGCGACGCCGTTGAACGTCTTTTGCCCGTGTGTCTCGACATTATAGCCGAGGTCCTCGATCTCGGCGCGCGGGAAGGCCTTGTCCTCGCATTTGATCTCTTGCAGGCAGAGCACGTCCGGCGCGACCTCGCGCAGATAGGTGGTGAGCGGCTCCAGCCGCTGGCGGACGGAATTGACGTTCCAAGTGGCGATGCGCAAGGCCTGGGTCTCCGGTCATGGACCGATCCTCGTCATAGCGCGGGCGCCGCCGGAATGAAACGTTCCTCACCGACGTCGCGGCGCGTCATCGCATTGCCGACACAAGCGGTCACTATAGGCCCGACCTGCGCGCCCGAGAGCCCGGAGCCCCCGAATGTTCGTGAAATCTCGCGTCACCACCGTCGTCTTCGATATCGGCAATGTGCTCGTCGATTGGAATCCGCGCTATCTCTATCGCAAGCTCTTCGACGACGCCGAGGCCATGGAGCGGTTTCTCGGGGAGGTCTGCACATCCGATTGGAATCTCGAATTGGACCGTGGGCGGCCCTTCGCCGAGGCGGTCGCCGAGCGTGTCACGCTCTATCCCGATTTCGCCGATCTCATCCGCGCCTATGACGCGCGTTGGGCCGAGATGATCGCCGGACCCATCGCCGGCACGGTCGCTCTGCTGGAGCGGCTCGCCGAGCGCGCGACGCCGCTCTATGCGCTCACCAATTTCTCGGACGAGAAATATGGGGAGACCTATGAGCGCTTCGGCTTTTTCCGACGCTTTGCCGGCGTCGTCGTCTCCGGCCGGGTGAAGCTGTTGAAGCCCGATCCCGCGATCTATCGCCTATTGCTCGAAACCTATGGGCTCGATCCGGCGGCCTGTCTGTTCATCGACGATTCTCCCGCCAATGTCGAAGGCGCCCGCAAGGTCGGGCTGCATGCGACGCGTTTCGAGAGCCCGGAGCAGGTCGAGCGGACGCTGAAGGAGATGGCGCTGCTCTGAGCGGTCCTACGTCGCAGAGGCGGCGGCGATTTCCGCGACGATTCCCTCCGCCGCGGCGCGCGGGTCGTCCGCCTGCGTCACCGGGCGGCCGACGACGAGATGGTCGGCGCCGGCTGTGATCGCCTCTCCCGGCGTCATCACCCGTTTTTGATCGCCGAGCGCGGCGCCGGCGGGACGCACGCCCGGCGTCACCAAGACGATCTGCGGCCCGACCAGCGCGCGAATCGGCGCGACCTCCTGCGGCGACAGGATCAGCCCATCGATCCCGGCCGCCTTCGCTTGGCGCGCGCGCTGCGCGACGAGCTCGGCGACGCCGATCGAATAGCCGGCCTCGGCGAGATCGGAATCGTCATAGGAGGTCATCACCGTGACGGCGAGCAGCCGCAGGCCGGAGGCCTCCGCGCCCTGGCGGGCGGCGCGCATCGTCTGTGGAAAACCGTGAATGGTGAGGAAATCCGCGCCGAGCCGAGCGATCTGCCGGGTCGCGCGCTCGACCGTCTGGCCGATGTCGTGGAGCTTCAGATCGACGAAGACCTTTTTGTCCTTCGCCTTCAGCTCCTCGACCAGCGGCAGGCCGCCGCCATAGGCGAGCTCCATGCCGATTTTGTAGAAGGAGACCGAATCGCCCAGCCGCGAGACCAGTGCGCGCGCCGCCTCCACGCTGTCGACGTCCAGCGCGACGATCAGCCGATCGCGCGCGGCTGTATTTGCGTCCGAGGCCATGCATGCGCTCCTGTCGGCGGCCGAAATCAGGCGGGCGGCGTCAGCCATTTGCTCATGAGCACCCGAGGCGCCACCTCATAGCCCAGGCGCTCGTAGAAAGAGACGACGCCGGTATTGGTCTCCCGCACCAGCAGCTGCGCTTTGACGACGCCGCGCTCGCGGAGCCATTCCTCGGCCGCGAGCGCCATTTCCCGCCCGAACCCGACGCCGCGCGTGTCCGGATGCGAGGCGAGATAATAGAGCCAGCCGCGATGACCATCATGTCCGACCATGACCGAGCCACGGATCTGGCCGGAGCGATCGACGCCGACCAGAACGTCCGATGAGGTTTTGGCTCTGGCGAATCGAAAATCGGCGGCCGGATCATTGTAGCTGACGACGAGGCCGCAGGCGCGCCACAGCGCGACCACTGGCTCCTCGTCTTCGGATGAGGCGCTTCGAATGGCGAGCGGCATGAAAAGCGTCCATCGAAAAAAGCGCCTCGGCCGTCGCGGCCTCGACGGTCTGGTTCAGCGGGCCCGCTTATACAGCCACACGCGCGCGGGCGGCAGATTCAACCAGATCGGGCCGAGGCCCTCGGCCGTGTAGGCCGCGCGATTTGCGTGGCGCTTCAACGGCATGGGCGAGACCCACAGGCTATAGGTGAATTGGATGAACACGCCCCCCGGCGCGATCAGCTCGAAAGCCTGGTCGAGCAGCCGCAGACGGTCGGCCTCCGGCTGGTTGAGCAGCGGCAGGCTGGAGACGATGGAGGCGACGGGCCCGTCGATCTTGCCTGCGAGCGTCTTCTTCAGCCCATAGGCGTCGCCCTGCACGACATTCACGCCGGGAAAGCGCTCGCGCAGCAGGTCGCAGAATTTCGCCTCATATTCGACGAGGGTGAGGCGCTCCGGCGCAATGCCGCGATCGAGCAGCGCCTGCGTCACCGGGCCAGTGCCCGGCCCCAGCTCGACGATGGGCGCGTCGCCGGAAATGTCGACATAGCTGGCCATGGTCTTGGCCAGCACCGGGCCGGAGGGCGAAACCGCGCCGACGAGGCGCGGATTCTCGATCAGCGAGCGAATGAAACGCGCATTGTAAACCAAGGAGTTTTTCGGGGGCTCGAGATTCTGTAACACGCTCGGGTTGCCTCTCCATCATTACGGCGGCGCGACCTTGGTATAACAGGGCCGATCGGTCAATGGCGAGCCTCGCTCGAACTGTCGCTCACGCACTCGCTCACTTGCCGAACAGCTCCTTCATCTTCGCGAAGAAGCCGGTCGCTTCCGGATGAGTCTGATGAGAAGACTCGTCCTCGAATTCATTGAGCAGCTCGCGCTGGCGCTTCGTCAGATTCTGCGGCGTCTCGACGCTGATCTGCACATAGAGATCGCCCGATTCGCGCCCGCGCAGCAAGGGCATGCCTTTGGCTTTCACCTTGATCTGCTTGCCGGTTTGCGCGCCCTCGGGAATTTTGATCTCGGTCTCGCCGCCGTCGATCGTATGCACGGTGATCTTGCCGCCGAGCGCGGCCCGCACCATGGAGATCGGCACGCGGCAGTAGAGATCGGCGCCGTCGCGCTGGAAGAAGCTGTGCGGCTTGACCGACAGGAAAATATAGAGATCGCCCGCCGGGCCGCCGCGCAGCCCGGCCTCGCCCTCGCCGGCGAGACGGATGCGCGTGCCGTCCTCGACGCCTGGCGGCACGTTGACGGAGAGCGTGCGCTCTATGGTGGCGCGGCCGGTTCCCGCGCAGACGGAGCAGGGATTGTCGATGACCTCGCCGCGGCCCTGGCAGGTGGGGCAGGTGCGCTCAATGGCGAAAAAGCCCTGCTGGGCGCGCACGCGGCCATGGCCGGCGCAGGTCGGGCAGGTCTTGGGCTTGGAGCCCTTTTTGGCCCCCGTGCCGCCGCAGGCCTCGCAGGAGATGGTGGTGGGTAGCTTCAGCGTCGCCGCCTTGCCGTGGAACGCCTCCTCCAGCGTGATTTCCATATTGTAGCGCAGGTCCGAGCCGCGCTCGCGGGCGCTGCCGCGGCCGCCGCCGCGCCGACCCATCACCTCGCCGAAGAGATCGTCGAAAATATCGGCCATCGAGGCCGCGAAGCCGTCGCCCGCCCCGAAACCGCCGCCGCCCTGCTCGAAAGCGGCGTGGCCGAAACGGTCATAGGCGGCGCGCTTTTGCGTGTCGGAGAGGCACTGATAGGCCTCGTTGACCTCCTTGAAGCGCGCTTCGGCCTCCGCATCGCCGGGATTGCGGTCCGGATGATATTGCATCGCGGCCTTGCGAAAGGCGATTTTCAGCTCGACGTCGGTCGAGGTCTTGGCAACGCCGAGAGTTTCGTAGAAGTCGCGTTTGGACATGGGGACGGTCGACAGATGTTGGGGGAAGGCGTCCTGCCGGCGGGACGCGCCGAGGATCGCAGCCGATATATGAACTCGGGAAATCTGTTACCACGGTTCCCGAGCGACGCCAAAGTCGAGTTCGGAGCCGCCGAGCGCGTTCCTCTCGGTCCAAAGGATGCGGCAGACGCCCATCAATTCGACGACACAGTCTTCCACACTGCGACCCGCAGTGTCGACGACGATATGGTCGCGCAGCCAGGGATCTTGCCGCCGCGCGACGATGTCCTCCCAGCTCGGCATGATCAGGCCGTCCACGTCTGCGATCCGCGTTTCGACGCGGCGACGATGCTCCTGCGCGTCGGAGCACCGGACCTCGATTTCGGCGACGGCGGCCTTCGCCCGCAGCGCCAGCGCGCGCCATGCGTCTCGCGTGATGTTCACATCATTGACGCAGTCGGCGACGACCTTGCGTCCGAGCGCCAGATTGTCGGCGGCGACGCCGTGAGCCACGCAATAACCGACAGCTCCGATGTCGTGGCCATAGGCCGCCTGGATCGGCGGCTCCATCGTGTCGATGCGAAGATAGACCGCCTCGAGGCGCTGGGCGAGCAAGCGGGAAATGGTGGTCTTGCCGGAACCGGGAAGGCCGCTGAACACGACGAGCATGAGGTTTTGACCCGGAAAATCGATAGTCCGACTCTCGACGCGCGCTCCTTCTCCTATTTGGGGGAGCGCGCGTCGATAAGCCGATCAAATTCGATTGAAAACGCCGTGCGGGCGAGCTTCTCCCGCGGAGCGGGAGAAGGAAGCGCTTTTTCTAGTCTTACTTCTTCTTCTCGTCGCCGCCGACTTCCTTGAAGTCCGCGTCGATGACATCGTCCTGGGCGTGCGTCTCGCCGGCGCCGGGCGCGGCGCCTTCGGCCTGCTGGGACTTGTACATCGCCTCGCCGAGCTTCATGGAGGCCTGCGCCAGCTCATTGCTCTTGGCCTTGATGGTCTCCACATCCTCGCCCTCGAGAGCGGTCTTCAGCGCCGCAATGGCCGTCTCGATCGCGCTCTTGTCGGCGGAGGACACCTTGTCGCCGAATTCGGCGACCGACTTCTCGGCCGAATGCACGGCCGCCTCGCCATGGTTCTTCACATCGACGAGCTCGCGGCGGGTCTTGTCTTCCGCGGCATGCGCCTCGGCGTCCTTGACCATTTTATCGATGTCGGCGTCCGACAGGCCGCCGGAGGCCTGGATGCGGATCTGCTGCTCTTTATTGGTGGCCTTGTCCTTCGCCGTCACATTGACGATGCCATTGGCGTCGATGTCGAAGGTCACCTCGATCTGCG
Organism: Methylosinus sp. H3A; assembly: GCF_015709455.1. Classification (NCBI taxonomy): domain Bacteria; kingdom Pseudomonadati; phylum Pseudomonadota; class Alphaproteobacteria; order Hyphomicrobiales; family Methylocystaceae; genus Methylosinus; species Methylosinus sp. H3A. Next base: position 2,577,338 of record NZ_JADNQW010000005.1, read on the forward strand.
GCACGCCGCGCGGCGCCGGCGGAATGCCGACGAGGTCGAACTGGCCGAGCAGCTTATTGTCCTGCGCCATCTCGCGCTCGCCCTGGAAGACGCGAATGGTGACCGCGGTCTGATTGTCCTCGGCCGTGGAGAACACCTGGCTCTTCTTGGTCGGGATGGTCGTGTTGCGGTCGATGAGGCGCGTGAACACGCCGCCCAGCGTCTCGATGCCGAGCGACAGAGGCGTTACGTCGAGCAGCAGAACGTCCTTGACGTCGCCCTGCAGAACGCCGGCCTGCACCGCCGCGCCGATGGCGACGACCTCGTCCGGGTTGACGCCCTTGTGCGGCTCCTTGCCGAAGAACTGCTTGACGACTTCCTGCACCTTCGGCATGCGCGTCATGCCGCCGACGAGCACCACTTCGCCGATCTCGGCCGCCGAGAGGCCGGCGTCCTTGAGCGCCTTGCGGCAGGGCTCGATGGTGCGCTGGATGAGATCGTCGACCAGCGCCTCGAATTTGGCGCGCGTCAGCTTCAGGGTCAGATGCTTCGGACCGGAGGAGTCGGCGGTGATGTAAGGCAGGTTGATCTCGGTCTGCGTGGCGGAGGAGAGTTCGATCTTGGCCTTCTCGGACGCTTCCTTCAGGCGCTGCAGAGCGAGCTTGTCCTTCGTCAGGTCGATGCCCTGCTCCTTCTTGAACTCGCCCGCGAGATATTCGACGAGGCGGCTGTCGAAGTCCTCGCCGCCCAGGAATGTGTCGCCATTGGTCGACTTCACCTCGAACACGCCGTCGCCGATCTCGAGGATCGACACGTCGAAGGTGCCGCCGCCGAGGTCATAGACCGCGATCGTGCCGGCTCCCTTCTTGTCGAGGCCATAGGCGAGCGCGGCCGCCGTCGGCTCGTTGATGATGCGCAGCACCTCGAGGCCGGCGATCTTGCCGGCGTCCTTGGTGGCCTGGCGCTGGGCGTCGTTGAAGTAGGCGGGAACGGTGATGACCGCTTGAGTCACGGTCTGGCCGAGATAGGCTTCGGCCGTCTCCTTCATCTTCTGCAGAATGAAGGCGGAAATCTGCGAGGGCGAATATTGCTTGCCGTCCGACTGCACCCAGGCGTCGCCATTGGGAGCCTTGACGATCTTATAGGGGACGAGGCCGATGTCCTTCTTGGTCATCGGATCGTCGAAAGAGCGGCCGATGAGGCGCTTGATCGCGAAGAAGGTGCGCTCGGGATTGGTCACCGCCTGACGCTTGGCGGGCTGGCCGACGAGACGCTCTCCGTCCTCTGTGAAAGCGACGATGGACGGCGTGGTGCGCGCGCCTTCCGCGTTCTCGATGACCTTGGGGCTCGACCCTTCCATTACGGCCACGCAGGAATTGGTCGTGCCGAGGTCGATGCCGATGATTTTAGCCATATCGCCGTTCCTTTCGTTCTTTCGAAATCGCCGGGTCCCGAAGCGGCCCGTATGTCGCCGATCCTTCGGCGGCTCGCATTTTCAGCCCGCCGCGCATCGGCTGTTCACCGTCCCTTCAGATTGTCATCGGCCTGCATCGGCGCAAGTGCGCTGGGCAGATAGAGTGCGCGGGGCATATAGAATGAAGCCTCCGACGGCGGCAAGCTCCGTCGGGGCCGGGATTTTCTGTCGCCACGCCGCAGTTTTATCGTTCGGGCCCGCTTTCGCTTATTCTCACGCGAGCGATTCGCGAAGCGAAGGTTGCTCGCGGCGCCCGTCGCCGCTGGTCGCCGCTCGCCTGCGTCCCTTTCCGAACTCTCGTCCCGAGCAGGCCGACGCGTGCTGCTGCAGTCGATCGAACCCTTGTTCCGAATCGTCGTCGTCTTCGGCGACGCCGGCTTTGTCTTGCCCGCGAGCGGGGGCCTCGCCGCGGCGCTGTGGGCCGCCGGAGACCGCCGCGCCGCCGTCGCTTTCCTGGCCGCTATCGCGGTCTGCGGCGTGATGGCGACGCTCGCCAAGATTTTCTCCATGGCCTTCGGCCCTCCGCCGCTGCACAGTCCCAGCGGCCACGCCGCGCTCGCGGCTGCCTTCTTCCTGCCGCTCTCCGCAATTTTCATGCGCGTTCGCGAAAGACGAGCCGGAATTCTCGCGGCGGCGCTCGGCGTGGCCGTGGCCGTGCTCGTCGCCATCGGCCGCGTGGTGGAGGGGGCGCATACGGCGCCGGAGGCTTTCGCCGGGTTTTTCATAGGCTTGGCCGCATTCGGCGTGTTCCTCGGCGGCGCGCCCTCGCGGCTCGCGATCGGGGCTCCGGCGCTCATCGTCTTCCTCGCGGCGGCGGTCGCGATTCACGCCTATATGGGCCTCAGCATAGAGGTGGAGGGGCCGCTCGAGCGGATCGCGACACGGCTCGCCCAGCTGCTGTCGCTCTAGCCGAGCCTCTCCTGTCGGTTTCCGTTACGTTTTCGAACAGGGCGGCCTTTGCTCCTTCCAGATGACGACTGACGATATTTGATTTTCGTCACGAAGCGTGCGATTCGACTTGGTGTAATACGGACGGGCGTCTTTGGCGGAGAATCGCCGCAATGCAGAAGAGTCGATCGTTGTTGCGGTCCGCGTCGGCGTTATGCGTTCTCCTGCTTCTTTCCGCCTGCGACAATTCCGGGGGCCGTAAGGCCGAGGGGCCGGCGCGGGTCGTGCTCGTCGCGCCGGTGCGCTATGTCCCGCGCGCGCAGACGCGCCAATTCGTCGCCACCATCCGCCCGCGCGTCGAGACCGACCAGGCGTTCCGCGTGTCCGGCAAGGTGGTTCGCCGCCTCGTCGAGAACGGCCAGAGCGTCAAATCCGGCGATCTGCTCGCCGTTCTGGACGAGGTCGATCTCCGTCTGCAGAAGGAGCAGGCCGAGGCGGAACTTTCCGCCGCGCGCATGGGGCTGGAGCAGGCCGCCGCCGACGAGCGCCGCGCGCAGACGCTGCGCAAGGACGGCTGGACCGCGCAGGCGGCGCTCGATCGGCAGAAGGCCGCCGCCGAGGAGGCGCGCGGGCGCCAGCAGCGCGCGCTGCGGGCCGTCGAGCTCGCCAAGAATGCGCTGGACTATGCGTCGCTGCGCGCCGATTCCGACGGCGTCGTGACCGCGACCTTCGTCGAGCCGGGGCAGGTGATCTCGGCCGGGCAGACGGCGGTGCGCGTCGCCCGCGCGGGCGCGCTGGAGGCCGTCGTCTCGCTTCCCGAGGCTTTCGCCTCCGCCGCCGGGGCGGGAGAGGCGAGCCTCTATCTGTGGTCCGATCCGTCCAAAATCTATCGCGCGAGCCTGCGCGAGCTCGGCGCCTCCGCCGACGGCGCCAGCCGCACTTTCGCGGCGCGCTATTCGATCGTCGGCGCGGACGAGAAAGTCGGGCTCGGCATGAGCGCGACCTTGACGCTCGCCAGCAAGGACCAGGGCGTCGCCGCCGCTCTGCCGCTCGCCGCTCTCTTCGATCAAGGCGCAGGCCCGAGCGTGTGGAAGGTGGAGGGTGACGGCAAGCTCACGCTCGCGCCGGTCTCCGTGCTGCGCTACGAGGCCAAGACGGCGCTGATCGCCGCCGGCGTCGCGGAGGGCGACCGGGTGGTCGTGCTCGGCGCGCATAAGCTCGATCCCGGCCAGCGGGTGCGCGCCGTCGACGCCGAAGCCCTGTGAGGCGCGACAGATGAGCTTCAACCTGTCCCTCTGGGCCGTCAAACGTCAGACGCTCACTCTGGCGCTGATCCTGGCCGTCGCCATCGCCGGCTTCTATTCCTATTTCCGCCTCGGCCGCGCGGAGGATCCGTCCTTCACCATCAAGGTCGCCAATCTCACGGCGATCTGGCCGGGCGTCACTGCCCTGGAAATGCGCGACCAGGTGTCCGACCGTATCGAGAAGAAGCTGCAGGAGCTTCCCTTTCTCGAGAAGATCGAGACCTATGTGAAGCCGAGCTTTCTGGCGATGCAGGTGACCTTCAAGGACACGACGCCGCCCGCCCAGGTGCCCGGCCTCTTCTATCAATTGCGCAAGAAGCTCCGCGATATTCAGCCGGAGCTGCCGCAAGGCGTGCTCGGGCCCGACATCAACGATGAATTCGGCGACGTCGACGCGGTCCTCTACGCCGTTCACGGCGAGGGCGCCGATTATCACCAGCTCGACCGCATCGTCGAAATGTTCCGGCAGCGCCTCCTGGAGACGCCGGACATTGTGAAGGTCAATGTCTACGGTGGGCAGGACCGCAAGATCTTCGTGGAGTTCAGCCAGGCCAAGCTCGCCAATCTCGGCGTCACTCCGCAAGCGCTGTTCGAATCGCTCGCCAAGCAGAATGCGGTGAACGCCGCCGGCGTCTTCGAGACGCCGGCCAATCGCGTGCAATTGCGCGTCACCGGCGCGCTGAAGGGCGCAGAGGCCATCGCCGCGACGCCGGTGGAGGCGAATGGCCATGTGTTTCGCTTGGGCGACGTGGCCGATGTCGTCGCCGGCTATGAGGATCCGCCGAGCTTCCTCGCCCGCTACAAGGGCGAGCCGACGATCGTCGTCGGCGCGGTGATGGCGAAGGGCGGCAATGTGCTGACGCTCGGCAAGCAGCTCGACGCGACCATGGCCGAGGTCCGCGCCGAGACGCCGGTCGGCATAGAGATCACGCAGATCGCCGATCAGCCGAAGGTCGTCTCGCAGGCCGTCGGCGAGTTCACGCGCTCCTTCGTCGAGGCGCTCGTCATCGTGCTCTTCGTGAGCTTCGTCTCGCTGGGCTTTCGCACTGGGATCATCGTCGCTTTGTCGGCGCCTCTCGTGCTCGCCATCGTCTTCGTGTTCATGAATGCGTTCGGGATCGATCTGCAGCGCATCTCGCTCGGCGCGCTGATCATCGCGCTCGGCCTCCTCGTCGACGACGCCATCATCGCGGTCGAGATGATGACGGTGAAGATGGAGCAGGGCGCAGATCGAATAAGCGCGGCGACCTTCGCCTGGACGTCCACGGCCTTTCCCATGCTCACCGGCACTCTGGTGACGGTGGCGGGCTTCATGCCGGTCGGCTTCGCCGCCTCCTCGACCGGCGAATATACGGGCTCGCTGTTCTTCGTGCTCGCGGTGGCGCTCGTCGCCTCCTGGTTCGTCGCCGTTCTGTTCACGCCTTATCTCGGCGTGAAGCTGCTGCCGGATTTCTCGAGCCGCCAGCATCACGATCCCGAGGCGATCTATTCGACGCCCTTCTATCGCGGTCTGCGCGGGCTCGTGACCTGGGCCGTCGACAATCGCCTGCTCGTCGTCGGTGCGACGGCCGGCGTCTTCGTCGCGGCGCTGATCGGCTTCACTCATGTGCAGAAGCAATTTTTCCCGATCTCCGAGCGGCCGGAGCTGTTCTTCCAGCTGCGCATGCCGGAGGGCTCGTCGATTCTCGCCACGGCGACGGCGGTGGAGCAGGCCGAGACTCTGCTGAAGGGCGACGAGGACGCCGTCCATTACACGAGCTACATCGGGCGCGGCCCGCCGCGCTTCTGGCTCGGCCTCAGCCCGGCGCTGCCGAACGAGGCCTATGCGGAGATCGTCATCGTCGCCAAGGATCTCGAGGCGCGCGAGCGGCTGAAGCTGAGATTGACGAAGGCGCTGGACGAGGGGGCCGTCTCGCAGGCGCGCGCGCGCGTCGATCGCTTCAATTTCGGGCCGCCGGTCGGCTTTCCGGTGCAGTTTCGCGTTATCGGCCGCGATCCGACGGAAGTGCGCGCCATCGCCTATCGCGTGCGCGATCTGATGCGCGAGGACAAGGCCGTCGTCGAGCCGCATCTGCAATGGAACGAGCAGACGCCCGCCGTGCGACTGGTCATCGATCAGGACCGCGCGCGGACCATGGGCCTCACGCCGCAGGAGGTGGCGGCCCGCTTGCAGATGATGATCTCGGGCGTCACGATCACCAGCCTGCGCGACGGCATCGATCGCGTCGACGTCGTCGCGCGCGCCATTCCGGCCGAGCGCGGCGATCTCGGCCGGCTCGACGATATGGTGATTTTGACGCGGGCGGGCGCGCCGGTGCCGGTCTCGCAGATCGCCAACATCGTCTATGAGCATGAGGAGCCGATCATCTGGCGGCGCAATCGCAACATGCTCGTCACCGTGCGCGCCGATGTGAAAGACGGCGTGCAGGCGCCCGACGTCACCAATCGCATCTGGCCGCGCCTCGCCGAGCTGCGCGAGCATCTGCCGCCGGGCTATCGGATCGAGATCGGCGGCGCGATCGAGGAATCGGCCAAGGCCAATTCCTCCATCGCCGCGGTGGCTCCGGTCATGATTTTGGTCATGCTGGTCATCGTGATGTTCCAGCTGCAGGATTTCACGCGGCTCGGCCTGGTGATGATGAGCGCGCCGCTGGGGCTCATCGGAGCCTCGCTCGCGCTCAATCTGGCGAGCGCGCCTTTCGGCTTCGTCGCTCTGCTCGGCCTCATCGCGCTCTCCGGCATGGACATGCGCAATTCGATCATATTGGTCGATCAGGTGCGCCAGGATCTCGAAAAGGGCGCCAATTATCGCGAGGCCATCATCGGCGCCACAGTGCGCCGCGCGCGGCCGGTGGCGCTGACCGCGCTCGCCGCCATTCTCGGCATGATCCCGCTGACGCGCTCACTGTTCTGGGGCCCGATGGCGCTCACCATCATGGGCGGACTCTTCGTCGCGACCTTCCTCACCGTGCTGTTTCTGCCGGCGCTCTATGCGCTGTGGTTCCGCCGCCGCCTCGCCGATGCGCCGATCGAGACGCCTCCGCCGGCGCCCGCGGAATTCGGCTATGGCGAACTCGCGGAGAGGGCCGCCGAATGAGCGAGAGCGCCGCGCCCGCTGCTGCGCGCGGCGCAGAGCAGCGCGCCCGCATCGTCGCGACGGCCGAACGTCTGTTCCGGCTGATGGGCTTTCAGAAGACCACTGTCGCCGACATAGCGCGAGAGCTCGGCATGTCGCCGGCCAATGTCTATCGCTACTTCGGCGCCAAATCGGAGATCAACGCCGCCGTCGCGCGCCTGCTGACGGGAGAGGTGGAGGCGGTCGTCGACGCCATCGCCGATGGCCCGGGCGCGGCCGCCGAACGACTGCTATGGCTCGTCGAAACCAATGAGGCGATGAATCGCGAGCGCTATGTCGACGATCGCAAGCTGCACGACATCGTCGAGGCGGCGATGGCCGAGCATTGGCCGATCATCGGCGAGCACATCGCCCGTGTAGACGCGGCGATCGAACGGGTCATCGCGTCCGGCATGGAGAGTGGCGAGTTTCGTCGCGGCGACGCGCATCTCGCGGCGCGCCTCGTCCATTCGGCCTGCATTCGCTATTGCCATCCGCGCATACAGGTGGAATGCGCCGACCCCGGCGCGCCGAGCGCTGCGCAAATGGTGGAGTTCTGCCTGACGGCGCTGCGCGCCGGCAGGTGAAGCGGCGTGCTTTATCCAATCTATATTTGTGCATATATAGCTCATGCGCGCTTCTACGAACTCTTCCTCACTTCGGCGAAACGGTTTTGCCTCCTTCTCGAGCGGCGCTGCGATCGGCGTGCTCGGGGGGCTGATCGGTCTCGGTGGCGCAGAATTCCGCCTGCCGCTGTTGATCGGCCTGTTCGGCTTTCCAGCGCTCGAGGCGGTCATTTTGAACAAGGCGACGAGCCTCGTCGTTGTTGCCGCCGCGCTGCCCTTTCGCGCCCATGTGGCGAGCTTCGCGGATATTGCCGAGCATTGGCCCGTGATCGTAAATCTGCTGGCAGGCAGCTTGGTCGGCGCATGGCTCGGGGCGGGCTTCGCTGCGCGGATCGACTCCGGGACGCTTCATCGCATCATCGCGGTCGTGCTCGCTGGAATCGGCGTATTGTTGGCGTTCGGCCATGCCGGGACTGGGGGCGTCGCCGCTTTGGACGGCGCGTCGCTTATCGCGGCCGGCGTCGCGGCCGGTCTCGCGATCGGCGTCGTCGCCTCCATGCTCGGCGTCGCCGGCGGGGAATTGCTCATTCCCACATTGGTTCTGCTGTTCGGGGCCGACATAAAGCTCGCCGGCAGCCTTTCTCTGGCGGTCAGCCTACCGACGATGCTGATCGGTTTCCTGCGTTACAGCAAGACCGCCAATTTCGCCGCGCTCGGCGAAAATCGCGGCTTTCTCGGCATTATGGCGGCAGGATCTCTGTTCGGCGCCTTTGTCGGGGGACGGCTGCTCGGGATCGTGGCCGAAGACGTGCTACGGCCGTTCCTCGCGGCGATCCTGCTGGGCTCGGCCGCCAAAGTTTGGCGCAGCCGATGAAGGCGCGGAACTCCGCGCCTCAGCCGCCGTTCTTCTTCTTGGTCTGATCGCTGGCGATGGGCGAGGCGTCGCTCAGCCCTTTGTCGATCTTCTCGAGAATCTTCGGCAGATCGTCGGGGTCGGGATTCATGTCGCGCGCGTGGTTCCACTGGAAGCGCGCCTCGAGCTTGCGATTGACGCGCCAATAGGCGTCGCCGAGATGGTCGTTGATGACCGGATCGGAGGGCTTGAGATCGACCGCCTTCTCGAGCTCGCGCACCGCCTCCTCATAGCGGCCGAGCCGGTAATAGGCCCAGCCGAGACTGTCGACGACATAGCCGTCGCGGGCGCGCAGATCGACGGCGCGGCGCAGCATTTTGAACGCCTCGTCGAGATTGACGCCCTGATCCACCCAGGAATAACCGAGGTAGTTCAACACCAGCGGCTGGTCGGGATAGAGCTCCAGCGCCTTTTTGAGGTCGGCCTCGGCAGTCGGCCAGTTCTTGCGGCGCTCATTGGCGATGCCGCGGTAATAATAGAGCAGCCATTGGCTCTTGTCGGCCTGCGGCTGCAGATCGAGCACCTTGGTGTAGGTGGTCACCGAATCGGCGAACAGCTTGCGCGAGCGCTGGATGTTGCCGAGCGCGGTCAGCGCCTCCTGATCCTTGGGATTCTCGGCGATGACGGCCTGAAGATGATCGGTCGCCTCTTTGGTCTTGCCGAGCGTCTCCAGCAGCAGCGCCGCCTGCACATCGGCGTTGACGCGCAGCGGATTGTCCTTGGGCACGCTGTCGTAGAGATCGATGGCGATCTCCTCCTGCTTCATGCGCTCGTATATGTCGGCGAGCGTGATCGTCGCCAGCGCATTGTCTGGCGCGAGGAAGAGGGAGAGACGCAGATAGATGAGCGAGGCGAGCTCGTCGCCCTGCCGGCCGCCGATCGCGCCGAGGCCATAGAGCACTTCGGCCGCGCCGGCGTCGGCGTCACGCACGAAGGGGGCGAGCGGCTTGCCCGAATCGATATCGGCGATCGCCGCGGTGACGATCGGATGACGCGGGGCCAGATCGTCGAAGGAGCGATAGACGCGGCGCGCCTCCTCGCGGCTGCCATGCGCGACGAGGAAACGCGCATAGGCGTCGACGAGCCGCAGCGTATTGCGCTCGGAGCCATAGGCGGCCTTGAAGCGCTTCGTCGCCTCGGCCTTGTCGACGGTCTTGGCCGAATCGGAGATCAGCGCGGCGTGATAGTCGCGGAAGACGGCGAAGGCGTCTTCCTTGAGTTTGTCCGCCGTCGCCAGCGCCTGCTTCGTCTCGCCGGCGCCGGCATAGGCCCAAGCGGTGAGCAGAGTGGAGGTGACGTCGTGTTTGCGGTCCAGCCCGCCCTTGGCGAGAACCGCGCGGGCGCGGGCGAATTTCTTGGCCTTTATCGCCTCGACGCCGAGCGTCAGATTGGCGAGGCCATTGGCGCGGTCGAAGGAGGCGACGCGGGTGGCGAGCGAGACGGCCTCGCGCATATTGCCATTGGCGAGCGCGGCGACGAAGGCGCGCTCCGTCAGCTCGCGGTTGCGCGGATCGCTGCGCAGCGCCTCGCGGAAAAATGTGGAGGCGGCGAGCGTGTCGCGCTCCGCGCCGGCGACGATCGCGGCGAGATAATTGCCGGACGCGCTCTCGCCGACCTCGAAGGGCGTGGCGATGGAGAGGCTCGTCTCGCGGGCGTGGGCCATACCCTTGCCGAGGAACAAGTCCTTGCCGACGAAATCATCGGCCCCGAGCGAAAGAGCGCAAAAAGCCGCGGCGGCGCAGGCCGCGCGGGTCGAGAAAGAGCGAACGCGGCGCCGTTTCGGCGCATCGGACGAGAAAATTCTGTTCACGTGCTGTTTCCCGCAATCGGCCGCAGCGGCGCGGCGCCGGCTCGCCTCGAAAGAAGCCGCCGAGCGCCACCATCATGCGGGAAGATGGCTGTTTTGGGCCGCCCCCGCAAGTGCGAAATATCCCAGCGGGGGCTGCCGTCTTTTGTCGCGAAAGCGTCGCGTCAGCTTCGTCCGCGCACGGCGGCCACGATTTTCTGCGCGGCGTCGTCGAGGTCGTCGGCGGAGATCACGTCGAGGCCGGAGCCGGAGATGATCTCCTTGCCGAGCTCGACATTGGTGCCCTCGAGCCGCACCACGAGAGGAACGGCGAGCCCCACCTCCTTGACCGCGGCGATCACGCCCTCGGCGATCACGTCGCAGCGCATGATGCCGCCGAAGATGTTGACGAGAATGCCCTTCACCTTGGGGTCGGCGGTGATGATCTTGAAGGCCGCGGTGACTTTTTCCTTGGTCGCGCCGCCGCCGACATCGAGGAAGTTGGCCGGATTCTCGCCATAGAGCTTGATGATGTCCATCGTCGCCATGGCGAGGCCGGCGCCGTTCACCATGCAGCCGATGGCGCCGTCGAGCGCGATATAGGCGAGCTCATATTTCGAGGCCTCGATCTCCTTCTCGTCCTCCTCGGTCTTGTCGCGCAGCGCGACGACGTCCGGGTGGCGGTAGAGCGCATTGTCGTCGAAGGAGACCTTGGCGTCGAGGCAGCGCAGGCGCCCGTCCTTGGTGACGATCAGCGGATTGATCTCGAGCAGCTCCATATCCTTGGCCACGAAGGCGGAAAAGAGCCGCTCGGTGAGCGAGACCGCCTCTTTGACGAGGCCGCCGGAAAGGCCCAGCGCATCGGCGACGCGGCGGCCGTGATGCGGCAGAATGCCGGTCGCCGGATCGACGGAGAAGGTCACGATCTTCTCGGGCGTCGCATGGGCGACGGCCTCGATATCCGTGCCGCCCTCGGTGGAGACGACGAAGGAGATGCGCGAGGTGGCGCGGTCGATCAGTAGAGAGAGGTAGAATTCTTTGTCGATATCGGCGCCGTCCTCGATATAGAGGCGATTCACCTGCTTGCCGGCCTCGCCCGTCTGCGCGGTGACCAGCGTCGAGCCCAGCATTTCCTTGGCGTAGGTCTCGACCTCGTCGAGCGTGCGGGCGAGGCGCACGCCGCCCTTGTCGCCGGCGGAGGCCTCCTTGAACTTGCCCTTGCCGCGGCCGCCGGCGTGGATCTGCGCCTTGACCACATAGACGGGGCCGGGCAGGCCGCTTGCCGCCTGGCGCGCTTCGCCCGCCTCCAGCACGGGGGCGCCCTCGGCGACGGGGGCGCCGAACTCACGCAGAATGGCTTTGGCCTGATATTCGTGGATGTTCATCTTTCGTCGATCCTGATAGTTGCGTCGCGACAACGCGCCCCGAAAGGGGCGGAACAACGGCGGCTTCGCATGGGTCGGGCGAAAGCCGGGTCGGGCGAGGGCCGGGTCAGGCGAAGGCCGGGTCGAGCGCCTTGCTGGCGGCGATCAGAGTCTTCACCGAGGCCACCGATTTGTCGAACATCTGCCGCTCGGCGGCGTCGAGCGATATCTCGACGACGCGCTCCACGCCATTCGCGCCGATGACCACCGGCACGCCGACATAGAGCCCGCTGACGCCATATTGGCCGTCGAGATAGGCGGCGCAGGGCAGCACGCGGCGCTTGTCCTTCAGATAGCTCTCGGCCATTGCGATGGCCGCGGAGGCGGGGGCGTAATAGGCGGAGCCGGTCTTGAGCAGGCCGACGATCTCGCCGCCGCCCTTGCGCGTGCGGTCGACGATCGCGTCGATCTTGGCCTGCGTCGTCCAGCCCATGGCGACGAGATCGGGCAAAGGAACGCCCGCCACCGTCGAATAGCGCACGGAAGGAACCATGTCGTCGCCATGGCCGCCGAGCACGAAGGCGCTGACGTCCTCGACCGAGACATTGAGCTCCTCCGCCAAAAAGAAGCGGAAGCGGGCCGAATCGAGCACGCCGGCCATGCCGACGATTTTGTTGGTCGGCAGTCCGCTCGCCTTCTGCAGCGCCCAGACCATGACGTCGAGCGGATTGGTGATGCAGATGACGAAAGCGTTCGGCGCATAGGCCTTGACGCCCGCGCCGACCTTGGACACGACGCCGAGATTGATGGTGAGCAGATCGTCGCGGCTCATGCCCGGCTGGCGCGGCACGCCGGCGGTCACGATGACGACGTCGGCTCCGGCGATGGCGGAATAATCATCCGCGCCGGCGACGCGCGCGTCGAACCCCTCGATCGGCGAGGATTGGGAGAGGTCGAGCGCCTTGCCCTGAGGCACGCCGCTGGCGATATCGAAGAGTACGACATCGCCGAGCTCCTTGAGGCCGATGAGATGAGCCAGCGTGCCGCCGATATGGCCGGCGCCGATCAGGGCGATTTTCTTGCGCGCCATCGTTTCTCCTATGGGCGGGCCTAGAAATGAACTGCTAGCGCGCTTTTCGGCGTCTGAAAAGACGAGAGTCGCATCCGACAAGGGCTTCGCACGAAAATTGAGCAAGAACGCGCGCGGGCGTTTCACGGCCGCGAAAATGGGCTTTCCGAATTGGCTCTGCTAGAGCGCGTCCACGCCGCCGAGCGAAAGGATGAGTTTCCACTCCTCCTCGGTGACGGGCTGCACCGAAAGACGAGAATTATTGACGAGGACCATTTCGGCGAGGCGAGGGTCGGCCTTGATCTGCGCGAGGGTGACGGGCTTCTTCAATGGCGTGATCGCCTTTATGTCGACCATGCCGAATTTGCCGCTCTCATCCGTATGGTCCGGATAATAAGTCTCGATGACTTCCACCACGCCGACGACGGCCTTTTCCTCGTTGGAGTGATAGAAAAAGCCGCGCTCGCCCTTCTGCATCGCCATCAGATGTTTTTTGGCCAGATGGTTGCGCACGCCGTTCCAGAAGGTGCCCTTCGCTCCGGCCGCGACCTGCTGGTCCCAGGACCAGGTCTTGGGCTCGCTCTTGAACAGCCAATGCGCCATCAGAGCTCGGCCCCCACCACGCGCTTCCAGGGCTTGAGCTCGACACTCGAGAAGAGGTCCGCCTTGGCGTAAGGGTCGTCGGCGAGCAGCGCCTTCGCCGCCGCTTCATCCGCCGCCTCGACGATCAGCAGGGAGCCGACAGGCTTCTCGGCCGAATCGAGAAAGGGCCCGCCGAGCTTCACCGCGGCCGCATTGGCGGCGAGAAAGGCGAGATGCGCCTCCCGCGTGGCGAGTCGGAGCTCGACATGATTCGGCTTGTCCTGGCAGATGGCGACGAAGAGCGGCAAAGCGGCCTCGTGAAAAGGGGAAGTGACGGCGGGGCGGTGATTAGCAGATCGCGGGGGTGAGGTCGACAGAATTGGGCGCCCTCGCGTTAGCGAGGGTCGGATGACGGCTGCTGGCGACCGCTTCGTCGATTTCCATTATCTTATGGTTTTCTGAGGCAGGCCTCCGAGCGACGTGGCGAACGTCGGAAGAGTTCGGGATACTCCACCGAGGCGGTGACGAGGATCGATTTCCATGAATAATTTTGATGTGACAATTGGCTTGGTCGGCGCCGGCGACCTACCCGAGGCGCGTCATTTTTATGTCGAATGTGGATATGGCGGCGGCGTCGATGAATCCGATAAAGTCATCGCGGCGCACGATGCCGACGGTTCGATGATCGCGCTCGTTCGCTTGTGTTCGCATGAGCGCTTCACAGTTCTGCGAGGAATGCAGGTTCGTCGGCGATTTCAACGGCGAGGAGTTGGTGCGCGGTTGCTGCGCCACTGTCTCACTTTTCTCGAAAACACGACGGCGTTTTGTCTTCCCTATCGGTATCTCATACCATTCTACGGAACCGCGGGGTTTGTTCTCGCGGAAACATCACGACTGCCTGCGTTTCTTCGAGACCGATTGGCGCTATACTCGAGTTCCGGGCTGGAGACCGTCGCAATGGAACGCGAGTCTCGCGCTTCTGCAATATCGCAGTGATTGGCAGCGGTTTCGGGGGCGCCTTTCGTATCTCCACCCCGCTTGCCCCCACCGCCGTTCTCGCCTATAAGCCGCGCCATCCCACAGGCGAAAGTCTTACGGCTCCTGCTTCAAGGCGCCGTTCCGGTGGCCGGTTCTCCGGCTTCTCCACGCTTTCGCCGAGGCTAGAACCGGAGAAAAAACAATGGCGCTTCCCGATTTCACCATGCGCGGCCTGCTCGAGTCCGGCGCTCATTTCGGCCACCAGTCGCATCGCTGGAACCCGAAAATGGCTCCCTTCATTTTCGGCGCCCGCAACAATATCCACATCATCGATCTCGCCCAGACGGTGCCGCTGCTGCATCAGGCGCTGAAGATCGTCTCCGACACGGTCGCGCGCGGCGGCCGCGTGCTGTTCGTCGGCACCAAGCGTCAGGCGCAGGACCAGATCGCCGACGCCGCTCGTCGCAGCGCGCAATATTTCATCAATTCCCGTTGGCTGGGCGGCACGCTCACCAATTGGAAGACGATCTCCGGCTCCATCCAGCGCCTGCGCAAGCTCGACGAGCAGCTCGGCGCCGGCAGCGGCGGCGTGACCAAGAAGGAGCGTCTGCTCCTCACCCGCGAGCGCGACAAGCTCGAGAAGGCGCTGGGCGGCATCAAGGATATGGGCGGCACGCCGGACCTCATCTTCGTCATCGACACCAATAAGGAGCAGCTGGCGATCAAGGAGGCGAACCGCCTGAAGATCCCGGTGGTGGCGATCCTCGACACCAATTGCGATCCGGACGGCATCACTTTCCCCATCCCCGGCAACGACGATGCGGGCCGCGCCATCGCGCTCTATTGCGATCTCATCGCCCGCGCGGCGATCGATGGCATCTCGCGCAGCCAGGGCCTTTCGGGCGTCGATATCGGCGCGCTCGAGGCGCCCGTCGCGGAGCCGGCGCTCGGCCGGGTCCACGCCGATCTGCGCTCGCCCGAGGATGTCGCCGCCGAGGCGGCCGTCGAGGTCGATGTCGCGCTCGAGCCCTTCGAGCTGCTCACCGCCCCGCGCGGCGCGCCGGACGATCTCGCCAAGCTGCATGGCGTCGGCCCGCAGCTCGTCAAGAAGCTCAATGACGGCGGCATCTTCCATTATTGGCAGATCGCCGCTCTGACGCCGGCCGATGTCGAGAAGCTCGACCTGGATCTGAAGCTCAATGGCCGCATCGCCCGCGACGGCTGGGTCGATCAGGCGCGCTCGCTGGCCTCGGCCTGATTTCGCGCTAGCGTCACATTCACGCTCATAAGATCGCGCCGGCTCCGACGAGGGGCCGGCGTCCTAAGCTCTAGCTAGAGGTCGAGAACCCATGGCCCAGATCACCGCCGCTCTCGTCAAGGACCTGCGCGAAAGCACCGGCGCCGGCATGATGGATTGCAAGGCCGCGCTCACCGAGACCAATGGCGATATCGAAGCGGCCGTCGACTGGCTGCGTAAGAAAGGCCTGTCCAAGGCCGCCAAAAAGTCTGGCCGCGTGGCCGCGGAAGGCCTTGTCGCGGCCGTCGTCGGCGACGGCGTCGGCGTTGTCGTCGAGGTCAATTCCGAGACCGATTTCGTCGCCCGCAACGAAGACTTCCAGAAGCTCGTCGGCAATATCGCCCAGGTCGCTCTCACCACCGGGGCGCAAAACGCCGAGGAGCTCGCGACCAAGGCCTATCCGGGCGGCGGCACGGTCGCCGAGGCGATCACCACGGGCATCGCCACCATAGGCGAGAATCTGACGCTGCGCCGCGCCGCTTTCTATTCGGTGGAAGGCGCGGTCAATCGCTATGTGCATACGCAGATCGCCGACGGCCTCGGCAAGATCGCGGTGATCGTCGCGCTTGAGTCGAAGGGCGACAAGGAGGTGCTCTCGACGCTCGCGCGTCAGATCGCCATGCATGTCGCCTCGGCCAATCCGCTCGCTCTCGACGCTTCCGGCCTCGATCCCGCGACGGTCGAGCGCGAGAAGGCGCTGCTCGCCGAGAAGAACGCCGGCAAGCCGGCCAATGTGCTGGAGAAGATCATCGAGTCGGGCCTCAAGACCTATTACAAAGAGGTTCTGCTGCTCGATCAGCTCTCCAACCATCCGGACCATAACGGCAAGACGATCACCCAGACGCTCAAGGAGCACGAGGGCAAGGCCGGCGCGCCGATCGCCATCAAGGGCTTCGTGCGCTATGCGCTCGGCGAGGGCATAGAGAAAGAGACCAGCGATTTCGCCGCGGAAGTGGCGGCGGCGGCCAAAGGCTGATCGCCCCAAAGGGCTGATCGGATCGCGCATTTTCCCGGCCGTCACGGCGGCCGGGAATGGGTTTCCAACGAAAAAGGCGAAGCAGACCAGAGGTCGCTTCGCCTTTTTTATTGCTCGAGGCTCTGGCCCCGCACGCATGACCCGCTTTGAAAGAAGCCGGGCCATGCGGCGCCGGAGACTAGAACAGGTTGAAGTGGTAGTTCACGCCGGCGCGGACGGTGTGGAACTTGGCTTGCTGCGGACCCACGGTCCAGCCGCCGCCATTGCGCTCGAGATCGGTGTAGAGATACTCGACCTTGGCCGACCAGTTCGGCAGGAAGGCCCATTCGACGCCGCCGCCGGCGGTCCAGCCGGTGCGGGTGTCGTTGCCGAAAGGCGTGTTCAGCTCGCCATAGGCGAAGCCGCCCGTGCCATAGACGAAGAGCTGCGAGTCGAGCAGCGCGAAGCCGGCGCGGCCGCGCACCGTGCCGAACCAGGGCAGGCTCACATTGGCGTTGGCGAAGCTGTTGGAGCGCAGGCTCGTGCCCTGGAAGTCGGTCTCGAGACCGACGACGAAGAGCGGCGAGATCTGATAGTTGTAGCCGATCTGGCCGCCGCCCACGACGCCGCTGACGTCGCCCGCCGCGCCGAAGCTGTTGTCGGACTTGAAGGCGCCGCCGACATTGAGGCCGACATAGGCGCCCGTCCAGGAGAAGACCGGCGGCGGCGGCGCGAAGGCCGGCGCATCCTTGCGATAGGGCAGATCCGCCGCCTGAGCGGCGCCGACCGAGAGAAGCGCGGCGACCGCGAGAGCCGAAAGGCTGGTTTTGATATGCATGGAAACCTCCGAGGGACTTGAAAGAAACGCTTCAGTCGCCGCCCCCGACCAGAGCGAAGCTATGGGCCGAAAATCATCGAATCGGCCTGATTTGTCAACCGTGGTTGATTTCCTCGGCGAATGTGCCCGAGGGTGCGTCGGATGGAAATCCGGTCGAGCCCTACGTGGTTTCACCTTGCGGATGACGAGCGTCAGCTTGGCCTCGAATGGTTCACATTTCCCTAACCGGTAAATTTTGGAAGAATTTGGGCGCGCGCGCGCGTTGCGGCGCGAATGGCGATTGACGGCAACCGACGGTCGAACAATTGTATTTCCCATATCGGGAGAGGGATTCTCGATGCGGCCGGAAAATTCAGAAAAGCGCTCGGGGGAGCAGACGCGGCGGCGCATCCTCGCCGCGGCGATCACACGTTTCGCGCGCGCCTCCTATGAGGAGGTGAAGCTTCGCGATATAGCGGCGGATGTGGGCGTCGATGTGGCGTTGGTGCATCGATCCTTCGGTTCGAAGGAACAGCTGTTCGCCGCCGCCGTCGTCGACGCCTGTCCGGCGGCGCTATTGACGGCGGAGCGGAGCCGCCTCAGCGCATTGTTCTCGAGTTTCGCCTTCGAATCGCAGCAACACGAAGGCTTGCATATCTTCGTTCGTTCGCTGACGAGCCCGCTCGCGAGAGATTTGATTCGCGCCTGCTGCTACAGGGATTTCATCGGGCCTCTGGCCGCCAAGCTCGATGGGCCGGCGGCGCAGCAGCGGGCGGCGCTGTTCGTCTCCTGCCTCATCGGTTTCTCGCTGTTGCGTGAGGTGCTGCGGATCGAGCCGCTCCTCGCCGAGCAGGACAGCAGGCCGCTGATCGAGCGTCTTCTCGCCGCCTGTCTCGACGAGGACGGCGACGCGGCCCAGCGTCGGGAGACCACCGACGCCGAGCCATTGTCGGTGAGCGATCAGAATTCGTCCCAACCGTCCTGACTGGCCTGCGGCTCGCGCACGGCGCCGCCGCCGCCGGCGGACACGCGCTTCAACGCAGGGCGCGGCGCATGGACGGGCTTGTCGCCGAGCCGGAAGCTCATCACCGAACGCGTCAGCGCTTCCGTCTCCTTGCGCAGGCTATGGCTCGCGGCGGTGGTCTGCTCGACCATAGCGGCGTTCTTCTGCGTGTTCTGATCCATCAGATTGACGGCGGTGTTGATCTCGGCGAGGCCGGTCGCCTGCTCGCGCGCGCCGGCGGCGATGTCGGCGACGACCTTGTCGATCTCGGCGACCTGCGTGACGATCGTCGCGAGCGCCTTGCCGGTCGCGCCGACGAGATCGACGCCCTGTTCCACCTCGATCGTCGATGTGGAGATGAGGCCCTTGATCTCCTTGGCGGCCTCGGCGGAGCGCTGCGCCAGCGCGCGCACTTCCGAGGCGACGACGGCGAAGCCCTTGCCGGCCTCGCCGGCGCGCGCGGCCTCGACGCCGGCGTTCAGCGCCAGCAGATTGGTCTGGAAGGCGATTTCGTCGATGACGCCGATGATCTGTCCGATCTCCTGCGAGGATTTCTCGATCCGGCCCATGGCGTCGACAGCTCTGCGGACGATCGCGCCGCTCTTCTCGGCCTCGGTCTTGGTGGAGCCGACGATATGGCTCGCATGGACCGCCCCATCGGCGCTTTTTTTCACCGTGGTGGTGATTTCTTCGAGCGCGGCGGCCGTCTCTTCGAGGCCCGCGGCCTGCTGCTCCGTGCGGCGGGCGAGATCGTCCGCGGCGACGGAGATCTGGCTGGAGCCGGACTGGATGGCCTCGGCGCCGGCCGCCACGACGCCGAGCGCCGACTCCAGCTGGCCCATCGCCGAGTTGAAATCGCTCTGCAGCCGGCGATAGGTTGCGGGCATGTCGTCGGCGAGACGATAGGCGAGATTCTTCGAGGCGAGCTTCTCGAGGCCCTCGCCGATCGCCTGCAACGCCGTCTCGCGCTCTTTTTCGATCACGGCCTGCTCGGCCTTGCGGCGCGCTTCCGCCTCGTCACTGCGGCGTTGCTCCTCGGCCGCACGGGCCTCCACGGCCCGCAGCTCGAGCGCGTTGCGCTTGAACGTGTCGAGGGCTCTCGCCATCGCGCCCACCTCGTCGCCGCGTTCGACGCCCTCCACGGCGGCGCTCAATTCGCCCTTGGCGATATCGCCCATCTGCCCGGTGAGGCGCGTGATCGGAGCGCCGATCTTGCGGCTCGATATATAGACCGAGGCCGCGCCGCCGAGGAATATGGCGATCGCGCCGACGGCGAGCATCGTCCAGATCGTCGACTCGGTCTGGCGGCGCAGCTCTTCGCCGACGTGCTGGTTCTCCACCTCGGCCGCCCTATAGATCGCGCGCATTTCATCGGCGATCGCGCGGATTTCTTCGTCGGCGCCGCGCAGCAGCGACACGCATTTGGCGAGCTGATCCAGATCCTGCGGCTTCAGGCGCGAGCCGAGCTCGAGCGCCGGAAGCTCCTGGGCGATCGCGATCGCCGGCTTCGCCTGCTCGAAGACCTTGGCGAAGCGGTCGCGGAAGACTTTGATCTCCGCCGCGCGGACGGGCTCGAGCTGCATCGCCTCGCCGAGCAGCGCGTCGACGCGTGGGCCGACCGAGGCGGCCTCCTTCTGAGCGGCCCGAGAGATCGGCGAGTCCGAGTCATAGGCGATCATCTGATGGACCGAGAGGCCGAATTCGGTGATGGCGCGATTCGACCGCAGCAACTTCACCACCGCGGCATAGGAATGCTCGGTCAGATCTTCGTAACGCTGGCCGAGGTCGCTCATTCGATGGACGCCCAGCGCAGTGGCTCCGAGAAACAGCAGGCAAGTCAGGGCGAGCGGGAGAAGGCTCTTGGTGGTGAGCTTCAAATTGTCGAAACGCATCGAGAAAGCGTCCTTGTGAACAGTGATCGAGGGCGCGTCGGCGCAGCTCTCGGGCGTGGAGCCGACCTGTGCGCAATTGCAGCAGAGCCTAAGCAACAAAAGGTTTCTGAAATATCTATGGTTTCAACTTTTGCGCGGCGTCTAGGCCGCCTCCGCGCGCGCCGCGACGACAGACGAGAAAGGCCGCCGGGATTGCGGCGGCCTCGCTATTTTCCGATGGTGGCGGGCGTCGCGGGATCGGAGCTCGGTCCGATCCTCCCGCGCGGGAGCGGCTCGCGGAAAGTGTCTTCGGCGAGCGCCGCCGCGAACGCCGTCAGAGCTCCGCGGGGCGCTCCGGCGCGCTCCACAACTCCTCTGCGTAACCGCGCCTGATCCAGCTGCGGAAGCGGTAGCGCCGCGTGAAGCCGTAATCCGGCAGCAGCGCGCCGACCACCGACTGCCGGCCGGAGGAGCCGACCTCGCGATTGGCCTCCTGATTGACGCTGAGCAGCAGCGGAGCCCAACGGCCAATCCGTGCGAAATAGCTGCGGCAGACGGCGTCGCCCATCTCGGGGAAGGAGTCGCAATTGACGAGGATGTCGCTGGCGATGACGGTCGCATCGTCGATATCGGATGCGAGAACGAGGTCGACGCCCTCGCCCTGCGACGGCTCGCGAGGGTGGCGGAAGCGCACTTGCGCCTCGGGCAGGGCGCGGCGCAGCGAGAAGAACTGCAATGCGGCGACGGTCGGCAGGTCGACGATCGTGTAATGGCGCGCGCCGGCGAGCAGCGCGTAGCGCGCCGCCTTGCCGAAACCGCCGCCGATCTCGCAAATCTTCGGCCGC
This sequence comes from Methylosinus sp. H3A, assembly GCF_015709455.1. NCBI lineage: Bacteria > Pseudomonadati > Pseudomonadota > Alphaproteobacteria > Hyphomicrobiales > Methylocystaceae > Methylosinus > Methylosinus sp. H3A. The sequence continues at coordinate 2,598,144 of NZ_JADNQW010000005.1, forward strand.
GCGACGCCGCTCGCCTCGATCGCGCGCAGGGCGAGATAGAGCGCCTGAATGTCGCGGCCGTGCAGCACGCCCTCGCCGATGGAAAGGCCATAGAGCCCGTCGAAGACCGCGGGCGGCGTGACCGCGAAGCCGAGCGCGGCCTCGATCTCGGCGACGAGCCGCCGCGAGGAGGCGACGAGCGTCTCGCCCACATAATCCTGCTCGGAGCATTCGACTCGCGCGAGGCCCAGATATTGCGCGAGCGAGGCCAGCATATCGTGGAAGGGCGCGACGGCGACCCGGCGGCCCTCCGGCGAGGCGGCGAGAAAGTCGTGATAGGCCTGCACGCCCTGTTCGAGCCCGGTGGCGACGGAGGATTTCTGCGCGTCGACGAGGCATTGCGCGAGCGCGCGCGGATCGCCGCCGTCGAGAAGCGCGAGAAGCGGCTGATGGCGCTTGGAGACGATATCCGTCCACATGGCGCCGCCGCCGCCCAATTGCCGCGCGCCCGGGCGGCTGGCGTGCTTCGCCCAGGCGCTCTGCAGCTCGGCGGCGATTTCGGCGTCGCGCTCGTCGACCCGGCGAAGCGACAGCGTCGGCTCGAGCCGCGGCAGGCCGCGCCGCGTAGAATTGATCAGCTCGCCCGAGAGGTTCTGCCGGCTCGAGCTGTCGAGCAGCCAGAACGCTTCGCCGCGCACACGCGCGGCCAGAGTCTCTTCGTGATAGTCGCCGTTCGGCAGATCGAAATGGAAGCCATAGCGACCATCGCCGAATCCGGCGCGCGCCAAATCCTCGCGCGGCTCGTCGGCGCGCGCTATGCCGACGACTGCGCCGGCGGAGCAGATCTCGACCTCGAAGCGATCACGCGGCCGCAGTCGGTCATAGACCCAGCCGGAGACGCGCCCGCCGCTCGCGCGGTCGACATAGCCAGAGAACTCCCTCTGCCGCTTGCGCGTGAAGAACATCGGCCGTGCTCCTTTTTGGAGCGCGCAAACTCTGCGTGTCGTTACTTGCGCGCAAAAATCGATAGCGCGGAGGAGTGGCCGTTCTCCGCTTCGCGAATGTCCGAAAATCCGGCTTTGTGCAATGTTTCGATCAGATTGCGACGCGTGAGCGTCGCCGCTCCCGCCGATTGCGCGCGGGCGGCCGCATCCTCCTGCACGATCTGCGAATGGATGAAGACCGCGTCGGCGCGGCGCGCGAGAAGCGCTACGCCGGCGAGCGGATCGGCGAAACGGCGCAGCGCGTCGCAGGCGACGACGAGATCATAGGTCTTGTCCGTCTCGCGCAGAAATCCCTCCAAATCGCCGAGCCAGAAGCGCGTTCGCGAGAGGCGCATGACTTCTTTGGCGATGAGGCAGCGAATGAATCCAGCCCGGCTCGGCTCGATCGCGTCCACGCGCGCGCCGGCGGATTCGAGAAGGAAGCTGTGGCTCGCTTCGCCGGGGGCGAGCTCGAGCGCCGAACGGCCTTCGAGCGAGCCGAAACAATCGATCGCCCATCGAATGCGCGCGTCGTCATGGGCTTCGAGCTCGCCCGCCGAGACGCCGCATTCGGGCGGAAAGGCGTAGCTCCATCCGCCGATCGCGTCGACGGCGTTCTGCAGGCGCGGAACGCTCGACACATAGGAGTCGAAAACCTCCGCCGGGGAGCGTTTCGGCAGTTTGCTTCGCAGCTTCCTCAGCATCGATCCGATCGTCCCTCACCGATGATCAGACCGCTTCTACGGTCTGACTTTTTCATTTGGAGCGAATTCCCATCGCTCGAACGACCTGGCTCGCGCGACAGCGCTCTGGCGGCGCGACGGCTCCCCGCGAGGCGGCGCGATGGACTACGCCGTCGCGGCGCGTTTGGCAATTGCGCGCTCCTGCTCAAACGCGGAAATGCCGTCCCGACGGAAGGCTGCGCAGCAGCTGCAAGCGCGGCGCGGCGTTGTCGCGGCTGTACCAGGGGTTGAACGCCGGGTCCACGAAGTCGAGCAGGCCGTATTTCTTGCGCAGCGCGTCCTGCTCGCGTCGGAAGCGGGCGAGATTGGCGTCGGTCTCGTCGCTTCCGCGGCTCGCCGATTCATGGTGATACAGCGTCGCGAAGGGCGTCCACACCACGCGAAATCCCGCACGGCCGGCGCGCAGGCAATAATCCGTGTCGTTGTAGGCGATGGCGAAATTCTGCTCGTCGAGCTCGCCGACGGCTTCGAGACATGCGCGCGTGATCAGCATGCAGGCGCCCGTCACCGCCGCCAAGGATTGGCGCACCTCGAGCCGGCCCATGGGGCCCGGATAATCGCCGGGCATTCCACAGAACCAATGTCCGGCCACCGTGCCGAGGCCGACGATGACGCCCGCATGCTGCAATGTCCCGTTGGGATAGAGCAGCCGCGCGCCCACGACGCCGGCCGAAGGATAGGCGAGGCAGGAGACCATTTCCTTCAGCCAGCCCGCGTCGATGACTTCTATGTCGTTGTTGAGCAGCAATATGTGATCGCCGCGCGCCGCCCGCAGGCCACGATTGACCTGCCGCGCGAAATTGAACGGTTCTTCGACGATGTCGACCGAAAAGAAAGGGTAGGCGGCCTTGGTCCGCTCATAGAGGTCGAGAACGCGGCTGTCCTGCGTGCCATTGTCGACGACGATGATCTCCAAATTCGGATAGTCGGTCCGGCGCGTCAGATCGTCGAACAAGCGCGTGACGAGCGAGAAGGAGTCGCGGCTCGGCACGACGACAGAGACGAGCGGCCAGGCGTCGCTTTTCGGCGCGAATCGCACGCGATGCAGATCGGCGTTGAGCGCCGGCTCGACGACGGCCGGCGCGCCGTCCGACGAATAGCTCTCCGCGAGGGCGCGGCGCGCGCTGGCGGTGGCGCGATCGAGAAAGCTCACCGAATAGCTCTTGCCGTCGCGTCGCCAGAGATAGGCCGGATAGGGAAGATGGACGATTTCCTCCGTCGCGAGACCGTGCGTGTAGCGCAGCAGCAGATCATAGTCCTGCGAGCCGTCGAAGCCGCGACGCAGGCCGCCGAGCGCGAGCAGCCGCTCGCGGCGATAGAGCGAGAGATGGTTGACGTAATTCACGCCGGAGAGCAGCACCGGGTCGAAGGCGGGCTTCAGCGAATAATGCTTGGGCTGCAGTTGCGCGTCGGCCACGATCTCGTCGGTGAAGACGAATTGCGCGCGAGGCGTGCGCTCGATCGTCTCCAACAGCGCATCCACGGCGAAAGGCGCGAGCGCGTCGTCGTGATCGATGAAGCCGATCCATTCGCCGCGCGCCGCGGCGAGCCCGCTATTGGTCGCGGCGGCGATCCCGCCATTTTGCGCCGCGCGCAAAATCGTCACATCGGGCGTGCCGCGATGACGCTCGAGCCAGTCGATCGTCTCCGGCGAGGTCGAGCCGTCGTCGGAGAGGATCAATTCATAGGCCCCGCTCCTCTGAATGCGGAAGGAGTCGAGCAATTGATCGAGATAGCGCGCGGGCGCGTCATAGACCGGCGTCACGAAAGAGAAGGCCGGCCTCTCGCCCGACCAGGCCGCCGCGCCGGCGAAGCGGTCGTTGGCCATGGCGATGACCTGCTCGAAATGCGGCGTCGCGCCGCGCACGCGGGCGACGCGCGCGCCGACGCCGGAAAGCTCGGGCGCGCCGGGCCGCGCGATGATCTCGCACAGCGGCGCCGCGCGTTCGCCCATCGCCGCCGCGCGCAGCCTTTTGCCGACGAAGGCGCGCACGGATTTCTCGTCATAGGCGATAAAGGCGCGAAAACGGAACTGGGACGGGTAGGAGGAGGGGTCGAAGCGGACCTTATGCACGCGGCCGAAGCTCTGGAGCGACACCACATAGACGCCGTCGCGCGTGTGTTTGAGCTCGATCTCCTCGTCCGGCTCGAAACCCTTGCCGAAATCGATATAAATGCGCGGGTCGAGCGTCTGATCGGCGTCGGCGACCTCGAGAATGATATAGGCGGCGCGAAAAAATCGCGGCGCGAAGACGAAGAGCGGGTCCGGATCGGTAGCCTGCCAGCTCTCCCAGCCGAGCCGGCGCAGCCCGGATCGACGCACAGAAGGAATTCTCAGCAACAAGACCATGCCTTCCAGACGTGGAGGCCGACGTCGGCTCCGGGCCTCGGTCATATAGTCGAGCCGCCGCGCCTTGGCCATAGATCGCGAATAGGCGATATCCCCGGCGCAAACACGAATCGTAATGGCGAAAAAGTGGCCAAAATAGGCCGTGGCGCGCGCGTGGACGAGGCGAACGCGCTGGGCTATAAGGGCCGCGGTTCGTGTCGTTGGCGGTTCCAGGCGAGAACGACAAAGAGAAGATGATCCAATTCTCAGAGGTCTTCAAATTCTATAAGACCGAGCGGCACTCGAAGATCATTCTGGACCATGTCTCGATGGTCTTCGACTCGAGCTATTCGTACGGGCTGCTCGGCGTCAACGGCGCCGGCAAGTCGACGACGCTCAAGATCATCGCCGGCACCGAGCTGCCGAATTCCGGCAAGGTGCGCCGCACTGTGCGCGTGTCCTGGCCGCTCGGCTTCGGCGGGGGCTTCCATCCCGCGATGACGGGCCGCGAGAATGTGCATTTCGTGGCCAGGGTCTATGGCGCCGATCCGCGCAAGGCGGCGATCTTCGTCGAGGATTTCTCCGAGCTCGGCGATTATTTCGACGCTCCGGTCAAGACCTATTCGTCCGGCATGGGCGCGCGTCTCGCCTTCGGCATGTCGATGGCCATCGACTTCGACGTCTATCTCATCGACGAGATCACGGGCGTCGGCGACATGAGCTTCCAGAAGCGGTGCCATGACGCCTTCGAGCAACGGCGTAAGAACTCTAGCGTGATTTTCGTCTCGCATTCGATGCAGGCGGTCAGCGACTATTGTGATCGCGGCGGCGTGCTGGTCGATGGCCGCCTCTTCATGTTCGACACGGTCGCCAAGGCGATCGAAATGTACAATCGCTTGAATAGATAGGGGCGAGGATGAACGAACCCCCGAAACCTCCCGATTTTCGCACGGCCAATGCGCTCGAGCGCGCCGAGGCGGTTTCCCGCTTTCTCTCGGAAGCGGCGCGGCGCGCGCGATTTTCGGCGCGCGCGCGCGGAGCCTATCAGAAATCCAGTTTCGCGGAGCGGCGCGGCGCCAAGGCGATGCGCATCGCCTTTCTCGTCCTGTCGATCGTCATGGTGGCGATCCCCAATCTCGTGGGGGCGCTCTATTACGGCCTGCTCGCCTCGGACCAATTTGTCGCGGAGGCGAAATTCACCGTCAGCAGCGCCGCCATTCCCAAGCTCGACGGGCTCGGCTCCGTCACCGGCCTGCCGCAGATGATGATCTTTCAGGATTCGATGATCATCGTCGAATATATCGAGAGCCGGACGCTCGTCGAGCAGCTCGAGCGTCAGGTGAACCTTCGCGAACTCTATGGCTCGGATCAGATCGATTGGTGGGCGAGATTTAGAAAATCGAAATCGATCGAGAAATTCACCGATTATTGGAAGAAGATGACCGCCGCGACGATCGGCTTTCCGTCCGGAATCGTCACACTGACGGTCCGCGCCTTCTCGCCGGCCGACGCCAAGACCATCGCCGACAAGGTCGTCGCCGATTGCGAAATTCTGGTCAATGAGCTCAATGAGCGGATGCGGCAGGACACGGTCAGGGCGTCCGAGCAAGATCTCGCGCGCGCCGCCGAGCGGGTCAAGGTCGCGCGGGTGAATTTGGAGCGCGCGCGCAATCTGGAAGGGCTGATCGACGTCCGCCAGACGAGCAAGTCGCAGAGCGAGGTGCTCTCCGGGATCGAATCCGATCTGCTGAAATATCAGCAGGAGTATCTCACTCAGTCGCGCTACGTCGACGAGAGCGCGCCGCAGATGCGCGTGTTGAAGCGGCGCATCGAATCGCTCGAGAAGCAGGTCGCCGATCGCAAGGCGGACATCACCACGCGCGAGGAGCAGGGGCTCGACGCGCTCGCGCGGAAAACCCTCTCGGGCAAGATGACGACCTTCGCCAATCTGGACCTCGAGCACAAGATCGCCGAGACGAGCTATGAGATCGCCACCGCCTCGCTCGACGGCGCGCGTCTGCTCAGCGAGCGCAAGCTGCTCTATCTCCATCAGATCGAGGCGCCGGCGCTGCCGGAGGAGGCCCGCTATCCGCGGCGTTGGCTCTATTCGGGCATTTTGTTAGCGGCCTCGCTCGCGATCTACGGAATCGTCGTCGGCCTCATCGCCTTCGTGCGCAACCACATGGCGTGAGCGTGCGATCAGCGCTCGCGCGCCACTTGCGTGAGATAGGCGCCATATTGGCTCTTGGCGAATTTCTGCGCGGCGGCGCGCAGCGCCTCCGCGTCGATCCAGCCCTGGCGGAAGGCGATTTCCTCGAGACAGGCGATGCGCTGCCCCTGACGTAGCTCTATGGCGCGGACATATTCGGCCGCCTCCAGCAGCGAGGCGGGCGTGCCCGTGTCGAGCCAGGCGAAGCCGCGTCCCAAGCGTTCGACATTCAATTCGCCGCGCTCGAGATAGATGTTGTTGAGATCGGTTATCTCCAATTCGCCGCGCGCCGAGGGTTTCAAGCCGGCCGCGAAATGCGGCGCGCGCTCGTCATAGAAATAGAGGCCGGTGACCGCCCAATTGGATTTGGGCGCTTTCGGCTTTTCCTCGAGTGACAGCGCGCGGCCCGCGGCGTCGAAATCGACGACGCCGTAACGCTCCGGATCGACGACGTGATAGGCGAAGACGGTGGCGCCGCGGTCGCCTTTCGCTTTGGTCAGGGACTCCGTGAGGCCATGGCCGTAGAAGATATTGTCGCCGAGCACCAGCACGGAGCTCTGGCCTTCGACGAAACCAGCGCCGATGACATAGGCCTGCGCGAGGCCATCCGGGCGCGGCTGGACGGCGTAGGAGAAGGCGACGCCCCATTGCGCGCCGGAGCCGAGCAGGCGTTTGAAGGCTGTTTCATCCTCCGGCGTGGTGATGACGAGAATTTCGCGCACGCCCGCGAGCATCAGCGCGCTCAGCGGATAATAGATCATCGGCTTGTCGTAGACCGGCAGCAATTGCTTGGAGACGGCGAGCGTCGCGGGGTGAAGGCGCGTGCCGCTGCCGCCGGCGAGAATAATGCCACGCATGATCTGGTCCTCAATGAGCGGGACCGGCCAGCAGCCGGTCGACGCAATTTGCGAGCGAGGCGCGCCAGTCGGGCAGAGCAACGCCATAGGCGTGCGCGAGCCTGGCGTTGTCGAGGCGTGAATTGGCGGGACGTCGCGCCGGCGTCGGATAATCGGCCGTGGCGATGCGGCGAACGCGCACCGGCGCGCGGCCGCGCTCGGCGGCGCGCGCGAAGATCGCCTCGGCGACATCCGCCCAGCTCGCTTCGCCCGCGCCCGTCATATGGAACAATCCGCGCAGCTCCGGCGCATCGTCCTGCAGCAGGCGCGAGGCGATGTCGAGCGTGGCGTCGGCGATGTCGAGCGCGCTCGTCGGATTGCCGAGCTGATCGGCGACGACGCCGACCTCCTCGCGCGTCTCGCCGAGCCGCAGCATGGTGCGCGCGAAATTCGCGCCGAACGGGCTGTAGACCCAGGCCGTGCGCAGGATCGCGGCGTTCGGGCAGAGCGCTGTGACGCGCCTCTCGCCTTCGAGCTTGGAGCGGCCATAGGCGCCGATCGGCGCGGTCGCGTCGTCCTCGCGATAGGGGCGCGGGGCGGAGCCGTCGAACACGTAATCGGTCGAGAAATGCAGCAGCGGAACGCCGAGCTCGGCGGCCGTCTCGGCGACATGGCCGGCGCCCTCGCCATTCACGCGCATGGCGAGCGTTTCCTCCTGCTCGGCCTTGTCGACGGCGGTGTAGGCGGCGGCGTTGACGATCACATCGCAGCGCGCCTCGCGCAGAGCCGCGCGCACGCTCTCGCGATCGGAAAGATCGAGCTGCGGCCGGCCGAGCGCGACGATCTCCGCTTTTTCCGACGCGCGCTCGCGCAAGGCGGAGACGATCTGGCCCTGCGCGCCGGTGACGGCGATGCGCATCGTCGTCCTCACGCGAATGCGTGGCCGAGATCGCGCAGGCGCGGCCAGCGGCGATCCTTGTCCGACAGAACGGCGCGATCATGCGCGACGGGCCAGGAGATGTCGAGATCGGGATCGTCGAAGGCGAGGCCGCGATCATGCGGCGCCGAATAGAAATTCGTCACCTTGTAGACGACCTCCGTATCGGGCTCGAGCGTGCAGAAGCCATGTGCGAAGCCGATGGGAACGAGCAATTGCCGCCAATTCTCCGCGGAGAGCTCGACGGCGACATGGCGTCCGAAGGTCGGTGACGAGCGGCGAATGTCGACCGCGACATCCAGAATGCGGCCGCGCGTGACGCGCACCAGCTTGTCCTGCGCGAAAGGCGCCGTCTGGAAATGCAGGCCGCGGATGACGCCCACATCGCGGGAGAGCGAATGATTGTCCTGCACGAAGCGGAAAGGCGGCAGGCCGCGCTCCTCCCAGCGCCTTTCATTATAGCTCTCGGAGAAAAAACCGCGCGCGTCGCCGAAGCGGTCCGGCGTGACGAGCTTGACGCCTTCCAGCGCCGTGTCTTCGACCTTCATGCTGTCCTCGTGGTGCGGAGCCGCGCGTCAGACGACGCAGCCGAGACGCTCGCCGCGATATTTTCCGGAGCGGATCGCCTTCCACCACTCCTCATTGTCGAGATACCAGCGCACGGTCTTATCGAGCCCGCTCGCAAAGCTCTCCTTGGCGCGCCAGCCGAGCTCGCGCTCGATCTTGGAGCAGTCGATCGCATAGCGCAGATCATGGCCCGGCCTGTCCTGCACAAAGGCGATCAGCTCGCGATAGGAGCCGCGCGCGCGGGGTTTGATTTCATCGAGACTGTCGCAGATCGCCTGCACCACCTCTATGTTGCGCATCTCCGAGCGGCCGCCGACATTATAGGTCTGGCCGACGACGCCCGCGCGCACGACGGTGAGCAGCGCCTCGGCGTGGTCCTCGACATAGAGCCAATCGCGCACATTCTCGCCGCGCCCGTAGACGGGCAGGGGCTTTTCTTCCAGCGCATTGAGAATGGTGAGCGGAATGAGCTTTTCGGGGAAATGATAGGGGCCGTAATTATTGGAGCAATTGGTGATGATCGTCGGCAGGCCATAGGTCTCGCGCCAAGCGCGGGCGAGATGGTCGGAGCTCGCCTTGGAGGCCGAATAGGGCGAATTGGGCGCATAGGGCGTGTCCTCGCGGAACAGCCCCTCGGCCCCGAGCGCGCCGAAGACTTCGTCGGTCGAGACATGCAGGAAGCGAAAGCCCATGGCCGTCTCGGCGTCGAGACGGCGCCAATAGTCGAGCGCGGCGGAAAGCAGAGTGAAAGTGCCGACGACATTGGTCTCGATGAAGGCCGCGGGGCCGTCGATGGAGCGATCGACATGGCTCTCGGCGGCCAGATGCAACACGGCGTCGGGCCGGAACTCCTCGAAGGCGGCGGCGACGGCGGCGCGGTCGCATATGTCGGCGCGGCGGAAGGAATAGCGCGGATCGCCGGCGATGGGCGCGAGCGAATCGAGATTGCCGGCATAGGTGAGCTTGTCGAAGACGAGCAGCTCATGCGGCGTCGTCTCGACGATGCGACGGGCGAGCGCCGAGCCGATGAAGCCCGCGCCGCCGGTGACGAGCAGACGCATGTTAACGCCCAATTCGTTCGCGGCGGGCGGAATGCGTCGTCGTCGCGGCGAGGAAGCAAAAGGGAAGGCGCATCCGCGAAAACCACCCTTTTCCTGAACCGGAGGCCCGATCGCGCGGCCTCTCAAGCCCAAAGTCTGTCTCTCTAATCCCCCGCCTATTGAAAGATCGTACGGCCCCTGTCAACTCTGGTTCGTCTGCGTCCTCCGGAGTATTTTGTATCAACTATTTGTTTTTAAATGATATAATCTGAGTTGCCGCCTGCGGTTCGCCGACTCCGGAGCGCGGAGGGGAGGAGTTTTAGAGTCGTTCCAGACTCCTTGCGCCGGATGGCGGTTTCGCGCTATCCCGCGACGCGTCGGGCCGCGACGGATCGGCGGCCGTACAGAGAGTAATCGATGTTTCAGCGTCCCGGCAAGGCGGCCTTCGCCTTCATCCTGGTCACCGTCGCGCTCGACATGCTGGCGCTCGGCGTGATGATCCCGGTGCTTCCCAAGCTCATCGTGGAATTCGAGGGCGGCGATTTGCGAAGCGCGTCTGTCGCGACGGGCGTGTTCGGTTTCGCCTGGGCATTCATGCAATTCCTGTTTCAGCCGGTGCTCGGGGCGCTGTCGGACCGTTTCGGCCGCCGGCCGGTCGTCCTCCTGTCCAATCTCGGCATGGGGCTCGATTATGTGTTCATGGCGCTCGCGCCCTCCTTGTCCTTCCTCTTCATCGGCCGGCTGATTTCCGGCGTGACGGCGGCGAGCGTCTCGACGGCTACGGCCTATATCACCGACATCACCGAGCCGGAGAAGCGCGCCGGCCGCTTCGGCATGATCGGAGCGGCTTTCGGCGTCGGCTTCATCCTCGGTCCGGCGCTCGGCGGCGTGCTCGGCAATCACGACTTGCGTTATCCGTTCTGGGCCGCGGCGGCGCTGAGCCTCCTCAATGCGGCCTATGGCTATTTCATCCTGCCGGAGTCGCTTTCGCCGGAGAAGCGCACCACTTCGATCCTGTGGCGCAGCGCCAATGTGCTCGGCTCGCTCGATTTTCTGCGCCGCGACCGCTCGCTCGCTCTGCTCGCGGTCGCGATCTTTCTCTCCTTTCTCGCGCATGAGTCGCTGCCGAGCCTCTTCGTGCTCTACACCGAATATCGCTACCATTGGGATGCGGAGACGACCGGCTGGGCGCTCGCCATCGTCGGCGTGTCGCAGACCGTCGTGTCCGGCGGCCTGGTGCGGCCGGCGGTCAAGCGCTTCGGCGAGCGCGCGACGCTGGTCGTCGCTCTGGCGGCGGGGGCGCTCGGCTTCGCGGCCTACGCCTTCGCGCCCACGGGCGGGATTTTCATGGCGGCGCCGCCGCTCATCGCGCTCTGGGCCATGGCCAATCCGGCCTTTCAGGGGCTCGCGACGCGTTTCGCCTCGGCCTCGGAGCAGGGGCGGCTACAGGGCGCGCTGTCGAGTCTTCGCGGCGTCTCGGGAATGGTCGGCCCGCTGTTTTTCACGCAAATTCTCTCGGCGTCGATCGGCGCAGGCGGCTTTCCGGGGGCGGGATATTTCGTGGCCGCGCTGTTGCTCGCCGCGAGTCTCGTCGTGGCGCGCAACGCCGTGAGCGCCGCGGCGGCGGAGCCATCCTCCGCCTGACGTCGCTTTCCACCGCGCGGCCGCTTATATTCGATCCGCGCGCCGGCCCGCCGGCCGGCAATTCGGAGATGCGCATGAGCTTCGTCGCAGCGGCCGTCTATTTCGCCATTCTCGCCTCGGCGGGGCTCGGCGTCTATCTGAAGGCGCGTCAGAGCCGCGCCGCGCGCGCCGACCGCGAGACCCCGCCCGTCGAATTCGCCGCGACGATCACTGCGGAAGAGCATCGCCGCGCCGCCGACTACACGGTGGCGCGCATGCGGCTCTCCGTCGCCGAGACGCTGTTCGATACGGCGCTCGCCGTCGCATGGCTCGCCCTTCTGCTCGGCCCGCTGCATGCGCTGCTGGCGCAATTCATCGCGCCGGGCCTCACGCTCAGCGTCGCCGTCGTCGCCGCCGTGGCGATCGTCGACCATTTGCTGCGCCTGCCCATCTCATTCGTCGAGACCTTCGGCCTCGAGACGCGCTTCGGCTTCAACCGCTCGACGCCGGCGATGTTTCTCCTCGACGAGGCGAAAGGCGCGGCGCTCTGGCTGCTGTTCTTCATTCCCCTGCTCTATGGGCTGTTCTTCGCCGCGCGCTTCTCGCCCGATTATTGGTGGCTCGCGGGCTTCGTCGCGGCGGTGGCGCTGCTGCTGGCCATGACGGTGATCTATCCCGCCTTCATTGCGCCGATGTTCAATAATTTCGCGCCGCTCGACGACGCGGCGCTGAAGGCGCGCATGGAGGAATTGCTCGCGCGCTGTGGATTTCAGTCCGGCGGGCTCTTCGTCATGGACGCTTCGACGCGCTCCACCCATGGCAACGCCTATTTCTCCGGCTTCGGCAAGGCGAAGCGCATCGTCTTCTTCGACACTCTGCTGCGCAAGCACAGCCCCGATGAAATCCTGGCCATTCTCGCTCATGAGCTCGGCCATTATAAATTCGGCCATGTGCGGCAGCGGATATTCCAGGCGGCGGGCTTCCTCTTCATCGGCTTCGCGGCGCTGCATTTCGCCTTCGAGTGGGGGCTCGCCGGCGCTTTCGGCCTGCCGAATGATCCGGGCGTCATTTTCGTCATCGCGCTGACGGCGGCGGCGCCCATCCTTCATCTTCTGTCGCCGCTCACCAACTTTCTGTCGCGCCGCGCCGAATTCGAGGCCGACGGCTTCGCCAAATCGATCTATGGCAAGGAGCCGATGGTGAGCGCGCTCACCAAGCTCTCTCGCGACAATCTCGCGACGCTGACGCCGGATCGGCTCTATGCGCTCTTCTATTATTCGCATCCGCCGGCGCCGATCCGCATCGCCGCGCTGGAGGAGGCGCGGGGCGGCTGACTTTCAGGCGGCGTGCGCCTTGTTGCGGAAATAATGGAAATCGCCGCGGGCGATCAGCGCATCGTCCGGCGCGGTCTCATGCGGCGCGAGATCGGGCTCTGCGCGCAGGCGGTCGTAGATGGGGCCGAAGTCGCGATAGCAGGCCTCGAGCAGGCGCTCGAATCCGTCGACGACGAAATAGCACTGCTGGAAATCGTCGATGATGTAATTGGTGCGCATCACCCGCTCGAGATCGAAACCGATGCGATTGGGCGAAGTATCCTCGATCGAGAAGACCGTCTCCGCCGGCGAGGAGAGAATGCCCGCGCCGAAGATGCGCAGCCCCGCTGGCGTCGCGATGAGCCCGAACTCGACCGTGTACCAATAGAGCCGCGCGAGATTGTCGAGCTGGCCGCGCGCCAGCGCCCGCCGTCCGCCCTCGCCATAGGCTTGCAGGAAGCGCGCATAGACGGGATTCGCCAGCAACGGCGCATGGCCGAAGACGTCGTGAAAAACGTCCGGCTCCTCGAGATAATCGAGCTCCTCCTCCGGGCGGATGAAGGCGCCGGCGGGAAAGCGCCGATTGGCGAGATGCTCGAAGAAGACATCGTCCGGCACGAGGCCGGCGACCGGCACGACGCGCCAGCCCGTCAGCGGCGAGAGGCGCGCGCTCAGCGCGTCGAAATCGGGAACGCCGTCCGGCGACAGCTTCAACGCGTCCATGGCGGCGATATATTCGTCGCAGGCGCGGCCGGGCAGGAGCGCGGCCTGGCGGGCGTAGAGCCGGCGCCAGCGGTCGTGTTCGGCCGCGCTATAGGAGGGCCAATCCTGCTCTATCGTCCAATCGGCGCGGCGGGGCGCGTCGGCGTAGCGGTTCTTGCCCTTCTCCATGCGGCCCTCCTGAGCGAAAGCCGGGTTCTCGTCCGCGCTCCCTCCCCAACCCTCTCCCGCAAAGCGGGGGAGGGTTGGGGAGGGAGCGCGGGTCTTCGATACGAAAGACGCGAACTACTAGATAGGCGCGCGCCGGCCGGCCGCAAAGGCGCTCAGCCGGGCGCGAAATGCGCGGTGAAATGGCGCAGGAATGGCGCCTGCCTCACGATGCGAAACGGCGGGATCGCGGCGCGCTCGCGGAACACATTCTCGATCGTCTCGATCACATAGTCGAAATGGCTCTGCGTATAGACGCGGCGCGGAAAGGCGAGGCGCAGAAGCTCGCGCGGCGCCGGCGTTTCCGTTCCATCTGCGGCTCTGCGGCCGAACATCACGCTGCCCAATTCCACGCCGCGCACGCCGCCCTCGAGATAGAGCGCGGCGGCAAGGCCGATGCCCGGAAAATCAGTCGCGGAAAGATGCGGACAAAAGCCCGCGGCGTCGATGAAGACGGCGTGTCCGCCCGCCGGCCGTACGATCGGCACGCCGCGCGCGACGAGACGCGAGGCGAGATATTCGACCGTCGCATGGCGATAGCGTTGGTATTCCTCCTCCAGCGCCTCCTCGAGCCCGACGGCGATCGCCTCGAGATCGCGTCCGGCGAGTCCGCCATAGGTGGGAAATCCTTCCGTCAATATCAGCAGATTGCGAAAATCCTCCGCCCAGCGATCGTCATTGCAGGCGAAGAATCCGCCGATGTTGGCGAGGCCGTCCTTCTTGGCGCTCATCGTCGCGCCATCGCAGAGCGAGAACATTTCGCGCGCTATGTCGATGAGCGCGCGGTCGCTGCAGCCTTTCTCCCACAGCTTGATGAAATAGGCGTTCTCGGCGAAGCGGCAGGCGTCGAGCACGAGTGGAATCCCATGTCGCGCCAGCAGAGCCTTGGCCTCGCGAATATTGCGCAGCGAGACCGGCTGGCCGCCGCCGGCATTGTTCGTCGCCGTTATCATGCAGAAGGGAATTTTCTTCCCCTCGCGCTTCAGCACGCGCTCCAGCGCCTCGAGATCGATGTCGCCCTTGAAGCGCGTCTCCGCATGAATGTCGGCGGCCTTGGCGCTGGGCAGATCGAGCGCCGTCGCGCCGACATATTCGACATTGGCGCGCGTCGTGTCGAAATGGCTGTTGTTGGGGACGATGTCGCCCGGCTTCAGCCGCGTCGCGGCGAGAATACGCTCCGCCGCGCGGCCCTGATGCGTAGGAAAAATATGCGCGAAGCCGGTGATGTCGCGAATGGTCTTCTCGAAGCGTCGCCATGACCGGCTTCCGGCATAGCTCTCGTCGCCCATCATGAGCGCAGCCCATTGTCGATCCGACATGGCGCCCGTGCCGCTGTCGGTCAAAAGATCGATGGTGATGTCCTCGGCGTCGAGCAGAAACACGTTGTAAAACGCGGCTTGCAGCCGCTCCTCGCGCTTTTGCCGCGTGGTGATCGGCAGAGCTTCGGTCATTTTTATGCGGAAGGGCTCGATGATGGTGCGCATGAGAAAAATTCTCCTCTCACCAATGTCGAAATAGGGTCGTAATCTTCTGGCGCAGCTTCGCTTTGCTTCGGCGCGCCGGCTGTGGCAAAAGCGATGGCGTAAAGCGAGGAACTCCATGGCGGCCGATGTCACTTTTCCCGCCGCTGCGGCGGCGGGCGTACTTTCGTTCTTGAGCCCCTGCGTGCTGCCGCTGGTGCCGCCCTATCTCACCTTCATCGCCGGCGCGACGCTCGAGGATCTCGCGGTCGAGGGAAAGAAGCGCGCTCGGCGTGACGTGTTCCTGGCTGCGATCTTGTTCGTCGCCGGCTTCTCCACCGTATTCGTGGCGCTCGGCGCGACGGCGAGCGCGTTCGGACGAGCGCTGCACGCCTACCAATGGATATTGGAGAAAGCCTCCGGCGTCGCCATCATCCTGATGGGCCTGCACTTCCTCGGTGTCTTCCAGATCGGCCTGCTCTATCGCGAGAAGCGTCTCGAGGTCGCAAAGCCGGTCGGCCTCCTCGGCGCCTATGTCATGGGCCTCGCCTTCGCCTTCGGTTGGACGCCCTGCATCGGTCCGATCCTCGCCGCCATTCTCGCCGTCGCCGGCTCGCAGGAGACGGTCGGCCGTGGCGCGGTCCTGCTCGGCGTCTATTCGGCGGGCCTCGGTCTTCCCTTCCTCGCCGCGGCGGCGGCGATGGGGCCCTTCATGGGCTTCATGCAGAAGTTCAAGAAGCATTTCGGCAAGGTCGAGAGGGTCGTCGGCGCGCTGCTCGTGCTGACGGGCCTCGCTTTTCTCACCGGCGGGATGCAGAGCTTCTCCTTCTGGCTGCTCGAGACCTTTCCGGGTCTCGCGAATTTCGGGTGATCGCTCATGTCGCAGCGCATCGATGAAAATCTCTTCACCGGACCGATCGGCGCGGAATATCGCATGCTGGAGCTGATCTGCCCCAATGCGGCGCTGCTCGCCCGCCGCGTGGCGGAGCGCGTCGCGCATTGGCGCGAGGGCGAGATGCTCGAGGTTCTGGAGATCGGCTGCGGCACGGGCGTGAGCACGCTGCCGCTCGTCGCCGGGCGCGACGATCTCCATGTCACCGCCATCGACAGCGCCGCAAAAATGCTGGATCAGGCGCGGTCCCATCTTTCCGATTGGGTCGCCGCCGGCCGCGTCGATTTCGTCGAGGCGGACGCGCTCGGCTTTCTGCGCGGCCTTCCCGACGCCAGCCTCGACGTCGTCTCCTCCAATTACGCGGTTCACAATTTTCTCGACGATTATCGTCGGGACTTTCTCGGCGAGATTTTCCGCGTGCTGAAGCCGGGCGGGCTGTTCGTCAATGGCGACCGCTATGCGCTGGACGACCGCGCCGCGCATCTTTCCGCGACTCAGGCGGAGGTGCGGAGCTGGTTCGCAAAGCTCGGGGCGATCGGCCGCTATGATCTGCTCGAGGATTGGGTCGCGCATCTCTTCAGCGACGAATCGCCGGAGCATGTGATGTATCTGACGCCGGCGCTGGAGCGCATGGCGGCGATCGGCTTCGTCGATATTCGCGTCGAATATCGGGAAGGGGTGGACACGCTGCTGACCGCGGTCAGGCGTTGAGCAGTCCCCACAAAAGAAAAACGCCGGACGTACCTCCGGCCCGGCGTTAGAGCCCTCGGCGGCGCTCGGCCGCCGGTTGCTCTGCATCCCGATTAGCGTTCCGCCATGACCGGACGATGACACGCGCGGGGCGTCGGCGCGAATTCTCGCAATCGTCGACCCTCAAGCGGCCTCGACTCCCATAAGCTTCCAGCGGCCGCTCTCGTTTTCATGGCTCTGACGAGGCGGCGATGGGAATGAAATTGTAATCGGCGAAGATCGCCTGCGTTCGCGGCGTCATCAAATATAGAGCGAAGCGGGCTGCTGCGGCCTGTCGTTCCGGCGATTTGTCGCGCAGCAGCGCCATGGCGTAATCGGCGCGCACGGCGAGCGCGTCCGGCATGCGCACGCTGACGAGATCGGGGTCTGGACGCGTCTCCCGCCGGCTACAATAGCCGATGAAGAGGTCCACCGTCCCATCGAGCAGAAATTTCTTGACCGGCCCGGCGCCGCTCTGTCCGGTCTGCGTGGGCGAGGGCTCCGGAGGAGCTCCGCCGACGAGGGCGCGCGACTTCTCGCGGAGCAGTCGTTCTGCGCCGCTATGCGCGCGCTCGGCCCTGGCGAACAGTTCCATGGCGTAATCCCCGCCGGGGTCCGCCTTGGGAGTCGATGTGCCGATTTTCGTCGCCGGATCGAGCATATGGTCGAGAAGCGTGTCCGTGGTCGGCGGGTGATCGGCGCGCGCCGCGGCGCAAAGCGCATTGCGGATGAAAATGACCGGCGGCGCCGCTTTTCCCTCCGCGGCGAGCCGCTCTGGATGCTGCCGGTTCGCGGAGAGAAAGAGATCGGCCTCATTGCCCTTTTCTATGGCCTCGCGCAGCAGGCCCGACGGGCCGAAAGCCAGGGCGATCTTCTCGCCCGTCTCCAGTTGGTAGCGGGCGGCGATGGCTCGGAGGGCGCCGCCGAGACTGCCTGCCGCATGAATGTGAAGAGGCGTCTTGTCGGGAGCCTCCTGCGCCCGGCATGGTCCGAGCGGCCAAAGAACGAGCGACAGCGCGAGGACACGTCGGATAGGTGAGATCGACATGATCAGAGCTCCATCTGCATGGAAAGACGCAGCGTGCGCGGCGCGCCGAGCGTGCCTGTGCCGAAATCCGTGCTGTTGTAGCCATTTTGCCCGGTCGGCGCGACATTGGCCCAATAATGCGCATTTGCGACATTGTAGACGTTGAGACGCCATGTCACCGCGCGGTCTAGCAGTCGCGTGCGATAACGCAGTCCGAGATCGGCGACCGTGTAGCCGTCGACGAAGGTCGTATTCGCGTAATTGCCGGGTCTCCCGCTGGCGAAATTGATATTGGCGTTGGCGGCGAGCCCGGGCGCGAATGGGATCTGATAATCCATCAGAATGTTGAACACGACATGCGACAGGCCGAGGATCTGCTTGTCGTTCGTCAGCGCCGATCCGGTGTCGTAGAGCCTCGGATCGAGCAGCGACAGGCCGGCGAAGACGGTGAGGTCGTCGGTCGCCTTTCCCGACGCCGTCAGCTCGACGCCGCGATTGATCTGCCGGCCGTTGACGCCATAGACGTTGTTGACCGTATAGGCGTAGGGCCGCTCGATCTGAAACAGCGCCGCTCGCAGATCGATGCGGTCGAGATCGATCTTGTAGCCGAGCTCCCATTGCCTGGCGCGGAAGGGAGCGAGGACAGCCCCGGCGTTGGCGACGCCGTTCGGCGCGGTGTCGCCCTGCTGGAGGTTTTCCGAATAGGTCAGATAGGCGGTCTGATTTCGCATCGGCTTGAACAGCAAGCTCGCCGTCGGGCTCAGTCCGCTCGTGTCAAAAGTGCTGGTCGTCACGCCGGCGCTGTTCACGTTCCGCGCATTGATCCAGCTCTGTGAGAGAGCGAATTGCGCGCCCCAATGTTCGCCGAAGCCGATGGCGTCGCCGATGGTGAGCGATTGCTGAAAGGTTTCGACCGAAAGAAAGCGATTCTTGAAATCGGGAAAGGAGCGGGCGGCAAACAAAGCCGGATTGGCGAGATTGGCGCCGCCGAGCGTGACCGCGCCGAGCACATAGGGGCGATAGCGATCCCAGAGAAAGCCATTATTGGCGATGACGACATCATGGGAGACAGAGCCCGTGTAGAAGCGTCCGTTGATGGCGGCCTGATTGCTGAGCACAGTGTCCAAGGAGAATGTGGTCGTCGCAGCGGTCGTCGTATAGTTTCCAAAATTATCGGTCAGCGTATTGGTCGGAACAGTCGAGGCGCGATCGTTGCTTTGACGCAAGAGGCCCAATGTCAGACGCCAATCCTGATTGAAATCGTGACGCAGCTTGCCGCTGAAGATCGCCGTCTGATTGTCGTCGCCTCCGAAGGTCTGGCCATAGCCCGGACGAGTAGGATCGGGGGCCGCAGGAAAAATCGTGGCGTTGCGGCCGAGCGTGAATGTGCCCGGCAGATTTTTGGTCGTGAAATTGTAGAAGCTCGCATTGGTCTCGAGCACAGTGTTCGGCGTCGCATGAATGTCGAAGGCGAGACTCGCCAGCTGGCGCTTCGATTGGCTGCCGTCGACATAGGTCTCGCCATTCTGCTCGAGCAAATTCAGCCGGTAGCCGAAGCGGCGTTCCGGGTCGAGAAAGCCGCCGAGATCGGCGTGGCCGAACCAGGCGCTTTGCGTCAGATAGGAAAAAGTGACTTCGCGCAACGGCGATTCCGTCGGCCGCTTGAGCACGTAGTCGAATGCGCCTGCCGGATTGGAAGGGCCATAGAGCGCGCTCGACAAGCCGTTCAGCACTTCGATGCGCTCGAATTGCTCCAATGGATAGTCGGTCGTCGCCGCGATATTCAGCCCGTCTATGCGCGTGTTCTGAACCACGCCCGCCTGCATGCCGCGCGTCTGCGGCCGAATGTTTTCGCCTTGGACGGACGGAACGAGTCGAAAGGCTTCGCGCAGGCTGAGCAATTGCTGGTTCTTCACGAGATCGAGCGGAACAACGGCGATCGAAAACGGCGTATCGACCAAAGCCTTGTCGCCGAATGGACCGACATAGGCCTTCTCGACGCGATAACCGCCTTCGACGCTCGCCGAATTGATCGGCGCGCTTCCTGCGGCGGCGATGTCGACCGTCGGGAGCTCGCTCGGCATGTCCTGCGCTCGGACCGCCGATATCGAAAGCGCGGCGAGACTTACGCCGGCGGCCGAAATGCCGATCGCGCGGAGTCGGCGGTTGGTCTGCGAACGGAGTAGACGCATTGCGCGTCGATCGTGTTTTCGCGGGCGTTCGATCGATCCGCCGGCACTCTGGTCCATTTCATTCGCTCACTTTTTATCGGCGATCCGGTCGTGAGAATCGGTCGCTCCGCGATTTCCGTCCGTCATTTTCAGAGGCCGTCGGCGCCAGGCCGACCGAACGATCGGGGATGTGGTTCACCAAGGCCGAGGGGCGCGTCGCCTGACGGACGATCCGCGCTATCTGAAGCCGACTCATTATATATTTCAATTATATAAACAGCGCATACAGCCGAAATATTGAGCAGGCGCCCAGGCTTTGGGTGGGCGCGACGAAAGCGAAGGGAATGCAACGGAACTGAGCTGCGCTGCGCCGCGGGCGCTGGAACAAACGGAATTTTCTCACGCGATAGTCATATATATGCACAACATATATCCGACGTTTAGAAACAATATCGAGTAGCTCCGCGAAAGAATGCTGATTGTCGCGGTGAGGAGGGCTCACCAATGGTTCGTCGGCGCGTCTTCGAGAGTCTTGCCGTCCTTGCCGTCCTTGTCGTCATGGTGGTCGTGTCGCCGATGCTTTTTTGCTGACGCTTTGGCGCTCTCCTGCGTCCTCCGGATGAACGCAGCCCGTGACTATGAGAACGCGTGACGGATCGTCGTCGAGATGGTGTGCGCGCACGCATCCTGCGCGTCGCGGCATGGGGCTCGCGACTTCTGGCGCGGCCGTGCAGGAGAGTTCGCTGGCGTCTCCGGGCGCCGCGCTGATTCACGGCGAGCTCTGCTCGGTCACGATGATTCGAGAGGGCTCGCGGGGCGGCGTGCGTCCGCAACTGCGGATCGATTTCGGCCTTCGGGGCCTCGCCCCGAGGATGAAACCTCGGATGGCGCTCGCGCCTACATCCAACGCTCTGCGCTCGTGCAAGGCGGTGGTTTTATCGTCTTAAATAGTGGTGGGCGCACAAGGGCTCGAACCTTGGACCCGCTGATTAAGAGTCAGCTGCTCTACCAACTGAGCTATGCGCCCGTCCGTCGTTTCGGCTGGCGCCGAATGAGCGGAACGAGGCGTGCAAATACCCAATGAGATCGCTCATGTCCAGCTCAGAAAAGAAAAATTCGTCATATTTCTGTCGGCGCCCTCAGGGGCGCCACTCCGGCGCGGGCTCGGCCGCGGCCGCTTCGTCGCGCGTCGCCGTCTCCTTGGCCGCAGCCAGGGCGCGCAGGGCCGTCGTCACGCCCTCGCTCGTGGCGGAGGACAAGAGCAGCAGGGCAGGGCGCTCAGAGGCCCCCGCAGGGCCGGCGGAGGCCATCGCACGTTTCAGCCGCTCCTTCTGCTTCTTCAGATGCTCGGGGTCGGCCGCGTCGATTTTCGACAGCGCCACGATCTCGCGCTTCTCGTCGAGCTCCGCGCCATAGGCGGCGAGCTCGCGCCGCACGACCTTGTAGTCCCGCCCCGCATGCTCGCCCGTCGCGTCGACGAGATGCAGCAGCGCCCGGCAGCGCTCCACATGGCCCAGGAAGCGATCGCCCAGACCATGCCCCTCATGCGCGCCCTCGATGAGGCCAGGTATGTCGGCGAGGACGAATTCGCGCTCGTCCACACGCACGACGCCGAGCCCTGGATGCAGCGTCGTGAAGGGATAGTCGGCGATCTTCGGCTTGGCGGCGCTGACGCTGGCCAGAAAGGTCGATTTGCCGGCGTTGGGCAGGCCGATCAGCCCGGCGTCGGCGATCAGCTTCAGCCGCAGGATGAGCGTGCGCTCGATTCCTTCCTGGCCGGGATTGGCGCGCCGCGGAGCGCGATTGGTCGAGGTGGTGAAATGCAGATTGCCGAAGCCGCCATTGCCG
The DNA here is from genome assembly GCF_015709455.1 of Methylosinus sp. H3A. Lineage (NCBI taxonomy): Bacteria > Pseudomonadati > Pseudomonadota > Alphaproteobacteria > Hyphomicrobiales > Methylocystaceae > Methylosinus > Methylosinus sp. H3A. The sequence continues at coordinate 2,619,757 of NZ_JADNQW010000005.1, forward strand.
CCGCGGGCGATGATCGCGGTCTGCCCCACCTCGGTCAGATCGGCGATCAGCGTCTCGCCGTCCTCCTCGAGAATCTGCGTGCCGGCGGGCACTTTCAGCACCGCATCCGCGCCCTTGGCGCCATGGCGGTTCTTGCCCATGCCATGCACGCCGGTCTTGGCCTTGAAATGCTGCTGATAGCGATAGTCGATGAGCGTGTTGAGCCCGTCGACGCAGATTGCCGTCACATCGCCGCCGCGGCCGCCGTCGCCGCCGTCCGGCCCGCCGAATTCGATGAATTTCTCGCGACGGAAGGAGACGCAGCCGGCTCCCCCGTCGCCCGAACGCACGTAGATTTTCGCCTGATCGAGGAATTTCATGGCTTTTTCGAACTCATGTCGATTGCAGCTTCGGACGCCGCGCGCCGAAGTTCGTCGGAATGGCGCCGCGCCTCAGGTCGAAGAGCTCCACATCGACCTCGCCGCCCCGCGCCGGAGCCGGGAATTTCCCCTGTCCCGTGCGGGTGAAGCCGAGCTTCTCGTGGACGCGCAGCGAGGCGGCGTTGGTGGGCATGGCGGAGGAGACGATTCGTTCGAGGCCCGTCATGCCGAAGACCACATCGATGAAGGCGGTCGCCGCTTCGCTCATCAGTCCGCGTCCCCAATATGGCCGCCCCAGCCAGAAGCCGATCATGCCGGCCCCGCGCGAATTCGAGCCATGCACGCCGATCACGCCGATCGCCTCGTCGGCCTGGCGCTTCTGCGTCAAGGCGAGGGTGAGGCCCTCGCCGCTGGCGTTCTCGGCGCGGACGGCGAGGATGTAGGCCTCGGCGTGATAAGCCTCATATGGGTGCGGAATGCGCGCGGTCCGCAGGGCGACCTCCGGATCGCCGGCCAGACGGCAGATGGAGCCCTGGTCGGCGGCGCGCGGCCAGCGCAGCCACAGTCTCGAGGTCTCCAATCTGAAAATGTCGTCGCGGGCAATTTCCGGAAACATCCGAGGCTCCATGGCGGCCGTGTGCGAAAAGAGGCCGAAAAAAGACGAAGGGGAAGCGGCGTTCCGCTTCCCCTATCGACCCTTTGAGGCCTTTTTCCGGATTTTGCGCCTGGAGCGTCGCCTTATCGCGACCGCTGAGACCAAATCCGCCGGGGGATCGAAACACCGGCGGAGGGTCTCAGATCCTCCGCCTATTCGGCGGCTGCAGCCACCGGAGGCACGACCGCTACCGAGGCGCGGCCGCCGCTCGATTTGAACAGAACGACGCCGTCGACGAGGGCGAAGAGCGTATGGTCCTTGCCGATGCCGACATTGCGGCCGGGATGCCATTTCGTGCCGCGTTGGCGCACGATGATATTGCCGCTGATCACGGCCTCGCCGCCGAATTTCTTCACGCCGAGACGGCGACCGTCGGAGTCGCGACCGTTGCGCGACGAGCCGCCCGCTTTCTTGTGAGCCATTGTTCTCGCTCCCGAATCTCATGCCGAGCCGGCTCGCCCGCCGCTCGGGGCCGCGCTCGGCGGCCGCTGAATTGTCGCGCGCGCCGTTCTCGCGGCGCGCATATTCTCTCTCTATACGCCCATCAGCGGCGTTTCGCCACGCCCCGCGAGGCTCAGGCGCCGGCCTCTATGCCGGTGATTCGCACGATCGTCAGATCCTGACGATGGCCGCGCTTGCGTTTGGAGTTCTGGCGGCGGCGCTTCTTGAAGGCGAGCGTCTTGGGGCTGCGCGCCTGCTCGGCGATCTCGCCGGTGACGCTGGCGCCCGCGACGAGCGGCGCGCCGATCTTGGCCGAACCCTCGGCGCCGACGAACAGCACCTCGTCGAAGGTGATCTTGTCGCCCGCCGCGCCCTCGAGGGCCATGACGGTTATCGTGTCTCCGGCGGTGACGCTATATTGCTTCCCGCCGGTCTTGATGACTGCGAACATCTTGTTTTCCTGTGTTCGTCCCGGCTCTGGCGGAGACCGCCGGCCGGCTTTTTTGCAGTTGACCGGTTTTGCGCTTCGCTCCTTGCGACGGATTATCGCCGGCGCAAAAAGAAAATCGCGGCGAAACCGCCGCGATGAAGCGGGATAGCCCTAAACGGGCGCCGGTTCATTGTCAATCGGGCGTCGGGCGCCGCGATCCGACGGCTCATCGCGTCTCGGAGGGCTCGGCGCCCGGCGGATCGCACTCGCTCTTTGTCGCGGCGAGCTCGGCCGCCTCGATCTTCTGCCGTTCATAGGCGGAGACGATCGATTGCACCATCGGGCCGAATCGCTCCGCGAGCTCCGCGCAGCGCGTCGAATTGATGAGCTCGACGCCGCGCCGCTCGCTGCGGACGAGGCCCGCCTCGCGCAGGATGCGGAAATGCTGCGAGAGCGTCGATTTGGCCAGCGGCGCGTCCTGAATATTCAGGAAGGTGGAGCAGTTCTTCGCGCATTCCGACGCCGCGAGCCGCGTGAAAATCTGCACCCGCACGGGGTCCGCCAATGCGTAGAGAATCCCCTCGACGGTGATCTCCTCGAGCCTCGGGTGATGAAGCTTCCTCATGCGCCAGACTAGCATGAATTGACATTCGCGCATTAGTTCAGTATTCCTGAACTATGGAATTTAGCGCGAAAGGAGCGCGAGCATGGGTCGGCTTTCAGGAAAAATCGCGGTCGTCACCGGCGGCAACAGCGGGATAGGCCTCGCTACGGCCGAGCTTTTCGTGAAGGAGGGGGCGCAGGTCGTGCTGACCGGCCGCCGTAGAGCGGAGCTCGACGCCGCGGTCGCCCGCATCGGCGCCGGCGCTATCGGCGTGCAGGGAGATGTCTCTGCTCTCGCGGACCTCGACCGGCTTTTCGCCGAGGTGAAGGAGCGTTTCGGCCGCATCGACATTCTCTTCGCCAATGCCGGGGTCGTCCGCCTGGCCCCGATCGAGGGCGTGGACGAGGCGCTGTTCGACCAGCTCTTCGGCATCAACGTCAAAGGACTTTTGTTCACCGTGCAGAAGGCGCTGCCGCTTTTCTCGGACGGCGGCGCGATCGTGCTCAACTCCTCCATCGCCAATACGGTGGGTACGCCCGGCTTCGGCGTCTATTCGGCGACGAAAGCGGCGGTCCGCTCCTTCGCCCGCACTTGGACGAGCGAGCTGAAGGGCCGCAATATTCGCGTGAATGTGGTGAGTCCCGGCCCGATCGACACGCCGATCTTCGACACAATGGGCCTCTCCACGCAACAGCACGACGAATTGGCGGAGCAATTGAAGACCAACGTGCCGCTCGGCCGCTTCGGCGCGCCGGAGGAGGTCGCGGAGGCCGTCTTGTTCCTGGCCTCCGACGCGAGCAGCTATGTCGCCGGCGTCGATCTTTATGTCGACGGCGGCCTCGTGGCCGTCTGATCGACGAGCGGAGGGCGCGTCAATGGCGGAACTCGACGGAAAAATAGCCGTCGTGACCGGCGGCGCGAGCGGCATAGGGCTCGCGACCGCGGCGCTCTTCGTGGAGCGCGGGGCCGATGTCGTCATCACCGGGCGGCGCCGGTCCGATCTCGACGCCGCCGTCGCGCGGATCGGCGCGAAGGCGCATGGCGTTTGCGGCGATGTGTCGAAGCTCGCCGATCTCGACGCGCTCTACGCCGAAATCGGACGAGCGTTCGGACGCATCGACATTTTGTTCGCCAATGCGGCGATCGCGGAATTCGCGCCGCTGGGCGCGATTTCGGAGGAGCATTTCGATCGCCTGTTCGACATAAATGTGAAAGGCCTGTTGTTCACCGTGCAGAAGGCGCTGCCCCTCATGGCTGCGGGCGGAGCGATCATTCTCGATTCGTCCAACGCCAGCGTCGAGGGAACTCCGGCCTTCGGCGTCTATTCCGCCGGCAAGGCCGCTGTGCGCTCCTTCGCGCGCAGCTGGACGAAGGAGCTCTCGCCGCGTGGGATACGCGTCAATGTGGTCAGTCCCGGCGCGACGGAGACGCCGATCTATGGCAAGCTCGGTCTTACGGAAAGCGAGGTCGTCGAGCTTCGCGACTATTTGAAGACGCGCACGCCATTGGGGCGCATCGGCAGACCGGAAGAAGTCGCGCAGGCGGTGTTGTTTCTCGCGACCAACGGCTATGTGGCCGGTGTCGATCTCCTGGTGGATGGCGGCATGTCGAGCGTTTGACAGACGACGATCGGCGGCCGAGCGTCGAGGAGATAGTCCGCCGACGGCGGATCGCGTTATGCGCCGCCGGCCCGCTTCTCGCTTCAGAGTCGGAAATCGCGCCTTATCTCGTCATTCGCCCTGGCGAGAAGACGTTCGACGGTCCGCACGGATATGCCGACGCGTGTGGCGATTTCGGCGCTCGTCAGATGCTCGAGGCGTTTGAGAAGAAATATCTCACGTAAGAGCGGCGGCAAGCGCTCGAGCGACGCGCACAGCTTTTGCAGCTCCATCAGCATCGCGATCGTGTCGCCGGAATTGGATCGCTCCGCTTGATCGGCAGCGCGCGCAGCCTCTTCGACATAGCGCGAACGGATGCGATCGCGGCGTATCGCGTCGACCGAGAGATTGGCGGCGATGCGAAAGAGATAGGCGCGGGGGCTCTCGAGCTTCGTGACGTCGACGCGCTGCAACGCATGGAGATAGATGTCCTGCACAATGTCTTCGGACTCTTGCGCTCCGACGCGCCGGCGCGCGAAGCGGCGCAGAGCCGGCGCGTAGTCTTGGTACAATTTGTCGAGGACTTTCTCGGACGAGCTCATCGCGCGCTCTCCCTCGTCTCGACGCGAGAAAGGATAGCGGCGGCTCCAATTCGAGGCTCGGGTTTCTGCATTGAAAATCCCCTTCGTCGAGGGCGGAGCTCCATCGAGCTCCCGTCGTTTCTGAAAAAAGGCGAAGTTCCGCGTTGCGCGCGAAAGGCGAAGTCGCGCGCGACAAATCCTCGGCCGTGCGACAGGCGGCGCGCGTCACGACGTCGGGAGACGCCACGCTCGCGCGAGCCGCTGCGGCTCACAGATTGAAATAGAGGAAGGTTTTCGAAACGAGATCAGAGGCGCGCGGGCGGGCCGCGCGCCCCGAATACGACGCTCGCGACGAGGAGGCGAGCCGTCGATTCGCGCGGCCAGCGCGAAGACGAGCGCATCGACCATGGGTAGGGAAAGGCGCGAGCGAATGCGGCCTCGAGACATGCGGCGTCATGCGCGGCGCAGCCGAGCGCGCAACATTCGAGAGTGCGGCAAGTTCGCTTGTGAAGCGGATCGTCGGCCGCTCCGCCCATCGCGGTCGAAGCGCAGATCGGCGGGAGGGAGAGGCCAGTCTCGACGAATGTTTGGATGCGTAGAAAAAGCGGTGATTGAAGGACGATGACGCAGAGCAGGGCCGCGACGCTTTTCGACACGTGGCGACTCGCGAACAATCGGCCGAAGATCCGCTGCATGGCGATGAGATATAGCATTGACGCCGCTCGTATACAACTAATACGTGTTTTGTTACATACAGAAGCCTACAGACGAAACACGTCGCCGATGCGACAAGCCTCGAAGAAGCGGGCGCCTTCTCGCTTTGCGTCGTCGTCGGATAAAAAAGCCTTTGCCGCGCCGCTGAGCGAGGCGAGCGCCTCAGGCTGCGCGCCAGCGCTCGGAGTCGGCGATGAATTCGCCGATCGCGTCGGCGATATAGGCGATATGATCGTCCGTCAGTCCTGGATAGACGCCGACCCAGAAGGTGCGACGCATGACGACGTCGGTGGCGGCGAGCGCGCCGGCGACGCGATGTGGGCGGTCTTTCATATAGGGCTGGCGCAGCAGATTGCCGCCGAACAGCAGCCGCGATCCGATGCGGCGCTCGGCGAGATGACGCAGCAGAGCCTCGCGCTCGAAGGGGGCCTCCTCGCGCAAGGTCAGCGCGAAGCCGAACCAGGACGGATCGCTGCGCGGCGTCGCCTCGGGCAGGATGAATATATTTTCGTATCGACGCAGCGCGTCTGTCAGCGACGCGAAATTGCGCTTGCGCGCCGCGATGAAGCCCGGCAGCCGCTCCATCTGCGCCAGCGCCACGGCGGCCTGCATATCGGTGATCTTCAGATTATAGCCGAGATGCTGATAGACATATTTGTGATCATAGCCGAAGGGCAGATCGCCCGATTGCCATTCGTAGCGCTTCTTGCAAGTGTCGTCCTTGCCCGGCGCGCACCAGCAATCTCGGCCCCAGTCCCGAAAAGATTCGACGCTGCGGCGCAGCACGGAGCGCGAGGTGAACACCGCGCCGCCTTCGCCCATTGTGATGTGATGCGCGGGATAGAAGCTCAGCGTGCCTATGTCGCCGAATGTGCCGACCTGGCGCCCGTCATAGAGCGAGCCGAGCGCGTCGCAGCAATCCTCGACCAGCCACAGATCGTATTTTTCGGCGATGCGCGTCACCTCGGCGAGATCGAAAGGATTGCCGAGCGTATGGGCGATCATTATGGCGCGCGTGCGCGGCGAGATCGCCGCCTCTATGAGATCGGCGCGGATATTGTAGGTCGGAATGTCGACATCGACGAACACCGGCGTCATCCCATTCTGCAAAATGGGATTGAGCGTCGTCGGAAAGCCGGCGGCGACGGTGATGATCTCGTCGCCGGGCTGAAGCGCGCGCTCCTTCAGCAGCGGCGAGGTCAGCGCGGTGAGCGCCAGAAGATTGGCCGAGGAGCCGGAATTGGCGGTCAGCGCATGTCTGACGCCGATGAACTCCTCCAGAGCCTTCTCGAAGGCCGCATTGAAGCGCCCGGTGGTGAGCCAGAAATCGAGCGCCGAGTCGACGAGCGTCTGCATCTCGCTTGCGCCATAGACCTTGCCGGACACGGGCACGGCGGAGGTGCCGGGGCGAAACTCCGGCGTCGCATGGGCGATCTCGGCATAGCGGCCGACGAGCGCCAAAATCTGCTCGCGCAGCGCCTCCTTCTCGTCCGCCGTTTTGGCGGGGGCTTGCAGGGCTGCTGCGGCGGGCGGGGTCATGGCGTTGCTCCGGGCGTGCTCGCGCCGCTTTGCGCGGCGTCCATGCGTCTCTCATAGGCGTCGATCTGGGCGAGCGATGTGGTCGCCGCATCCTCGCCGCGGCGGCGGCGCGATTCCCAATCGACGATCGCCTCCAGCGCCTCGAAGATCGACCATTGCGGGCGCCAGCCGAGCCGGCTGCGCGCCTTGGCGGAATCGAGCTTCAGCAAATGCGCCTCATGCGGCTCGTCGCCGCCGCTCTTGGTCCAGCCGCCGCCCTCGCCATAGGCGCGGCAGAGCGCGTCGGCGATCTCTCCCACCGTGCGCTCGCCGGAGGGATCTGGACCGAAATTCCAGGCTTCCGCGAAGGGCGCGCCATCGCTCCACAGACGCTCGGCGAGCGTCAGATAGCCGGCGAGCGGCTCGAGCACATGCTGCCAGGGACGCACCGCCCGCGGAAAGCGTATGGCGGCCGTCTCGCCGCGCTCCAGCGCACGCAAAATATCGGGCACGAGCCGATCCGCCGCCCAATCGCCGCCGCCGATGACATTTCCGGCGCGGCCCGTGGCCAGCGCCGCTCCGCGCGAGGGATGCTCGATCGTCGCGAAATAGGAATTGCGGAAGGAGGCGGCGACGAGCTCCGCGCAGCCTTTGCTGGCGCTATAGGGGTCGAAGCCGCCCATCGCCTCATTCTCGCGATAGGCCCAGGGCCATTCGCGATTCTCATAGCATTTGTCGCTGGTGACGATGACGATGGCGCGCGCCGAAGGCGCGCCGCGCAGCGCCTCGAGCAGATGCGCCGTGCCGAGGGCATTGACCTCGAAGGTCTCGATCGGATTGGCGTAGGAGTAGCGAACGAGCGGCTGCGCTGCGAGGTGAAAGACGATCTGCGGCTCGAGCTCTCGCACCGCGCGCGCCAGCCGTTCGGCGTCGCGAATGTCGCCGATGACGCTGGTCGTCTTCTGGTCGAGGCGCGCCAGCGCGAAGAGGCTGGGCTCGGTCGGCGGCGCCAGCGCATAGCCCGCCACATTCGCGCCGAGCCGCATGAGCCATAAGGAGAGCCAGCCGCCCTTGAAGCCGGTGTGTCCAGTGACGAGGACGCGCTTGCCGGCCCAGAAGGAGGCGTTCACGCCCAGACCTTCCAGGGCGCCTCGCCGCCGTTCCACAATTGCTCGAGGAAACGCTTGTCGCGCAGCGTATCCATGCATTGCCAGAAACCGTCATGGCGAAAGGCGCGCAGCTGCCCATCGGCGGCGATGCGGGTCAGCGGCTGCTGCTCGAGCGCGGTCAAATCGCCGTCGATATAATCGAGCGCCTTCTTCCACATCACGAAGAAGCCGCCATTGATCCAGCCGCCATCGCCGCGCGGCTTTTCATCGAAAGAGAGAATGTCGTCGCCATCCATTGTGACGGCGCCGAAGCGGCCGGGCGGACGCACCACGGTCATGGTCGCGAGCCGGCCATGGGCGCGGTGATAATCGATCTCGCCAGCGATATCGATATCGGCGACGCCATCGCCATAGGTCAGGCAGAAGGGCTCGTTATCGGGGAGATAATCCGCGATGCGCTTGAGGCGCCCGCCGGTCATCGTCTCTATGCCGGTGTCGACCAGCGTGATCCGCCAAGGCTCGGCCATTTTATTATGGACGATCGTCTTGTTCTCGGCGAGATCGAAGGTGACGTCGCTCATATGCAGGAAGTAGTTGGTGAAATAGTCCTTGATGAAATAGCCTCTATAGCCGAGGCAGACGATGAACTCATTGACCCCGTGCTGCGAGTATATTTTCATTATGTGCCACAGGATCGGCTTGCCGCCGATCTCGATCATGGGCTTGGGGCGATTGTCGGTCTCCTCGCTGAGGCGCGTGCCGAGACCGCCTGCGAATATTACGGCCTTCACGCGCGGTCTCCTCGAGAATGCGAGGGCGGTCCTCGGCGAATCGGGACGCGCCTTTCACGCAGTCTAGCCGCGCGCCTTGCGCGAGCCTGTCGCTCGGCGCGATAGGCTTGGGGCGGAATCCTTGCGTCCTCTTGTGCGTGGGCGCACATTATCCCGCATTGTGGCGGGCGAGAAAGCCGCTCGGCGATCGACGCGGATTTTGTGGCCCGAGGGTCCGAATCGTTCAGATCGTCCTCCTTCGATCGTCGGATCGGTCAAAGGAGGATTTGAGCAGTCGTCTCGATCGAGGGCGGGGGGCCGCGAATGCGTTGGTGTATCTGCAAGTCGCACGGAATCATCGACTATCGTTCCGCGGATGCGCCGCCGGCGCGCAAGCCGGACGAGGTTCGAATTTCCGAATCGGTCGGCCTCGGCGGCGTCAATTCCTATTCGGACGTGCTGAAAATTCAGCAGCTTCTCGATAAGATTCCGAAGATCAACGGCGGTCCCGCGTCACTGCTGGCGACAGACGGCATATGCGGGCCGCTGACGAGAGGCGCCATTCTCGACTTCCAAAAGAAGCAGTTTCCGGCAAATCCGCAATTCCATGACGGCTGGCGCCCGGATGGACGCGTCGATCCAGGAAAATGGACGATCGACAAGAGGAATGTCATCGCCAATTGGGGGAGCCGAACCGATTTGCTGGAGATCGCGCGGAAACAGGCTCCGGTCGCGCGAGCGCGGGTGATGAACGCCCTCCACCGCCTTTCGGTCGTGCGGTCCTCCTACGCATTGCCGAGCTCGCTATTCTCCAACGCGCAGCTGAAACGCGAGGCGGATTGGCATTTCAAATTCCACAAGTCGGCCTATCCGTTAGAGAATATCGACGCGGTGTCGACGGTCTACCAGAGGATGAACGCCGCCCTGAGCAGATTCATCGCCGGCAGCTTCCCGCTTTTCCAACTATCGGATCACTATCGCGAGGACGCTCTCGCCTACGCGCATGTGGGCGGGTATTCTTTCAGCATCGCAGAAATCGAATCCGGCGAGCAGGGCGCATATGTCTATGTCGCCAACGAGCGGTTCGGCAGCCTCCCGGTGATCATCCACGAGCTGGGTCACTATTGTGGCGGCCGTTTCCGATCCGGGAGCGTGATCGATCACGTCAGCACGCCGCATCCCAAGCCGAATGGGGCGGCGCGCGAAGCGGGAAAACACGACTACCGGCGCATGACGCCGGAGGAAGCACTGAACAACGTCTATAGCTATCAGGTCTACGCCTTGCCGGAGATGGGCTATGGCCCGCCCGAGTCGGGCCCGATCTGAGCGCGCGGTCGGAGCCGGCCGGCGAGCCGAGGCGGCGTCAGGGTTAATCGCCCCTTAACCCCGCCTGCCTACCCTCGGCCGTCACGTCAGGTGAGGACGCCCCCATCCGGGGCTTTTCGCTGTTTTCGATCGCACGAGTGGGCTCGTTCGTCATGATGCGCAGCAACGCATTCCGTCACGTCTCCGAGCCGGTTCGCGAATTCACGGCGCGGCGGGCTGCGGAGCTCGCCGGCGCGGCGCTCATCGCGGCGTCGGTCGCAGCGGCTCTGGCGCTCGTCTCCTGGTCGGCGCGCGATCCCTCCTTCAACCATGCGACCACTGGGCGGGTGCGCAATCTGCTCGGCTCCGGCGGCGCGGTCGCCGCCGATATTTTGATGCAGATGCTCGGTCTCGCGGCGATCGCGGCGATACTGCCGCTCGCCGCCCAGGGCCTGCGGCTGGTCACGCAGCGCGCGCTGCATCGGCCACTGCTGCGCTTCGGCCTGTGGATCGTCGGCGCGCTTTCGGCGGCGGCGGTCGTCTCGCTTTTGCCCGTCACCGATCGCTGGCCGCTGCCCACAGGGCTCGGCGGCGTGCTCGGCGACGCCGTGCTGGCGTTGCCGCGCCGCTTCTTCGGCGAATCGGCGGCGGCCATGGCCGTGGTTGCGCTGATCGGCGCCGGGACCGCCATTCTCGCCCTCACCGGCGCCGCCGGCTTTGGTTTCGAGCCGTCCGCGACGAGCCATCCGGAGGACGAGCCCGTCGAGCGCCGCGTCGACGAAGACGAGGACGACGAGCCGGGCGTCGCCATCGTGTCGCTCGGCGCGCTCATTCACGCGGGTCTGACGATCAAGACGCTCGTCTCGCGCCGCCTCGCCGCGCTTCTGTCGCGCCGCAGCAAGCCGGTCGAATTCGATGAGCCCTCGGGGCCGCCGCTGCTCTCCGCCCGCCGCGAGCCGGTTTTCGACGCTTTCTCCTTCGTCCCGCCGCCGGCGCCCGCGCGCGCCGCCGCAGCGGCCGCCGCGCCGCGCGAGGAAGATTACGACGAGCCGCCGCAGCCCTCGGCGCGCGTGATGGAGCCGGTCGGGCCGCTGAAGCAGGGCAAGCGCGTGATGCGCGAGCGCCAGCCCACTCTGTTCGAGAGCCGCAATGAGCAGCATCGCTACGAGCTGCCGCCGCTGCTGCTGCTGAGCGAGCCCAAGAAACAGGCGGCCGCCGCCAAAATCTCGCAGGATGCGCTGGAGCAGAACGCGCGTTTGCTCGAGGGCGTGCTCGAGGATTTCGGCGTCAAGGGCGAGATCATCAATGTGCGTCCCGGCCCGGTGGTCACGCTCTATGAGCTGGAGCCCGCGCCGGGGATCAAATCGTCTCGCGTGATCGGCCTCGCCGACGATATCGCCCGGTCGATGTCGGCGGTCTCGGCGCGCGTCGCCGTCGTCTCCGGCCGCAACGCCATCGGCATAGAGCTGCCGAACCAACGCCGCGAGACCGTCTTCCTGCGCGAGCTGCTCGCCTGCGAGGATTTCGAGAAGACCAAGCATCGCCTAGCCATTGCGCTCGGCAAGACGATCGGCGGCGAGCCGGTCATCGTCGATCTCGCGCGCATGCCGCATCTTCTCGTCGCCGGCACGACGGGCTCGGGCAAATCCGTCGCCATCAACACCATGATTCTGTCGCTGCTCTACCGGATGAAGCCGGAAGAATGCCGCCTCATCATGGTCGACCCCAAAATGCTGGAGCTCTCGGTCTACGACAACATTCCCCATCTGCTGACGCCCGTCGTCACCGACCCCAAAAAGGCGGTGGTGGCCCTCAAATGGGCGGTGCGCGAGATGGAGGACCGCTACAAGAAAATGTCCAAGCTCGGCGTGCGCAATATAGAGGGCTTCAACCAGCGCGTCGTCGAGGCGCAGGCGAAAGGCGAGGTCATCACCCGCACGGTGCAGACCGGCTTCGACCGCGAGACCGGCGAAGCCATTTTCGAGCGCGAGGAGATGGAACTGCATCCGATCCCCTTCATCGTCGTCATCGTCGACGAGATGGCGGATCTGATGCTGGTCGCCGGCAAGGACATAGAGGGCGCGATCCAGCGTCTCGCGCAAATGGCGCGCGCAGCCGGCATTCACCTCATAATGGCGACGCAGCGTCCCTCGGTCGACGTCATCACCGGCACGATCAAAGCGAATTTCCCGACGCGCATCTCCTTCCAGGTGACGTCGAAGATCGACAGCCGCACCATTCTCGGCGAGCAGGGTGCCGAGCAGCTCTTGGGCCAGGGCGACATGCTCTATATGGCCGGCGGCGGCCGCATCTCGCGCGTGCATGGGCCCTTCGTCTCGGACACCGAGGTCGAGAAGATCGTCGCGCATTTGAAGACGCAAGGTCAGCCGCAATATCTCGACGCCATCACCACGGAGGAGGAGCCCTCCGACGAGGCCGTGGAGAGCGCGGCGCCGGGCTCCATGGATGCGGAGGAGGGCGCCGATCTCTACGATCGCGCCGTGGCGATCGTGCTGCGCGACCGCAAATGCTCGACGAGCTACATTCAGCGCCGCCTGTCCATCGGCTACAACAAGGCCGCGTCATTGGTGGAGCAGATGGAGCGCGAGGGCGTGGTGGGCCAGGCCAATCACGCCGGCAAGCGCGAGATTCTCGTGGGCGGCGGGATAGACCGCGGGGCGTTCGATATAGACGCGGCGTGAGGGATTTCTGCTTCGCTTGTCGATGACGGAAGGGACGCGCCTCGAGAGGCGGACGGTCGACGTCAGGGCGACGCAATCGATCTCGCCGAATATGATCCAACATTAGCCATATCGCCGTCCTAGTGAGGACGGCGCACGGCCCCGATCGGCCGCGCCGAATCGTCCGGAGCACCCAATCCTGTGAAATCGCCTCTCGCCGCCGCGCTGGTCCTCGCCCTTCTCGCCGCCTCCGGCGCTCAGGCCGTGGAGCAGACGAAAAAGCCGCCGGCCGCCAAGGCTCAGGCGGGCAAGCCGGCGGCCAAGGGCAAGCCGGTCGCCGACGCCAAAGCGAAGCCGAAGCCCGCTGATCCCAAAACCGCGCAGGCCAAGCCTGCCGACCCCAAGCCGGCCGACCCCAAAGCCGCCGCTCCCGCCGCCAAGCCGCCCGCTCCCGCGGTTCCGGACGCCGCCAAAGCGGCCATAGGCGCCGCCGCCGTGGGCGGAGCCGCGGCCGCCGTCGCTGTCGCGGCCCAGCCGCAGGCGCCCTTGACGCGCGAGGAGGCGATCAAGCGCGCCGAGGCCTCCCTCAACTCCTCTCCCGTCATGACGGCCGATTTCGTGCAGATCGGCGGCGACGGCCGCAGAGCCGAGGGCAAGCTCTATGTCCATAAGGTCGGGCGCATGCGCTTCGAATATGCGCAGCCGGCGACGATGGAGGTCGTCTCCGACGGCTCGCAGGTCGCCGTGCGCGATCGCAAGCTCAATACGCAGGATCTCTATTTCATCTCGCAGACGCCGCTGAAATTCCTGCTCAATGAGAAGATCGACCTCGAGAAGGACGTGAAGCTCGTCGATGTCGTCATCGACGACGCCGGCGCCTCCATCTCCATCGAGGACAAGGCGACCTTCGGCGGCACGTCGAAAATCAAGCTGATCTTCGATTCCAAGACATTCACGCTGAAGCAGTGGCAGGTCTCCGACCCGCAGGGCTATGAGACTCTGGTGTCGCTCTTCAACGTCGACCGCAGCCGCTCGCCGGACCCCAATCTGTTCAAGATCGACAAGGGCTCGCTGCTCGATTTCCATTGAGCGGGCGAGCCCTCGCGAGGCTCACGCGGCTTTCAGCGTCGCCATATCGATGACGAAGCGATATTTCACATCGCTCTTCACCATGCGCGCATAGGCCGTCTCGATCTCCTGCATGGCGATCGTCTCTATATCGGCGACGATGCCCTTCTCGGCGCAGAAGTCGAGCATCTCCTGCGTCTCCTTTATGCCGCCGATCAGCGAGCCGGCGATCTGCCGCCGCTTGAAGATGAGCCCGCCCGCCGAAGGCGAGGGATGCGGCGTCTCCGGCACGCCGACGAGCGTCAGCACGCCGTCGCGCTTCAGCAGATTCACATAGGCGTCGAGATCATGGGAGACAGCGACCGTGTCGAGAATGAAATCGAGGCTATTGGCCCGCGCCGCCATGGCCTCCGGGTCTTTCGAGACGACGACCTCATCGGCGCCGAGCGCGAGAGCCGCCTCGCGCTTCGACGGCGAGGTGGTGAAGGCGACGACATGCGCGCCGAGCGCATGGGCGAGCTTCACGCCCATATGGCCGAGCCCGCCGATGCCGACGATTCCGACTTTCTTGCCTGGCCCGACGCCCCAATGTTTGAGCGGCGACCATGTGGTGATTCCGGCGCAGAGCAACGGCGCCACGGCGGCGAGTTGCGCCTCCGAGTGGCGAACCGTGAGCACGAAATGCTCGTCGACGACGACGGCCGCCGAATAACCGCCAAAAGTGTTCTCGCCGGAGCCGTCGAGCGGGCCGTTGTAGGTGGCGACAAAGCCATGCTCGCAATATTGCTCGAGCCCATCGTCGCAGGAGAAGCAGCGGCGGCAGCTGTCGACCATGCAGCCGACGGCGGCGAGATCGCCGGTTTTGAATCTCGTCACCTCTGCGCCGACGGCGGTCACGCGGCCGACGATCTCATGGCCCGGCACGCAGGGGTAACGCGTGCCCGGCCATTCGCTGCGCGCCGTGTGGAGATCGGAATGGCAGACGCCGCAAAACAGAATGTCGATCGCGACATCCTTCGGTCCCGGCGCGCGGCGCTCGATGGAAAAGGGCGCGAAAGGCGCCGTGGCGGATTGGACCGCATAGGCCTTGGTGGGCATGGTAAGCCTCGGGTTTATTCGAAGGGAGAAATGGGGAGCTCGCCTCGGGCGGACGCGGTTTCCAATAGCATGTTTCGGCGATCGGGTCGAAGATGAGGCCTGCTCGAGTTTGACACCTGTTGCGTTACAAGTTACAAATCGTCATGATCGCGAGCTTTCGGCACAAGGGATTGCGGCGGTTGTTCGAGAGTGACGACGGGAGCAGATTGCCGCCCGATTTGATCGAGCGCATTCGCCGTATTCTGTCCTTTCTGGATGCTGCGGATCGGGCGGAGGACTTGGATCAGCCGACGTTCCGTCTCCACGCTCTCAAAGGAGAGCTGAAAGGTTTTTGGGCGGTGACGGTGCGGGCGAACTGGCGGATCGTTTTCCGTTTCCAGGACGGCGCGGCGGAAGATGTCGATTTCGTCGACTATCACTGATGAAGGCGCGGGCGATGATGAAAAATCCTGCCCATCCCGGTGGGCTCATCCGAGACAATATCGAGGAGCTGGGCCTGAGCGTCGCCGAGGCGGCGAAGGGGCTCGGCGTGACGCGGCAGCAGCTCTATCGTCTCATCAACGGACACCACGGGCTCACGCCGGAAATGGCGCTGCGGCTCGAGCAGGCTTTCGGCGGATCGGCCGACGCCTGGATGCGAATGCAGATCGCCTATGACCTCGCGCGGGCGCGGGCGCGGGCGAGCGTTTCCATCGCTCGACTCGCGCCGAAGGTGGCGTGAGTTTCGGGAATGCGATCATGGAAGCGCCGAATTTAATCACAGAACGGCTTCGGCTTCGTGACTGGCGCGACGCCGATCTCGAACCCTTTGCGGCGCTCAACGCCGATCCGAGTGTTATGATGTTCTTCCCTCGACCGCTCGACCGTGCGCAGAGCGACGCATTCGCCGATCGTGCGCGAGCGAAGCTCGCCGAACGCGGCTTCGGCTTATGGGCGGTCGAAGCGCCAGGCGTCGCGCCGTTTCTCGGCTTCGTCGGATTGGCCGAGCCGACGTTTGCTGCGCATTTCACGCCCTGCATGGAGATCGGGTGGCGGTTGGCCCGCCGACACTGGGGACACGGCTATGCGACCGAGGCGGCGGGAGCGGTGCTCGATCACGCTTTCGGCGTCCTGGGCTTGCCGGAGATCGTGTCATTCACGGCGCATGGCAATCAGCGCTCGCGTCGTGTCATGGAGCGACTCGGGATGCATTACGAATCGAAGGACGATTTCGACCATCCGAATTTGCCTGTGGGGCACGCGTTGAGTCGGCACGCCCTCTACCGCTTGGAAAAGCGCATTTGGGCCAGTTTTTCGGACTCCGCGTCGAAGTAACAGCCGAGGGATGTCGCCCGCCACTCACCCCCACAACTCCCGTTCCGGCGGAAACACCAGCGACCCCTCGTAGCGCAGCCCCGGCTCGCGATCCTTCGCCAGCAGCAGCGGCCCGTCGAGATCGACGAATTCCGCCCCTTGCGCCACGATCAGCGCCGGCGCCATGGCCAGCGAGGTGCCGACCATGCAGCCGGCCATGATCGAGAAGCCGAGCCGCCTTGCGTCGGCGGCGAGCGCCAGCGCCTCGGTGAGGCCGCCGGTCTTGTCCAGCTTTATGTTCACCGCGTCATAGCGCCCGACCAGCGCGGCGAGGCCGATGCGGTCGTGGACGCTCTCATCGGCGCAGATCGGCACGGGGCGGGGGAGGCGCGCGAGCGCTTCATCGGCGCCGGCCGGCAGCGGCTGCTCGATCAGCCTCACCCCGGCGCGGGAGCAGGACTCGCTATTGGCGGCGAAACTTTCTTCGCTCCACGCCTCGTTGGCGTCCACGATCAGCGCCGAATTGGGCGCGCCGGCGCGCACCGCGGCAATGCGCTCGGCGTCGCCATCGCCGGCGAGCTTCACCTTCAATAGGGGGCGATGCGCGGCCTTTGCCGCGGCCTCGCGCATCTCCTGCGGCGTCCCAACGGAAATTGTAAAGGCCGTGACGAGCGGCTCCATCCGTTCGAGCCCGGCGAGCCGATAGGTCGGAACGCCAGTGCGCTTCGCCTCCAAATCCCAGAGCGCGCAATCGGCGGCGTTGCGGGCCGCGCCCGGCGGCAGCAGGGCGGCCAGAGCCGCACGGTCCGCGCCGCTCTCCAGCAGAGCGCGCACGCTCTCCAGCTGATCGACGACGCTCTCCACGCTCTCGCCATAGCGGGCGTAGGGCACGCATTCGCCGCGACCCTCGGCCGCGCCGTCGCGCAGGCGGGCGGTGACGACGACGGCCTCCGTCTTGGCGCCGCGCGAGATGACGAAGCGCCCGGCGATGGGGAAGCGTTCGACGGAAACGGTCAGTTGGACGCTCATGCGGATTTTTCCAGTTGAAACAAATAGCCGCCCGCGGCTCGAGGCCACGCTCGCGCTCGACTTCGGCTGCGCCGGAAGTTAAGACGCTGCGGGGCGCGGAGAAAGGGAGCCGTCGGCCGACAGGGCCGAAAATAGGCATGGCCACTGACCTCGACCATACGGCCCGCCTCTCGTCGCGACGAGAGGGAGAGACCGCCGTCTTCGCGCTCGCCGGCGAATGGGTGCTCGCCGATTCGCATGCTCTGGAGCGGGACGCCGCCGGCATGGCTGCGACCGCTCGCGGCGCCGCTCGCGCCATCGTCGATCTCGCGCATGTCGCCCGGCTCGACACCGCCGGCGCCTGGGTCATCGGCCGGGCGTTGGACGAGATCGCCCATGCGGGCGTCGCCGTCTCGGTGGAGGGCGCGCGGCCGGAGCACTCCGTCCTGCTGCAGGAGACGAAATTTCGTCCACTCGAGGCCCCGGGGCGATGCAGCCGCTTTCTCGTCGTCGATATTCTCGCCGATCTCGGCCGCTCGGTCGTCTCGGCGGGGCAGGACGCCTATAATGGGATCGGCTTTCTCGGCGAATTCGTCGTCGCCGCGAGCGTCGCTTTCCTGGCGGCGGGTCGATTCCGCTTCACCTCGCTCGTCTATCATATGGAGAGCTTCGGCTTTCGCAGCCTGCCGATCATCGCGCTCATCAATCTTCTCGTCGGCGCCATTGTCGCGCAGCAGGGCATTTTCCAGCTGCGCCGCTTCGGCGCCGGCGCCTATGCGGTCGATCTCATCGGCATTCTGGTGCTGCGCGAGCTCGGCGTGCTGCTCACCTCCATCATGATCGCCGGCCGCTCCGGCTCCGCCATCACCGCCGAGCTCGGCTCGATGAAGATGCGCGAGGAGGTCGACGCGCTGCGCGTGATGGGCCTCTCGCCGATCGAGGTGCTGGTCACGCCGCGCATATTGGCGCTGGTGCTGTCGCTGCCGCTGCTCACTTTCGTCGCCGATATGTCGGCGCTGTTCGGCGGTCTTCTGGTCTGCTGGGTCTATGAGGGCATCAGCCCGGCCGCCTATCTCTCGCTGCTGCAGTCGGCGATCGGCCGCAACACTTTCTTCGTCGGCCTCATCAAGGCTCCATTCATGGCGCTCATCATCGGCATGGTCGCCGCCATGGAGGGCATGGCGACCAGAGGGTCGGCCGAATCGCTCGGGCGGCACGTCACCGCCTCGGTGGTGAAGGCGATCTTCATGGTCATCGTC
This sequence comes from Methylosinus sp. H3A, assembly GCF_015709455.1. Taxonomy (NCBI): domain Bacteria; kingdom Pseudomonadati; phylum Pseudomonadota; class Alphaproteobacteria; order Hyphomicrobiales; family Methylocystaceae; genus Methylosinus; species Methylosinus sp. H3A. Next base: position 2,638,248 of record NZ_JADNQW010000005.1, read on the forward strand.
GTCGACGGCCTCTTCGCCGTCTTCTTCGCCTCGGTAAAATATTAGCGCGCGATGACCGATCTCTCCTCGCAAACGATCGAAAAACCGGAGCCGAGCGCGGCGCGCGAGACGGTCATCCGCGTGCGCGATCTTTTCGTCGGCTTCGGCCAGGCGCTGGTCATGCGGGGCCTCGATCTCGACGTCTATCGCGGCGAGGTCTTAGGCTTCGTCGGGGGCTCGGGGCAGGGCAAATCGGTGCTGATGCGCACCATTCTCGGCCTCGTCGAAAAGCGCTCCGGCCTCATCGAGCTGTTCGGGCAGGACCGCGACCGCATGTCGTCGGCGGAGCGGCGGCGCGTCGAACGGCGCTGGGGCGTGCTGTTCCAAAACGGCGCTTTGTTCTCGAGCTTGACCGTGCGACAGAATATTCAAATGCCGATGCGCGAGAGCGGGCAGGTCTCGGCGCGGCTGATGGACGAGCTGGCGATGCTCAAGCTCGAGCTCGTCGGACTGTCGGCGAGCGCGGCGGACAAATTTCCGGCCGAATTATCGGGCGGCATGATCAAGCGCGTGGCGCTCGCCCGGGCGCTCGCGCTCGATCCGGAGCTCGTCTTCCTCGACGAGCCGACCTCCGGGCTCGATCCGATCGGCGCGGCCGAATTCGACGAGTTGATCGCTACACTGCAACACACGCTCGGATTGACCGTCTTCATGGTCACACATGACCTCGACAGCCTCTATTCCATCTGCGACCGCGTGGCGGCGCTGGCCGAGGGCAAAGTGATCGCCGCCGGGCCGATGGAGGAGATGCTCGCCTTCGATCATCCCTGGCTGAAGGCCTATTTCCACGGCGTGCGCGGCTCGCGCCTCGCCGGAGCGCTCGACGAGCGCAAATCGAGAGATATGCGAGGACGAGAGTAGAGCCCTATGGAAACCCGCGCCAATTTCGCGCTCATCGGCGCTTTCGCCGTCGCCGTGGTGTTCGCGGCCTTCGGCTTCGTCTTCTGGTTCTCGGGGGCGAGCCAGACGGCGCAATACAAGACGTTCGAGCTGCACTTCAACGGCTCGGTCAGCGGCCTGCTGCGCGGAAACGACGTGCGCTTCAACGGCCTCAAGGTCGGCGAGGTGACGCAGCTCGCCATTTCCGAACAAGACCCGAGCCGCGTCGACGTGCTCGTCAGCATAGACCGCAAGACGCCGGTCAAGACCAACACGCGCGCTCGCCTCGAGCAGACGGGCTTCACCGGCGTCGCCTATGTGTCGCTGACCGGCGGCACGCCCGGCGCCGAGGATTTGCGCGCCAAGCAGGGCGAGACCTATCCGATCATCGCGGCGGAGCGCTCCGAGTTCCAGAATATTCTGGAGAATGTGCAGAAGCTCTCGTCGAGCGCGACCGACGTGCTCGACAAATTGGGCAAGCTGCTCGACGCCAATTCGCAGACGATCTCGGATACGCTGAAGAACACCGAGAAATTCACCAAGGCGCTGGCCGATAATTCCGGCGGCATCGACTCCTTCATCCACGACATGTCCGAGATCAGCGCCTCGATGAAGCCGCTGCCGGCGCGCATCGACAAGCTGCTCGCGGCGATCGATCCCAAGAAGCTGAACAGCATAGCGACCGACATCGCCGGCGCTTCGGCCAATCTCAAGAATTTCTCCTCGAGCGGGCTCAAGCAATATGAGCAGCTCGCCGTCGACGCGCGCAAGACGTTGGAGACGGTCGAACGCGCCGTTCGCTCGCTCGAGAAGAATCCGCAGCAGGTGATCTTCGGCGCGAGCCCCGCTCTGCCGGAATATCGCGGACGGTGAAGAGTGTCGCTCTTTGATGTCCAGCGACGTTCGAGTAATCTTGGAATCACAGTAAAAAGCGCCGCGGCGTCGCGCGCGGTCAGCGAGAAGGATCGGTTCATGACGCCGTCGAGAGCGTCGCTCTCAGCACTTTTGCTCGCCTGCATCGCGCTCTCGGCTTGCGGCGGGGCGCCGCAGCGCGAGAGCTTCGATCTCGGCGGTCCGGGCGGGGCGGCGCGGACGCTCGCGCGGCCCTTGCGCGGCACGCTCGCGGTCGCTGAGCCGCAGGCGGTGCAGCCCATCGACTCCGACCGCATCGTCGTGCGCACCGGGCCCAATGAGGTGGCCAATCTTGCCGAGGCGCAATGGGTGGATCGGCTGCCGCGGCTCGTGCAGGCGCGGCTCATCGCGGGCTTCGACATCGGCCGGGCGACCGGCTCCGTCGTGCGCGCGGGAATGGTCGCCGATCGCGTTCTCGCGACAGAGATCCGCCGGTTCGAGATCGATGTGACGAGCGCCGAGGCGGTCGTCGAGATTTCCGCCAAAATGCTGGATTCGCGCGGGGCGCCGATCGGCCATGGCCGCGTCTTCTCGAGCCGCGCGCCGGCGCTGCATTCCACTGGCGCGGCGGCGACGCAGGCGCTGGACGAGGCGTTGACCGCGACTGTCGGCCAGATCGTGCGTTGGACAGCGGCGCAAGTGTGATTTTGTCCCGTCCGACATCGCGCCGTCGTAGGCTCGAGGAAAGACTAGCGCGCCCGCTCCGCCGATGATAACTGATCGCGCGATAGGACGAGCGTCGGGCCGAAGCTTCGGGCGAAGGACTTCGGCGGCCCGCCGATTTTTGCGCCAGCGGCAGGCGCGCCGACACGTCAACGGAAGAGACAGAGAATCATGGTGAAGACCAGCCTCTACGACCAAGCGAACCGCTATGGCGCCGAGCCCGGCGGCGGCGCTCCGACCAAGGCGAAGATCACTTTCGTCGATTCGCATGGTCAGGCCCGCACGGTCGAGGGCGAAACTGGCTCCACCGTCATGGAGACGGCGCGCCGCAACGATATCCCCGAGATTCCGGCCGAATGCGGCGGCGCCTGCGCCTGCGCCACCTGCCATGTCTATGTGGACGAGGCCTGGGTCGAGAAAGCCGGCAAGCCCTCGCAGATGGAAGAGGACATGCTGGACTTCGCCTTCGACGTGAAGCCCAATTCGCGCCTCAGCTGCCAGATCACCGTGCGGCCGGAGCTCGACGGGCTCGTGGTGACGACGCCCTCGCAGCAGGGCTGAGCGTCTCGCTTCTTTCGGACCACCCGAACGCCGCGGAGACGCGGCGTTTTTTTTTGCGGCGGCGGGCCGGTTCTGCGCGGCCTCGCCCAGCCGATCGGAGACCGGCGGCGCTCGGCGCCCGAAGACATTTGCATGACGGCGCGGATGCTATAGACCAGAGCGGTGAAGGATCGGGCTTCGGCCGGGGCTTGCCCTCGGCAGGGCCCGTTTCGAAGGCGGCGGCCATGGACGATCGAGACGAGCGGCGCCTCGGGGGATAGCCCCACGCGCCCCGGCGCATTTTCGGTCCGATGAAGCTGCCTCGCCCCTCGCAAATTTCGTTTTGGACGCGGCGAAGGACAAGAAAATGAGTGAGACAATCGAAACCGACGCGCTGATCGTCGGGGCCGGCCCGGCCGGTCTGTTCGCGGTTTTCGAATTGGGACTGCTGGATATTCGGGCCCATGTCATCGATATTCTGCCGCGCGCCGGCGGACAATGCTCCGAGCTCTATCCGGAAAAGCCGATCTACGACATTCCCGGCCATCCGCTCGTCACCGGCCAGGGCCTCACCGACAATCTGCTCGAGCAGATCAAGCCCTTCAACCCGACCTTCCATTTCAACGAGATGGTCGAGACGCTCACGCCCACCGGCACGCCCGAGTCTCCCTCCTTCGAGGTGACGACCGACGCCGGCACGAAATTCAAGACCAAGGTCGTTTTCGTCGCGGCGGGCGGCGGCTCTTTCCAGCCCAAGAAGCCGCCGATCGCCGGCATCGACGCGTACGAGAACAAATCCGTCTTCTATGCGGTGCGCCGCATGGAGGATTTCCGCGACCGTGACGTCGTCATCGTCGGCGGCGGCGATAGCGCGCTCGATTGGACGCTCAATCTGCAGCCCATCGCCAAGAGCCTGACGCTCGTCCATCGCCGCGACCAGTTCCGCGCCGCGCCGCATTCGGTCAATGCGCTGCAGGAGCACATCGCCGCCAAGCGGGTCGACTTCCGCCTCGGCCAGGTCACGGCGATCGAGGGCGCGGACGGCGAACTCTCCTCGGTGACGATCCGCGGCAACGACAATGCCGATACGATCGTCTCGGCGCATCGCCTCATGCCCTTCTTCGGTCTGACGATGAAGCTCGGCCCGGTGGCGGATTGGGGTCTCAATCTGCATGAGAATCTCGTTCCTGTGGACACGGAGAAATTCGAGACCAATCACCCCGGCATTTTCGCCATCGGCGACATCAACACCTATCCGGGCAAGCTGAAGCTCATTCTGTGCGGCTTTCACGAGGCGTCGCTGGCCGCGCAAAAGGCGCATCGCTACGTCTATCCGGACAAGAAGCTGCTGTTCCAATACACGACGTCGTCGACCAATCTGCAGAAGAAGCTCGGCGTCTGATCGCCGAGCCTCGTCCTGTCTCTCGCGGAGGAGGGGCCCGTGTCGTCGCAAGCCTGGAATTTGGTCGACGCCTATATTGCGGATCGCCTGATCGGCGAGGATGCGGAGCTCGACTCCGCGCTCGCCGCCAACGCCGCCGCCGGCCTGCCGGCGATCGACGTCTCGCCCCCGCAAGGCAAGCTGCTGCATCTGCTCGCGCGCTCGATCGGCGCGCGGCGGATTCTCGAGGTGGGCGCGCTCGGCGGCTACAGCACCATATGGCTGGCGCGCGCTCTGCCGGAGGGCGGCCGGCTCGTGACGCTCGAGCTCGAGCAGAAACACGCCGATGTCGCCGCCGCCAATCTCGCCCGCGCCGGGTTGGCCGAGCGTGTCGACATTCGCGTCGGCCCGGCGCTCGACACGCTGCCCAAGCTCGCGGCGGAAGCGGCGGGGCCCTTCGACCTCGCCTTCATCGACGCCGACAAGCTCAATAACGCCAATTACTTCGCCTGGGCGCTGAAGCTTTCCCGGCCGGGGAGCCTCATCATTGTCGACAATGTCGTGCGGGATGGGGCGATCGTCGATCCCGCCAAGGCCGACGATCCGGGCGCGATCGGCGCCCGCGCGCTGTTCGACGCTCTGGCCGCGGAGCCGCGTGTGACGGCCACCGCCATTCAGACGGTCGGCTCCAAGGGCTGGGATGGTTTCGCGGTCGCATTCGTGAACGGTTGACGCGCGCGCTTACTCGGCTCGAGCCATGCGCGAGGGCGCGCCCTCGATTTCATGTCGCGGAGGCGCGTTTCGCCGGAGCCTTCCATCGCGCGATAGGCGGACCGCAGAGGTCGACGCGAAGACTATTGCTGAGAGGCCGAGAGAGCGGCCCCAGCGCGCCGAGGATCGCGATCGCGCGGGCCATGAAAGGCCAACGAATTCCGCGCGTCGCCGCGCCACTCGAAGCGTGCGCGAGCTACGGGCAGATGGCGCGACCGTTTCACATCTTGGGAGATGACAGGGGAGGGCGAGCGTCGCGACGCCTCAGGGGCCACGCATGCTCTCGTTCTGTGCTTCGATAGGCCGAGGGCGGCCGTTCGGCCGCCCTGCGGATAATTGTGACCTCGCTTCGCTCTCAGGCGTCGGCGAGCATCCGGTCGCGCGCGGCGACGCCCTTGTCGACGGGCTCGCCGGCGACGTCGAAGAAGGAGGCGTCGATCTGCCGGCCGCGCTCGTCATAGCTCCAGGCGATGCGGGCGACGCCGAGTCCCTTGCGGAGCGTCGGCTTGCCGTCGGCGTTGAAATAGGCCTCCTCGACCTTGTTGCCGCGCTCGTCATAGTGACGGGCGACGCGCGCCGCGCCGATGCTCTTGCGCTTCACCGGGCGGCCGTCGGCGCCGAAATAGGTCTCGAGCACCTCGATCCGTCGGCGCGCCGGCGTCTTGGATTGGTCCTGGCTGGGCGCAGCCGCGGTTCGCGCGGCGCGCCGGCCTTCTCGGGGAGAAACATCATAAGCCATTGTCTCGTCTCGGCCTCTGAGCGAAGTCCCGGATCGATTCTGGGTCGCGCTGCGCGCGCCTGCGGGATCGAGCACGGATTCGCGTTTGTCTTCTGGGAAAATGCGTCTTTCGCCCCCGAAAGCGGGAGCATAGAGACGCGCCAGTAGCGCAGCCTTCGGCTGCAGTCAGACGGCGAGGGACGGGGGAGCGCGCGCTCCGACGGGAAGCTGCGCGAGACGCTTGTGGCCGCCGGATTCGCGCAGCGGCAGGAGACGACCCGCCACAGGCGAGCGCGGCGCGTCGAGCTCCACGAAGCGGCCGATGACGCCGCCGTCGAGCCCCGTGCAATGTTGGACGCAGCAGGCGTCCATCCTTTGGGCGGGGGCGCTCGGCCCTTGGGAGTTCTCGTCGACCGCGGTCGTCTTGGCGGTGAGACAGATCGCGCTGCCGAGGACGTTCTGTCCGGCGCGTGCGCCGACGACGAGACCTGCGGTCAGTCCCTGCAGCACGAGCAGATAGGCGACGAGCAGCGTCGCCGCCGTCTGTCCATACTGCCAGGATTTGTCGTTCTGCTGGGTCACGATCGCTGCAAGATAGGCGGCCCGGCCGCCATGGTCAATGGAGCCTTGCCGCCCGATTCCCGGAGTTTACTGAAAATGCGAGGTTTTCTGCCGGAAAAAAAGGCCGCGGCGCGCAGCGCCTGCAATGACGGCGGTCGGCAAATCTCGAATTGCGGAGGCGGCGCGACTGTTCTATTCCTAGCTATAGGAATGAGGTCCGCCAAATGGCTGAAATCCTGACGCATGCGCAGATCTGGGCGGCGCTCGACGCGCTCGGCGAGCGCTACAGCTTGACCGCATCCGGCCTCGCCCGTAAGGCCGGGCTGGACCCGACCACATTCAACCGCTCCAAGCGGCAGACCGCCGACGGGCGTCTGCGCTGGCCCTCGACCGAATCGATCGCCAAGGTTCTGCAGGCGACGGGGGCGAGCCTCGACGAGTTCATGACCCTGGTCTCCGCCAAGGGGCTGCGGCCGCCGCGCAGCGCGCGGCCGCTCATCGGCCTCGCCCAGGCCGGGGTGGGCGGCTTCTTCGACGACGCCGGTTTCGCCACCGGCACGGGCTGGGACGAGATCGACGTCTTCGCCGACGCCGACGAGCACTCTTATGCGCTCGAGATTTCCGGCGACTCCATGGCCCCGCTCTATCGCGACGGCGACATCGTCATCGTCTCGCCGGCCGCTCCGGTGCGTCGCGGCGACCGTGTGGTGGTGAAGACGACGGCCGGAGAGGTTCTCGCCAAAGAGTTGAAGCGACAGACGACACGCACGATCGAGCTGAAGTCCTTCAACCCCGCTTATCCGGACCGCGTCCTGCCTCGGGAGGAGGTGAGCTGGATCGCCCGCATCCTCTGGGCGAGCCAGTGAGGGGGCGGCGTCGCGTCTGCCCGATCGCCATGGCGGCGGCGTCATGTTCCGTCGACGTCGAGACGCTAGATTGCGTCCAGACGAATAGTTTCCGGCGCCTCTAGTCGGCGCGTTTTCACGAAGAGGAGCGCGAATGTCTCTCGCCAAACGCAACGCCGTCGTCACCGGCTCCACCAGCGGCATCGGCCTCGCCGTCGCCCGCGCCCTCGCCAAGGAGGGGGCCAATGTCGTCCTCAACGGTTTCGGCGACGCCGCCGAGATCGAGAAGGAGCGTGCCGCGATAGAGAAAGAGTTCGGCGTCGCCGCCATCTACGACGGCGCCGACATGACCAAGCCGGAAGAGATCGCCGCTCTCATCCACAATGCCGAGGAAAAGCTCGGCTCGGTCGATATTCTCGTCAATAACGCCGGCATACAATATGTCTCGCCGATCGAGGATTTCCCCATCGAGAAGTGGAATCAGATCATCGCCATCGATCTCTCCTCGGCTTTCCACACGATCCGCGCCGCGACGCCCGGCATGAAGAAGCGTCGCTGGGGCCGCATCGTCAACACGGCGTCGGCGCATTCGCTGGTCGCCTCGCCCTTCAAGGCGGCCTATGTCGCCGCCAAGCACGGCATCGCCGGGCTCAACAAGGTGGTGGCTCTGGAGCTCGCCACTTTCGGCGTCACCGCCAATTGCATCTCGCCCGGCTATGTCTGGACGCCGCTGGTCGAAAAGCAGATCCCCGACACGATGAAGGCCCGCAACCTCACCCGCGAGCAGGTCATCAACGACGTGCTGCTGCAGGCGCAGCCGACCAAGGAGTTCGTGACCGTCGATCAGATCGCGGCGCTGGTCGTGTTCCTGTGCTCGGACGCGGCGGCGCAGATCACCGGCTCCAACATCTCCATAGACGGCGGCTGGACGGCGGGATGACAGCCAAGAAGAAAGTCACTCTGGCCTTGCAGGGCGGGGGCGCGCATGGCGCCTTCACCTGGGGCGTGCTCGACGCGTTTCTCGAGGACGGGCGGCTCGACGTCATCGGCGTCAGCGGCGCCAGCGCCGGCGCGATGAACGCCGTCGTCTACGCCGACGGATTGCGCGAGGGCGGGCCGGAGCGCGCCCGCGCCCAGCTCCAGCAGTTCTGGCGCACCATCAGCGTCGATGGCGAGCTCAGCAAGGCGCAGCGCGATCTCTGCGACATGGTGTTCGGCTTCTGGGATCCGCTGAAGCTGCGCAAGGCGTTCACGCAGAATGCGGCCAATTATCTCTCGCCCTATGACTTCAACCCGCTCGACATAAATCCGCTGCGCGATCTCATCGACGGCCTCATCGATTTCGAGGCGCTGCGCGCCACCGACGATCTGAAGCTGTTCATCTCGGCGACCAATGTGCGCACCGGCAAGGTCCGCATTTTCCGCCGGCCGGAGCTGACGATCGACATGCTGATGGCCTCGGCCTGCCTGCCCACTGTGTTCCAGGCGGTGGAGGTGGAGGGCGAGGCCTATTGGGACGGCGGCTACATGGGCAATCCCGCGCTGTTTCCGCTCTACACCGAGACCGATTGCTGCGACATCGTGCTGGTGCAGATCAATCCGGTCGAGCGCGACGAGATTCCGCGCAGCTCGCAGGACATAATGGATCGGCTGAACGAGATCACCTTCAACGCTTCGCTCTTGCACGAGTTCCGCGCCATCGACTTCGTCGCGCGCCTCATCGACGCCGGGCGTCTGAAGGGCACGCATTATAAGAAGGTGCTGCTGCATCTCGTCGAGGGCGGGGCGGCGATGAAGCGCTTCGGCGCCGACACCAAGCTCGATGCGGATTATGATTTCCTGCGGTCTCTGTTCGACATCGGCCGCAATGCCGGCAAGGAGTTTCTCGACGAGCATTATGACGCGATCGGCGTCGCCGGAACGCTGCAATTGAAGGAGCAGCTGGTCTGAGGGCGAGGCTCGCAGCCGCATTTTCCCATGCGAATCGGCTCTGTTCCGCATTGGCGGGCGGGGGCGGGCGTCGCCGCCTCGGCAAAGATCGGCCACATTTCTCTATATCTCTGATCGCGCGCGGCATGGATCGCCGTGTGGAATTTCACGCCGACCGGGGTGTTTCGCGAATATTCGTGGAGGCCGCGATCGGCGAAAATCGCGAAAGATGGCGTCGGGCGTCGCGGGGTTTGGACCGACGCAATCGACGCAATCGGAGGACTGGAAGATGAACGCGCCCGCCGACAAGAAGCTCATCGCCGAGTTCGAGGAGTTCAAGGAGCTGTTGCGTCATGCCGGCCCGCAGCAGGAGGGCGACGAGTCTCACGCTCGGCTGGATCATGCCGTCGACCCGCAATTGGCCGCCGACCCGCAATGGGCCGCCGAGCCGCCGCGCGCCGAGCCCGAGGCCGTGCGGGCGCCGAGCGAGGTCGATCGGCGGCTGCGCGCGCGGCGCAAGCCCGGGGCGGACGAATCGAGCGTCGAGCGCGGCGAGGTTCGCCGGCGCGGGCGCGGATGGCTGATCGCGGCCGCCGTGGTCATTCTCGCGGTCGGCGCCGGCGCTGTGGCGACTGTCTTCCTGCCCGGCGATGGGGAGGAGGAGGAGCCTGTCGTCTCGGCGACGCAGCGCGAGACCATCGATCCCGCCGAGCCTGCTTCGAACGCCGCCGCCGCGGAAAACGCCGAGGCTTCCGGACGCGACGAGATGGCGGCCGACTCCGCGCCTGCCGCCGAAGCCGATTCTGGCGCCGCCGATGCGCCCGCCGCGGCTGCGAACGAGCCCGCAGCGATCCCGGCCCAGACGCCGACCGCTCTGCCGGAAGGCGCGTTGAGCCCGCCGGCCGCCAACGCCGTTCCGCTCACGGCGCCGACGGCCGCGCCCATTCGCATTATTCCGACGCCGAAAGCGGCGCCCGCAGAGCCTGTCGCCGCGCCGGCTCCGGTGGAGCCCGTTCCCCCGGCGCCCGAGCCGGTCGTCGCCGCTCCTCCGCCGGCCGCTAAGGCGCCGACCGCCGCCGCCAAGCCGGCGTCCGCCAAGCCGATTGCCGCCAAGCCGCATGCTGCGCCGCCGGCCAAGCCTGTGGCGCAGCAGCAGGCCAAGCCGGCCAAGCCGAAGCCGGCGGCTCCCGCTCCGGCCGCCGCCGCGGCTCCGCCCGCGCCCGCGCCGCTCGCGGAAGCGCCGGCCGCAGCTCCCCCGCCCCCCGCGCCGAGCGAGCAGCCCGGCTTCGTGCAGCGGGCTGTCGATTCGGTCACCGGCGCGGTCGGCGATCTCGGCCGCATGGCGACCGGCGTCATTCCCTGAGATAAAAGGACACTTCCCTGAGATAAAAGGGACACGGGCCGCGTGGCTTCAGGCCACGCGGCGATCGGCGCGCCGGCGGCGCAGCAGCTTCGAGGCCTCGCCGATGGTCATCGCCTTGCCGAAATAAAACCCCTGGCCGATCTCGCAGCCATTCTCGGCGAGGCGGCGTAGCACCTCCACGGTCTCGACGCCTTCGGCGACCGTCGTCACGCCGAGATGCTTCAACAGGCTCAGTATCGCGTCGACGATCCGTCCGCTCTCCTCGTCATGCTGCATGGCGAGCACGAAGGAGCGGTCGATCTTCACCTTGTCGAAATGGAAGGCGCGCAGATGATAGAGGCTCGAATAGCCCGTGCCGAAATCATCGAGCGAGATGCGTATGCCCTCGGCCTGCAGCGCGGCGAGCGTCGCGCGGGCGGTGTCGACATCGTCGACGAGCGCGCTCTCGGTGATCTCGACATCGAGTCGCGAGGGCGGGAATTTCTCCTCCTCGAGCGTCGCCAGCAGGCGTGAGGCGAGCAGCGGATCCTTCAGCTGCACCGGCGAGACATTGACCGATAGGCGCACCTGGTCGCCCCATTGCAGCGCCTCGCGGCAGGCGCGCCGCACCACCGACCAGGTGAGATCGGCAATGACGCCGATCTGCTCGGCGAGCGGAATGAAGACGTCGGGGGGAATGGCGCCGAGCTTTTCGTGCGTCCAGCGCGACAGCACCTCGAAGCCATAGACGCGATTGTCGCGCAGATCGACGAGCGGCTGATAGAAGGGACGTATGTCGCCGGCCGCGACGGCTTTCTTCAACGCCGATTCGAGCTCGGCGCGCCGGCGCAACTCCTCGTCCATGCTCTGCTCGAAGAAGCGGAACAGGCCGCGGCCGTCGCGCTTGGCGTGATACATGGCGATATCCGCCGCGCGCAGCAGCGTGCTGACGTCGAGACCGTCCTCCGGGCAGAGCGAGACGCCGACGCTGGCGCTGAGCTCGACGCGTCGGTCGCCGATCTCGATCGGTTCGGCGATGGCGGCGAGCGCCCGGCCGGCGACTCTCGTCGCCTGATCCACATGGGTCGCCGGAGCCATCTCGATCAAAATCGCGAATTCATCGCCGCCGAGACGCGCGACGACATCGCTCTTGCGCGAAGCCTGACGCAGGCGCCGCGCCACTTCGCAGAGCACGGCGTCGCCGACTCTATGCCCCTCGAGATCGTTGATGGGCTTGAAACGGTCGAGATCGACGAAGAGCAGCGCGCAGGCCGTGGCGCCGTCCTCGACGCGCTCGATCGCCGCGTGCAGATCGGCGACGAGCATGCGCCGATTGGGCAGGCCGGTGAGCGAATCCTGCCGCGCGAGAATCTGCGCGCGCTCCTGGGCCGCGCGCGTCGCTTCATGCGCGCGCTCCAGCGCCTGCGCATTGGCGCGGAACACGTCGAAGGATTTCGCCATGGCGCCGATCTCGTCGTTGCGCCCGATCCCCGGGACTTCGACAAAGCGGTTTCCGGCCGCGAGATCGGCGAGCGATGCGGTGATCGCCGCGAGCGGCCGCGTGATTTGCTGCTTCACGCGAAACAGCAGCCAGATGGCGAGCGCGATGGCGAGCGCCGAGGCGAGCAAATTGGTCTTCAGCGCGCCTTCAGTGACGCGCGCGGCCGTATCCGCCTCTGCGTGGGCCGACCATTTGAGCTCGTCTATGGCGGCGTCGGCAGCTTCGTCCGTGGCTCTGTAGAGATCGTGCAGAGCGCTCACCCCTTGCGCCTCTCGGATCGCGGCGAGGTCCGGCTCCTGCGTCATCCAGAGATCATGGGCGGCGAGATAGGCGGCCAGCGCCGCGCGAAATCTGGCGAGGTCGGGACGGTGCTCGGCTTGGAAGAGCGCGAAATAGTCGCGTTGCAGCTCTCCGATGATGAGCCGATCGTCGGCGGCGCGCTGTTCCGCCGCGATCCGCTCTTCTTCGCTCTTCGCCAGCGCGCGATAGGTCTCGGCGATTCTGAACTCGGAGATTCGGTCGGACAATTCTCCGAGAATTCGCGTTCCCTCGATCCATTTCGCAGCGAGCGCGTCGGTCTTCGCGTCGACGGCGCGCAGGCTCTGCGCGGAAAGAACCGCGAGGCCGAGCACGATCGCCAGAAAAGCGGCGATAAACAGCGCCAATTGCGCTTGTAGCGAGAAGCGAAAGCTCGTCATTGAGCGCGCTCGGGGCGGTGATCCTGTCTCATCGTCTAAGATAATTGTAATTTGAACGGCGACTGTCCAGTTGCGCCGGGCGCTATCGCAGGCGCTGAAATGTCGCGGCGGCGCCGTCAGGGCGCGTCGTCGTCCTCCTTCGGCGAGAGCGCCGCCGCGCGATAGGCGCGCCGCGCTTTCGCCTGAGTGAGATAGAATCTCTCGCCTTCGCGATAGGCCGCGTTTCCGCTCACCACCTCGAATTCGCAGAAGGCGCGGGCCTCCGCCGGCGCCGCCAGCAGCCGCACGCAGCGCGGCAGCAGCGCGAAGCCCGCGCCATCGTCCTTCTCGAATATCGTCAGCGGTTCCATCGCCGTTTCGCTTCCTAGAGCTTTCGTCACCGCGATGGATATGGCGCGCTCCTGCGGGCCGATCCAATTGTCATTTGCGATTCGATGATGCATTTCTCGCATCATGGAGCTGCAGTGGATCGACGATTTCCTGGCGCTCTGCCAGACGCGCAATTTCACCCGCGCGGCGCAGGCGCGCGGCACGACGCAATCCGCCTACAGCCGCCGCATGCAGCGGCTGGAGGAATGGCTCGGCGCGCCGCTGTTCGACCGCGAGCGCCGCCCGGTGACGCTGACGCCGGCCGGCGAGGAGTTCCTGTCGCGCGCCCATCGTCTACGCGACGAGATTTTCGACGCGCGCCGCGCCGTGCTCTCGGTGTCGAGCCATTTGGAGAAGGCGCTGCGCATCTATGCGACCAACACGCTGGCCGCGACCTTTCTGTCGCCATGGTTGATAGAGCGTGAATTGCGCAATTACTCCGTCGTCGTCGCCTCCGTCTCCGGCTGCATAGAGGCGGTCAAGCGCGGCCATGCCGATCTCGCTATGATTCCCGATTTCGGCGACGCCGAAAATCTCGCTGGGCTCGAGCTCGAGGCGATCGGCGAGGATCGTCTGATCCTCGCGCAGCGTCGCGGCGCCGCGCGTCTCGCCGCGCTCGACGGGGAGGATCTGGTCGGACGGCTCATGGTCTATGCGCCGGGCACGCATTATGGCGCGCGCATCGCGGCGATGCTCGTGGCGCATGGCGTCCGCATGCGCGGGCGGCCGGTCTGCGAGAGCGCTTCGGCCGAGGCGTTGCTGGCGCAGGTCGAGGCCGGGCTCGGCGCCGCCTGGATTCCGGCCATACTCATGCGCGGCGACACGGTCGCGCGCTGCGCGGTTCCCGATTATTTCGACATTCCGTACAAAATTCTGCTGGCGCGCGCGTCGAGCGACAAGGGCGCGTGAGCGCCGCTATTTCTTGTCGAGATAGTCGTACACGACCTCGCCCAGCGCCAGCGTGAGATCGGCGACGAAATGCGTCGCCGAGACAATCTCGCGCACCGGCAGGCGGGCGACGTCGCAGGCGACATGGGGATGCAGCGCGAGCGCCGCCGGCGAGGCCCAGGCGCCTTTCACGACGATATCCGTCATATGGTAGCGCACGAGCTCCAGCACGCGCGGCGAGCCGTCGACATGGGGGATGATCTTCAACAGAAAATTCGGCTGCCGAAGCGCCTCGGCGACGGGCGCCGTCTCCAATATGCGATGCTTATAGCCGACCGAAGCCTCGACGCAGAGCGCCGGGCCGTAACGCAGCGTGCAGAGAATGACGTCGCCGTCATGCTCGATCTTGGGTGAGGCGAGCTTCTTCGGAAAACCCCAGAGCTCGCGGCCGCCGGCGATCGGCGCGTCATCGTCGAGATACATGGCGTGGACGTAAGCGCCCTTCTGGCCATTGAAGCGCACAGGGATCACCTGGCCGCTCTCTGTATAGTCGCCGAAGCCGGTCGAATCCGGCATGCGGATGAATTCATATTTGACGATCGGCTCGTCCACTTCGAGCGGCTCGGGCACCACGGCCTCGAGCGCCTCGCGATCGGTGCGATAGGTGATGACGAGGAATTCGCGATTGTAGAAACGATAGGGCCCGCGCGGATAGGCGGGATTGGTGAGCGGCATCGCATAGGCCGTATCGAGCACTTCGTCGATCTTCATCTTCGCGGCTCCCTATCGATCATGTCCAAAACAACGAAGCGGATAGATAGCGCGGTTTCGTGACGATCCGACGCTCCAACCTGCTCTCGAGGACGCGCCCCGAGAGCCCGCGATGAGCCGAGCTCAACGTCCGAAGCCGCCAGCGCCCCCGCCGAATCCGCCGCCGCCATATCCGCCGCCAAAACCGCCGCCGCCGCCCCTGCCGGGAAAATTCCCGGCCTCGGGGGCGGCGGGTGATTGCGATCCCGCGCTCGGCGCCTGGGCTCTCGCGAGCTCCTCCTGGAAGACGCGGCAGCTCTTCTTCTTGTCGTAGCGGGCGAAGAAGGGGCTGGGAAAGGCCAGGAACTCCGCGCGCGTGACGCGGCCCTTTCCGGCCATGTCGAAATAATCGAAGCTCGCCGCCTGAAACACCGGGCTCATGCGCGGGATGATCTCGAAATCCTGCGCGTCGATGAAGCCGCGCTTGCGCTTGTCGGCGAGGCGGAACATGCGCTCGAGATATTGCTTCCATTGCTCGCAGGTATAGACGCCGCCGGCGCCGCCCCATTCGCTCGCCGTCGCCAGCACGGCGTCCGGGCCGCCGCCGCCGGCCGGCCCGCGGGGCGCGTCGCTGGGAAAGCCGCGCTGCCGATGCTGCTGCGCGAGCGCCGCGCTCGAAAAAATCGCCACTAGTCCGACCGCCAGCCGGAGCGCCGCACGTCCCATGGGTGACCTCCTGGGCCCTTCCGCCGCCGGGCGGGGATCACCCGCGCGGACCGAGCCGAGACAATTCGCGATTATCGCAAATTCCGACGCTTTCGGCGACGTCTTGACATGTGACTTAATGGTCACCTATTCTCCATCATGATCGAAATGGACGATGTGTTCCGCGCTCTCGCCGATCCGACGAGGCGCAGCCTGCTCGACGAATTGTTCCGCGAGGACGGCCAGACGCTCGGCGAGCTCGAGGGCCGGCTGCCGATGACGCGATTCGGCGTGATGAAGCATCTCAAAGTGCTCGAGGAGGCGGGCCTCGTCGTCGCCAAGAAGCGTGGCCGCGAGAAGCTGCATTTCCTCAACGTCGTTCCGATCCGGCTCATCCACGACCGCTGGGTGAGCAAATTCGCCGAGCCCTGGGCCGCAGCGCTCAGCGATCTCAAACATGAACTGGAGGACCGCAGCATGGAGAAGGTTTTCGAAATCTACATCAAGACCACGCCCGAGCTTCTGTGGCGGGCGATCACCGATCCGCAAATGCGCGCCAAATACACATTCGGCGCCGTCGTCGCCTCGGATTGGACGCCGGGCTCCTCCTATAAGAGCCTCGGCAATGGAGCGCCCATATTCGAGGGCGAGAATCTCGAGGTCGATCCGCCGCGCCGCCTGGTCCAGACCCTCCGGGCGCTGTGGAGCGAGGAGATCAAGGAGGAGGGGACGTCGCGGATCACCTGGGAGATAGAGCCGATCGGCGACTCCTGCCGGCTGACCGTCACTCACGATCGATTGCGGCAAGGCGCCAACGCCCAGCTCTATGGCGGTTGGCCTATGGTGCTCTCCGGCCTCAAGACGCTGCTCGAGACCGGCGAATTGCTGACGACGCCGGGGTCGCTGCGTTGGCAGGGGACGCAGGGGAGCGAGCGCCGGCCGGGCTGACGACGCCGAAAGCGGCCGGAGCCCTCGTGGCTTCGGCCCATTCCCGCGGAAGACGCGCCGCGCGCGGCGCGCTATAGACGCCTTCCCCCGCCGGGATGGAGCCGCCGCGCCATGACGAAAATCCTTTCGCGCTTCCCGCTTTTTCTTCTCTCGGCTCTCGCCGGCGCCTGGCCGGCGCAAGCGCAGGAGCGCTCCGTCGTCCCATTGACCGTGATCCATGGCGCGGATGGCGGCGGCCGCGCCTATGTCACCATGCGCTTCGGCAATGTGATGGGGCCGATGCGGCTCGACACCGCCGCCTCGACGAGCCGCATCAAGCTCGCGCCCTGGAACGAGGCCTTTCCGGCGCAGGGCGCCAGCGTCTCGACGGGCGCCTCGGGCGCCGCCACGAGCTGCGAGGATGTCGAGGCGACGAATGTCGAGCTGAAAGCCGCGCAGGGCAATAATATCGGCCGGGCGAAATATCGCGTCACCCGCTGCGCGACCTCGGACGGCGACGATCTGCTCGGGCTGGATTTCTTCAAAGGCGCGCGCTTCTCGCTCGATCTCGCGGGCGGCGAGATGGTCTTCTTCCCTCAGAGCGAGGGGGACGATGGCTTTCGCCCCTTCCGCCGGCTGTGGGCGGATCAGAAGCTCGTCGGCCTCGATGTGCGCCTGGGCAAGACGGGGGCGGTGGGCCTCTTCGACACGGGCGCAGAAATCTCCGCGGTGGACCGCCGCTTCCTGGAGCGGCACAAGGGGCTGTTCACGCCCGTCAAGAAGAAGGTGAAGGTGAGCGAGGCCTCCGGCAAGCAATTCGCGTCGAAGGTCTATAAAGCCAAGGAGATCGATCTCGGCGAGGGGCGCATATTGAAGGATGTCGTCGTCGTTTCTTACGATTTCGGCCCTTTGCGGGAGGCGCTCGGCGGCGAGGCGCCGATCATCCTCGGCTTCGATATTTTGAGCCGCTTCCGCTGGGATCTGGATTTCGGGGCCGAGGGGCCGCGGTGGAAGGCTTCGGCCAAATAGCCGCCCTTTGCGCCGCCCGCCGCTTTTCGCTAATAGTCTGAGGGAGCCGTCAGAGGAAAGAAATGTCCCAAATTCCCGACTTCAGCAAAATCGCCTTCGCTCCCGTCGCCGCGACCCCGGCGCAAGCCGCCGAGCCGCGCCGCTGGCTGACGCCCGAGGGGATAGAAGTCAAGAATTCCTACGGCCCGCAGGATGTGGAAGGCCTCTCCTTCATCGACGGTTTTCCGGGCGTCGCACCCTATGTGCGCGGGCCCTATCCGACCATGTATGTCGCCCAGCCCTGGACGATCCGCCAATATGCCGGCTTCTCCACGGCCGAGGACAGCAACGCCTTCTACCGCCGCAATCTCGCTGCCGGGCAGAAGGGCCTCTCCATCGCCTTCGATCTCGCCACCCATCGCGGCTATGATTCCGATCATCCGCGCGTCGCCGGCGATGTCGGCATGGCGGGCGTCGCCATCGACTCGATCTATGACATGCGAACGCTCTTCGACGGCATTCCGCTCGATCAGATGAGCGTCTCCATGACGATGAACGGCGCCGTTCTGCCGGTGCTCGCGCTGTTCATCGTGGCGGGCGAGGAGCAGGGCGTCTCGCCGGCGCAGCTGACCGGCACGATCCAGAACGATATCTTAAAAGAATTCATGGTGCGCAACACCTATATCTACCCGCCGTTTCCGTCGATGCGCATCGTCTCGGACATATTCGCCTACACCAGCAAGAATATGCCGAAGTTCAACTCCATCTCGATCTCCGGCTATCATATGCAGGAGGCCGGCGCCTCCGCCGATCTCGAATTGGGCTATACGCTCGCCGATGGCGTCGAATATGTGCGCGCCGGCGTCGCCGCGGGCCTCGATATCGACGCTTTCGCGCCGCGGCTCTCCTTCTTCTTCGCCATCGGCATGAATTTCTTCATGGAGGTGGCCAAGCTCCGCGCCGCGCGCCTGCTGTGGGCGCGGCTGATGAAGGATCTCGGCGCCAAATCCGAGAAGAGCATGACTCTGCGCACCCATTGCCAGACGTCCGGCTGGTCGCTCACCGCGCAGGACGTCTACGTCAACGCCATCCGCACCAGCGTCGAGGCGATGGCGGCGACGCAAGGCCATACGCAATCGCTGCACACCAATGCGCTGGACGAGGCGCTGGCGCTGCCGACCGACTTCTCCGCCCGCATCGCCCGCAACACGCAGATCGTGTTGCAGGAGGAGAGCGGCACCACGCGCATCATCGATCCTTGGGGCGGCTCTTTCTATGTGGAGAAGCTCACCGCCGAGCTGGCCGAAGCGGCGTGGAAGCATATTCAGGAGATCGAGAGCCTCGGCGGCATGGCCAAGGCGATCGCCGCGGGCCTGCCCAAGCAGCGCATCGAGGAAGTCGCCGCCAAGACGCAGGCGCGCATCGACACGGGGCAGCAGGTCGTCGTCGGCGTGAATAAGTTCCGCCCGGACAGCGATGTCGCGCCGGATGTGTTGAAGGTCGACAATTCCGCCGTGCGCGCCGCGCAGATCGCTAAGCTCGAGCGCCTGCGCGCCGAGCGCGACGAGGCGAAGACGCAAGCCGCGCTCGACGCGCTGACGGACGGGGCGAAGGGAGACGGCAATCTTCTCGCGCTCGCCATCGAGGCTGCGCGCGCAAAGGCGAGCGTCGGCGAAATCTCCTATGCGCTGGAGAAAGTGTTCGACCGTCACAAGCCGAAGGCCAATGTCATTTCCGGCGTCTATGCGCGCGAGGCGGGCGCGAATTGCGACAAGGTCGCGCGCGTGCGCGGTATGACGGCGGCCTTCGCCGAGAACGACAAGCGCAAGCCGAAGATTCTCGTCGCCAAGCTCGGCCAGGACGGCCATGACCGCGGCCAGAAGGTCATTGCCTCCGCCTTCGCGGATTTGGGCTTCGAGGTCGTCATCGGCGATCTCTTCGCGACGCCGGAGGAGGTCGCCAAGCGCGCCTCTGAAGAGAATGTGCATATCGTCGGCGTGAACACGATGACCGCGGGCCATCTCGCTCTGACGCCGGAATTGCGCGACGCGTTGAAGGCCGAGGGGCGCGAAGAGGTGATGATGGTCGTCGGCGGCGTCATTCCCGAGCAGGATTTCCAGGCGCTCTATGACGCCGGAGCGGCGGCGATCTTCCCGCCCGGCACCAATATCCCCGAGGCGGCGGAGAAAGTGCTGCAAGAGCTGAATGTGCGGCTCGGCTATGCGCAGCGGGAGACTGCGCGGCAATAAGGGGAGGCGCGTCTCCCTCTCCCCGCGAGCGGTGAGAGGGAAGGCGGCATAGGCGGCGCGACTTCAATCATCGGAAATCGTCAGGCCGAGCTCGCCTCGGTCGTCGTCGCTGCCGCGCCCGGATCGCCGGGCTCGGTCTCCCAAGCGACGCCGGGAATGGCGACGATGCGCCAGCCGCGCTGGTCGAGCCGGCAGACGATCGCCTGCTGTTCCTCCATATAGGCGAGCAGCCGCCGCGCCCGTCCGGGCGAGCGCGTGCCATAGGCGCTGGCGACATCGGCGTCGGAAGGGCAGGGGCGATGGTCGAAGGCCGCGCGCGCCAGCGATAGAAAAACGCCCTGCATATCCTCGGGCAGAGCGCCCGCCATTGCGAGCACCTCGGCCCAGGGCGAATCCGCGGACTCGGCTTCCGCGAGCTCTATGCCGGCATGGGCCACGGCGAGGCGGCGGCGGAAGGCGGGCAGACTCAAGGGCTCGCCGCCGATGCGACGAATCCGGCAGCGCACCAGAAAATCCTGATAGAGCACCGCGATGGTGCGGAAATTGGCGTCGCTGTCGCTCAAAATCTCGCGCAGCGCCGAATCGATCGCGGCCTGGCGCTGCTCGGGCGAGATGCTCGGCGGCGGCTCGGCGGCGGGCGGCGCCGGCGGCGCGCTGCGGGCGAGACGCGCCAGCACATCGGCGGTCGGCGCGGGCGGCGGCGGCCGGCGCGGCGCCTCGAAGCGCGCTTCATTCGCGCCGGGCGTGAAAATGAGATGCGCGTCGTCGGCGCCGGCCTCCGGCAGCGGCAGCAGCCTGGGGCTGACATTGCGCGCGGAGGTCTCCACCGGGCCGATGCGCACGGGCAGCGGCCGGCGCGCCATGGCCGGGCCGAGGGCGACGAAATTGCCGCTCTGCAAATCGCGGAACATTTCCGCCTGCCGCCGCTCCATGCCGAGCAGATCGGCGGCGCGCGCCATGTCTATGTCGAGAAAGGTGCGGCCCATGAGAAAATTGGACGCCTCCGCCGCGACATTCTTGGCGAGCTTGGCGAGCCGCTGCGTGGCGATGACGCCGGCGAGACCTCGCTTGCGGCCGCGGCACATCAGATTGGTCATGGCGCCGAGCGAGGCCTTGCGCGCCTCGTCCGACACTTCGCCGGCGACGGCGGGCGCGAAGAGCTGCGCCTCGTCCACCACGACGAGCAGCGGATACCATTGGTCGCGCTCGGCGTCGAAGAGCCCGCCGAGGAAAGCGGCGGCGGCGTGCATCTGCTGCTCGGCGTCCAGCCCTTCGAGATCGAGCACCACGGAGACGCGGTGCTGGCGCGCGCGCGCGGCGATGCGTGTGAGATCGGCGATGCCGCAGCGCGCATCCACCACCACATGGCCATAGCGCTCGGCGAGCGTGACGAAATCGCCCTCCGGATCGATGATCGCCTGCTGCACCCAGGGCGCGCTCTGCTCCAGCAGGCGGCGCAGCAGATGCGATTTTCCGGAGCCGGAATTGCCCTGCACCAAAAGGCGGGTCGCCAGCAGCTCCTCGAGATCGAGAGTGGCGACGCCGCCGTCCGCGCGGGCGCCGAGGTCGATGGAAACCTTGGCGGGCGCCGTCATCGCGGCGCCCCTCCGGCCGTGAGGGAGGGAAAGATCATGACGCGGAGTCATATCGATTCGCGCCGCGCGTTCAACTGCGTCGCGCCGCCTGTGGACAACAGCGGCCGCCCGGCGCCTGCATTTTGGCCTGTCGCGCGAGGCGGCCGCGGCATATACCGAGAATATATGACCGCGCTGTCGAAGAGGAGCTGCGATGCGCTGGCGTCATGCGGGATTTGCGGCCCTTTGCCTCTGTCTTACGACGGCGTCGGCGCGTGGCGAGGACGCCGATTCGCGCGTCGCCGTCGCGATGACCGCGCCGGAGAAGGCCTTCGTCCTCGGCCAGATGCGCCTCTTCGTGAAGAGCATAGAGCAGATCGTCTCGGCGCTCGCTTCGGGCGATCGAGCGACGGCCGCGCAGGCGGCGGCCGCCCGCGGCGGCGCGCGGTTTCAGGCGGAAAACGCCATGCCGCCGACGCTCGGCGCCAAATTTCCGGAGACATGGCGCAGCTTCGGCCAGCCGATGCGCAAGGGCTTCGACGAATTGGCGAAGGGCCTCGCGGACGGCGAGGGCGAGAGCCGCTCGCTCGCGCGCCTCGGCGAGCTCATGCGCAATTGCGTCGCCTGCCACGAGTCCTATCGCATCGTCGACGCGCGCGATTGAGCGCGCCGCGCGTCAACGCTCGCGCATCTTGGCGAAGGCGGTTTTTCCGGCTTCGCCCATGTCCTTGGTCAGACCGACGAACATGCTCTCGATCATCGTCGTGACCGCGCGCGGCGCCGTATCCGGCTCGCCGGCCGAAAAGGGCGGCTCCGGCGCATATTGCGCCAGCAATTGCACGCTTTCCGCATAAGTGCGGTCGCGAAGCTGCGCGACGAGCGCGAGAGCGAAGTCGAGCCCTGCGGTCACGCCTTCCGCCGTGATCCGATTGCGATCATGCACCACGCGTCCCGCGGTCGGCGTCGCGCCGAAGATCGGCAGCAGCGGCTTCGTCACCCAATGCGAGGTCGCGCGATAGCCGTCGAGCAGCCCCGCCGAGCCGAGCAGCAGCGAGCCCGT
The DNA here is from genome assembly GCF_015709455.1 of Methylosinus sp. H3A. Classification (NCBI taxonomy): domain Bacteria; kingdom Pseudomonadati; phylum Pseudomonadota; class Alphaproteobacteria; order Hyphomicrobiales; family Methylocystaceae; genus Methylosinus; species Methylosinus sp. H3A. The sequence goes on from NZ_JADNQW010000005.1 coordinate 2,660,557, forward strand.
GCAAACGGAAGTGACATGGCTCGCCTTGCGTCCCGCCTCGCGCAGAAAAACCAGAGTCGCCTCGTCGCGCATGGCGTCGAGCGTGCCGGTCGAGCCGCCGGGCACGCAGAGAATGTCGATCGCTGTCGCATCCTCGAAGCGCGCCGAGGGCGTGAAGACGAGTCCCGTGTCGCTGCGCACGGGCTCTTTCGTCTTGGCGACGATCTCGATCTTCGCGCCCATCAGATTGGCGAGCATATATTGCGGCCCGACCATGTCGAGCGCAGTGAAGCCCGGATAAATGAGAAAGGCGATTTTCTCCTTGCCCATCCAATGCGCGGGCATGGAGGACATATCATGCGAGGGCATCGCGGCGGCCTGCGCCGCGCCCGCGGATGCGGCCGGCAGACCGCTCGCGAGCAGCGTTGCGAAAGCCGCGATTCCTTCACCGAAGCGGCGTCGATCCATACGACGGTCCATGTCGCTCATCGTGGCTCCTACATGCGCGCGGAGACAGTGACGAAGAAGGTTCGTCCTTCGGCCTGCGCGACATTTCCCGAGAGATAGGGATAGGCCGTGAGATAGCGCCGATCGCCGAGATTCTTGGCGTTGAGCGCGAAGGTGAAATTCTCGTGCTTATAGGCGAGCGCCGCGTCGAAGACGACATAGCCGCTCGTCGTCCAGGGCTGGCCGAGCTCGATCACCTGTCCCGATGAGGCGTAGAGGCCCGCGCCTAGCGACCATCCCGCGAGCGCGCCGGTGAAAGCGTAATTGCCCCACAGGCGCCCCGAATCCGCCGGCGCGAGATTGAGCGGCACATTCTGCAGCTTCGGATTCGCATTGCGCGAAATTTTCGCGTCGATATGGGCGTAGCTCGCGAGAACAGAAAATTCCGCGGTCGGCTGCCAGACGAGATCGGCCTCGAAGCCGGAGGAATGCCACTCGCCAGCCTGCGTCTGCGTGAGGGCGCCGGGCGTGGTTGTCGGCACATTGGTGCGCTTCAGATCGAAATAGGCGAGCGTGCCGGAGAGGCCATAGAGTCCGTCGAGCTTGACGCCCGCCTCGAACTGCTCGGAGCCTTCCGGCTTTGGCGCCGCGCCGTTGGGGCCGCTGAAGAAGGTGACGGCGCGCAGGCCCTGCGAATAGCTGCCGTAAACCGACAGCCAATCGAGCAAATCATAGGTCACGCCGGCGCGCGGCAGCACTTTGGTCTCGCTCGTCGTGAAAGTCCGCGGCGGCGTGTAGGCGCCTTCGTAATTGTCGATGTCGACCATGGCGACGCGCAAGGCCCCGAGGAAGTGCAGACGATCGAAGATCGTCGACTGCAATTGCGCCGTCGCGCCGGCGTTCTGATATTGATTGTTGCTCTGGTTGAAGACGCTATAGCCGGACTGGCCGGGCAGCGGATAGGCGTAGAGCGGAAACACCGGGACACGGAAATCCGTCGGCCGCGGAAAGCCGAATAATCCGTAGATGCTCGAATCCGGGCCTGTGGCGTAGGCCGCCGCGAGCTGCCCGCGCTCCCATACGCGATTGAAATCGCCGCCGACGAGCAGTCGGTTTTGCGTCGGCCCGGCGTCGAATTTGGCGACGATATTGGAAGTGATCGCGAATTCCTCGATCTGCTGCCCGAGTATCGTGTTCAGCATGACGAATTGGCTCGGCCCGCCATAGGCGCCGAAGAAGGGATCGACCGAATAATTCGGCCGATTGCCGCCGAAGGGAATCTGCGATGGCTCGTACATTCGCGAAGAGGTCCAACGCGCGCTGGTGAAGGTCGAGAAAGTCTCGTCGAAGCGATGTCTGAATTGGACCGTGACGCCGGAGGACTCCGTCGTCGCATCGGGGATGCTCGCATTCGAGAGAAAGCTCGTCGGCCGCAGCGAATAGAAGGAGCGGTCGATCGTCCCCGTCGTCGGAAGGCCGGGATAATCGGGCTGATCGCGCCGCGAAATATGGCCTTGAATGGTGAGCGAGGTGTCTTCGCTCGGGACAAATTTCAGCGTCGGGTCGATCGAATAGCTGCGGCGATGCACGACGTCTATGTTGGAATGCGTCGATTCATATTGCGCCGTCACGCGGAACAGCACGCTCTTGTCGGCGGTGAGCGGCTGATTGACGTCTATATAGGGGCTGACGAATCGATAGCCGCCGGCGCGCACGCCGGCTTCCGCGAAACGCTCCGTCGTCGGCATTCGCGACACGATATTGACGACGCCGCCGATGGGGCTCGCGCCGCCCTGGAACAATATGCTCGCCGGGCCTTTCAGCACCTCTATACGCTCGACATTGGCGAGCAGGTCGCGCACGCCGAGATCATAATAGTTCGGCAATCCGTCGACATAACGCTCGGCGCGCATGCCGCGCAGGCTCGGGCCTATGCCGCCCGGGAACAGCGGATCGACCGCATGCAGGCCGGAGACGTTGCGGAACGCCTCGCTCTGCGAAATGGCTTGGCTGTCGTCGATGAGCTTGCGCGGAATCACCTGTATCGAGAGAGGCAATTCGCGGATCGGCGTCGCGAGCCGCGTCGCCGTCGCGGTCTGCGCCTGATAGCCGCGCACCGGGCCAGCCGTCGTCTCGACGGTCGCGGGCCCCTGCCGCTCCGTCTCGGCGCCGCGCCGCAGGCGGTTCGCGTCGATGTCGATCGGCGGCAGCGCTTCCTGGGCGAGCGCCCCGCCGCCGAGAAAGACTATGGCCAGCGCATTCGCGCCGACGCTTCGCAGAAGATCGCGATCGAGCATTTGGCCTCCTTTAGCGCTCAATTCGTCCCTATGGACACGCCGCATCCGAACCGGACGTAGGAAGCCAACCTTTCATGGAGATAACATGGAGCGGCGAGGGCGACGATTTCGGCTCCCGGCGGGCGGTTGCGTTCCGCGCGCGCTTTGTCTTATGGTCCTCGCCTTCGCATGCGGCGGAGCGACGGAACAATGTCTCGTATCATGACGCCGAGCGGCGCGCCTCCCGGGCGCTCGCCGAACGCCGGCCACGGCTCTACTCGATGCGCGTTCTGCTAGTCGAGGACGAAGCGGAGATGGCGCATGCGCTCGCGCTGCGGCTCGGGCGCTCGGGTTTCATCGCCGATCATGTCGGCGCCTTGGGGGATGCGCGAGAGGCGCTCGCCTGCCATCGCTATGGGCTCGCCATTCTCGATCGTCGCTTGCCGGACGGCGACGGCCTCGAGCTTTTGCCCGAATTGCGCCGGCTGCAGCCGGACGCGCGGATTCTCATTCTGACCGCCTGCGAGGCGGTGAGCGAGCGCGTCAGCGGCCTCGACGCCGGCGCCGATGATTATCTCGCCAAGCCGGTTGATTTCGACGAATTGATGGCGCGCGTGCGCGCCTGTCTGCGCCGCGCCCCTGGAGCGGTCGCGCCGCCCGTGGTCATCGGCCGCCTCTCCTTCGATCTCGCGGCTCGCGAGGTTCGGGTCGACGGCGAGCCCGCCGTGCTGCATCGGCGCGAGCTCGCGCTGCTGGAGACGCTGGTGCGCAGCGCCGGCCGCATCGTGCTGCGTGGCCGGCTGGTCGAGGAGGTCTATGGCTTCGACGACAATGTCGACGTCAATGCGCTGAACATTCTGGTGTCGCGTTTGCGCAAGCGGTTGAGCGATCTCGGCGCCGAGGTCGAGATTCATGCGGCGCGCGGCATAGGCTATATGCTGGCGAGAGCCTCGCCATGACGCGCCGGCGCTCGCTCGCGCTCCGCTTGATCGTCTATCTCGCGATCGCGCAGATGGGCGGCATGTTGCTTCTCGTGCCGATCACCGATTTCCTGATCTCCGCCTCCGGCATGGCTCCCGGCTGGGAGGTCGCGCCCGACGATTGGGGCGAGCATCGCATCTATGGATTGGTCGCCGGCTCGGTGACGCGCGCCGAGACGGGCGAGGCGATCCTTGAGCCGAGCGCTGCGCTGGGCGCCTATCTCGAGACCAATCCTCAGGCGCGTTACGCGGCTTTCGACTGCAGCGGCGTCGTGCTGCGCGGCTCCTCGCGCGAGCTCGTCGACGCGCTCGGCGGGCTCGATCGTATTCGCGCCACGACGCTGAAATTCAAGATTCCGGGCGATCCCGATCCACGCGCGCGCGGTTTCCTGCGGCGGGCGCCGGCCGCGTCCGGCGCATGCGCCATAGCGGCTTACAGCTATCGTTTCGCCTGGGACGATCTTTTCGCGGTCGCGGCCTTGTTTCTCACGCCGCACAGCGCCGCGGTCGTCGCGCCCGCCGTGCTATGCGCTCTCGCCATCGCATGGATCGTCGTTCGCCGCGGTCTCGCGCCGCTGCGATCCGCCGCGGCCGATGTGGCGGCGATCGATGTGAACACGCTGCACAGGCGCATAGACGTCGAGGAAGCGCCGAAAGAGATCGCGCCCTTCGTCGAAGCGGTCAATGACGCGCTGACGCGCCTCAATGCGGGAATGGCGGCGCAGCGCCGCTTCACCGCCAATGCGGCGCATGAGCTGCGCACGCCGATCGCAATCATGCGCGCGCATGCGGACAATCCTGACGACGCCGTCTTTCGTCGCGATATGAAGCGCGACATTCGTCGCGTGCAGACGATCGTCGAGCAATTATTGGCGACCGCGCGATTTTCCATGCGCGACGCCTGCGCCGATGTGGACATGGATCTCGGCGAGGCTGTTCTCGCCATGGTCGCCGATTATACGCCGCTTGTGATCGAGAGCGGACGGCGTATCGAATTCGAGCCGCCGTCGGAGCCGACCATCGTCAGAGCGGACAGATGGGCGCTCGAATGCGTCGTCGCCAATCTGCTCGACAATGCGCTGCGCGCCGAGCCGGAAGGCGGCGTCATCGAGGTCCGAGCGCTGTCGACGGCGGTGGTCGAGGTCGTCGACCACGGCGCCGGCGTTCCGCTCGCGGAACGCGACAAGATTTTCGAGCCGTTCTGGCGGCGCGACAATAAGAGCAATGGAACTGGTCTCGGCCTCGCGATCTCGAAGACGCTCGCCGAGCAGATGGGCGGATCGATCGGCGTGGATGCGACGAGCGGCGGCGGCGCGACCTTTCGAATTGGTCTGCGCAAGAGCGTCGTCGCGCCGCCGATCGCATCTTTCGGCCGGGTGGAGCCCCAGCGAGCGGAAGGCTCTGTCGGCGCGCGGCGCGGAACCGCTTGACGGCCCCTGCGTTGTTCCGTATATGTTCCTTCGTTCGTCAAACGTTCCGTGCGTAAGTAAACAAGTCCCCTAGAGTTATACGCGTCGCATCGAGGCTCGCGGTCGCGAGGCGCCCCAGTGTCGCGCATGGGCGCCTCGCCGTCCGCGGGCCGAAGCGAGGCCGGCGCCGGCAAGGAGATTGTCGCCATGGCGAGCTCGGCGAAACGTCTGATCGAGAAATCGGAGAAAAGCGATCGGCGCCAGGCGGCGCAGCGCAGCCGCGAGGCGATCGGCGCGATCGTGAATTTTTCGTCCGAGGAGGTTCCGATCGTCGATCCGGCGCGGCGGCGCGGGCGCGGCGCGCTCTCCAATGAGAGCGGCCGGTTCGAGCGCGAGCGGCGCGTCGAGACCGACGACGGCTGGAACAGCCTCGAGGAGCTCGGCGAATTCCGCACCAATGTCCATGTCGAGAAGGCGAAGACGATCGTGACGCGCAACGACTCGCCGGACATCTCCTTCGATCGCTCCGTCAATCCCTATCGCGGCTGCGAGCATGGCTGCGTCTATTGCTATGCGCGGCCGAGCCACGCCTATATGGGTCTCTCGCCCGGCCTCGATTTCGAGACGGAGATTTTCGTCAAGGAGGGCGCGGCGCAATTGCTCGAGCGCGAATTATCGGCGCGCAATTATTCGCCCAAGACGATCGCGATCGGCGCCAATACGGATCCGTATCAACCGCTCGAGAAGCGCTATCGCGTCACCCGCGGGCTGCTCGAGGTGGCGAGCCGCGCCGATCATCCGATCGGTATAGTGACGAAATCGTCGCTGGTCGTGCGCGACATCGACATTCTCGCGCCAATGGCGCGCAAGGGCCTCGTCAAGGTCGCGATCTCGGTGACGACGCTCGATCCGGCGCTGGCGCGGGTGATGGAGCCGCGCGCCGCCTCGCCCGAGCGGCGCCTCGCGACGATCGAGCGGCTGGCCGAGGCCGGCATTCCCGTCGCGGTTCTGGTCGCGCCGATCATTCCGGCGGTCAATGACGCGGAAATAGAGACGATATTGACGCGCGCCCACGCCGCCGGAGCGCGGGAGGCCGGCTATGTGATGTTGCGCCTGCCGCTCGAGCTGCGCGAGTTGTTCAGCGAGTGGCTCGTCACTCATTTTCCGGCCAAGGCCCGGCATGTGCTGTCGCTCGTGCGCTCGGCCCGCGACGGCAAGCTCTATGATCCGTCCTTCGACAAGCGCATGACGGGCGAGGGGCCCTACGCTTGGATGATCGGTCGCCGTTTCGAGCTCGCGGCGACGCGGCTCGGCTTTTCCCGCACGCGCTTGCGCGCCGATCTGTTCCGGGCGCCTCGCAGTGACGCCGAGCAGCTCAACCTGTTCTGAGGCGGTCGCGGAAAGATTGCCTCGATCCGGCCACTGTGTTTTTTTCAGCCGCCCTTTTTTCGACGAAGCCGAGCGAGCATGCCCCCCCATTTTCTCACCGAGACGCGCGTTCTGCGCGATTACGGCCGGCCCGTGGCCGGCGTCGACGAGGTCGGGCGCGGGCCGCTCGCCGGGCCTGTCGCGGCGGCGGCTGTGATTCTCGACCCCGACCGCCTGCCGGACGGCGTCGACGATTCGAAAGCGCTGTCCGCCAAGGCGCGGGAGCAGGCCTTCGAGCGCATCGCCGAGAGCGCGCTGGCGATCGGCGTCGCTTTCGCCAGCGTCGAGGAGATCGACGGGCTCAACATCAGGCGGGCGAGCCTGCTCGCCATGGCGCGGGCCGTCGCCGCGCTTCATCTCGCGCCGGGATTCGTTCTCGTCGACGGCCGCGACCTGCCCAAGCTCGCCTGCCCCGGCGAGGCGATCGTAAAAGGAGACGCTCTCTCTCTTTCTATCGCCGCGGCGTCGATCGTCGCCAAAGTCGTTCGCGACCGCCAGATGCGCCGGCTCGCCGCGCTCTACCCCCATTACGGATTCGAGACCAATGCGGGCTATGGCACGCGCGAGCATCTCGCAGCCCTGCAAACCCATGGGCCGACGCCTTTCCACCGCATGAGCTTCGCCCCGCTGAAGGAGGCGCGCCGCTGACTCGCGAGCGAGCCATGACGTTTCGTAAACATCTGGTGAAGTTGCGATTTCTTAACGAAGGCGTGCGGAAAAGAGACAGTCGCGCACCGGCTCTCTAAACCCGGCTTTTACCGCGATCGGGCAATGTTCGCAGCGTTGGTTGCGTAGCCGGTGATTGTTCATGAGTAGCGCGCGCGTCGGGGCGGCCCGCCCCAAGTCCCAGATAAAGGTCTCGCGTACTGGGACGTCGAATTTCGGGTCGCCTCGCGCGCCGAAGCGCGCGATTCTTCGCAACGAGGTCGTCATCGGCGACAGCGTCGAGGTCATGCTGAGTCTGCCGGAGGCGAGCGTCGAGCTCGTCTTCGCCGACCCGCCCTATAACCTCCAGCTGGCCAACAGGCTCACCCGGCCGGACCAGAGCGTCGTCGATGCGGTCGACGACGATTGGGACAAATTCACCGATTTCGCGGCCTATGACGCCTTCACCCGCGATTGGCTGGCGGCGGCGCGGCGGGCGATGAAGCCCAACGCCACTATTTTCGTCATCGGCTCCTATCACAATATATTCCGCGTCGGCGCGATCATGCAGGACCTCGGGTTCTGGATCCTGAACGACATCGTCTGGCGGAAGAACAATCCCATGCCGAATTTCCGCGGCCGTCGCTTCACCAATGCGCATGAGACGCTGATCTGGGCGGCGCGCGACGCATCGGCGCGCAATTACACCTTTCATTACGAGGCGTTGAAGGCCGGCAATGAGGATTGCCAGATGCGCTCGGACTGGTTGCTGCCGATCTGCTCGGGCGGCGAGCGGCTCAAAGACGCGAGCGGCCGCAAGACCCATCCGACGCAAAAGCCCGAGGCGCTGCTCGCGCGAATCCTGCTCGCCGCGTCAAATCCGGGCGATCTCGTGCTCGATCCCTTTTTCGGCTCCGGCACGACCGGGGCGACGGCGCGTCTGCTCGGCCGCGACTATCTGGGCATAGAGCGCGACCTGACCTACGCCGCCGCGGCGCGCGCGCGAATTGCGGCGGTCTCGCCCCTCCCGGCGGAAGCGGTGGCGCCGGCGCCGTCCAAGCGCAATGAGCCGCGCGTCGCTTTCGCCAGCGTCGTCGAGGCGGGGCTCGTCGCCCCCGGCGCGACGCTCACCGATGCGCGCCGCCGCCACACGGCCGTGGTTCGCGCCGATGGCGCGCTGGCGATCGGCGCGATCGTCGGCTCTATCCATAAGACGGGGGCGCTGGTTCAAGGCCTGCCCGCCTGCAATGGCTGGACATTCTGGCATTTCGAATCGGGCGCCGGATTGGCGCCCATCGACGATTTGCGCGCGGTGGCCCGCGCGCGACTGCACGACGCCGCGGAATAGTCGCGCCGCGACGAACCGCGGCGGAGCGCGAGCTGCGGGGTGACGGATGCGCGCAGAAAACATTTTCGTCGATCTGCCGGAGAAGGCGGAGCAAGAGCAATTCTTGCCCCTCCTCGCCGCGCCGGGCGTGCGCGTCGAGCGAATCGTCTCCTTCGGCCAAGCCAGCCCGCCCGGCTTCTGGTTCGATCAGGACGAATCGGAATGGGTGCTCCTGCTCTCGGGCTCCGCGGGCCTGCGCTTCGCGGACCGGGAAGACGTCCTGACGCTCGCGCCCGGCGATTATCTCGAGATCGCCGCGCATCGCCGCCATCGCGTCGAATGGACCGATGCGGCGTTGCCGACCGTCTGGCTCGCCGTCCACTTTCGCGCCAAGGGAGCCTGACGGCGCGACAGTCTGTCGGAAACCGCCACTGTTATATACGCGACAATATAGGTTCGCCGATTGTCCGAGCGCGATCTTATTTTTTATCTTATTGAATATAAATGAATAATAGACTGCGTAAGCGCTGGCGCGCGGCTTGCTTCCTGCCTTATAGATCAGGAGTGAGCGATGCGCCCTCGACACGAATTCGCGACGCCGCGGCGGAAGCGCCCATTGGCCGTCATTTTGGGAACGAATGAGATCGCCTCGGCGGTCGCCGTCCATATGAACCGCATCGGCTGGGCTTGCGTGCTCAGCCATGATCCGTTTCCGCCGGTCATCCGTCGGCAGATGGCGTTTCACGATTGCCTCTATGGCGAGAGCGTCACGCTCGAGGGGGTCGAGGCCGAGCGCGCCGACACCACGATCGAGCTCGTCGAAATCCTCGACTGCACGACCAAGGTCGCGGTGACGCCGCTGCAGTTCCACGATCTCGTGGCCATTCGCACGGCGCATGCGCTGGTCGACGCGCGCATGCAGAAATATCGGGCCACGCCGGATCTGCGGCATCTCGCCAAGGTCGCGGTCGGGCTCGGCCCCAATTTCGCGGTGGGCCGCAATTGCGACATCGCCATAGAGACCAAGCCCTCGCAGGCGGGCGTCATCGTCCATGAAGGCGCGACCGAGCCCGCCGACCATATTCCGAACCGGCTGGGCGATGTCGGGGAGGAGCGCTTTTCCTATTCCCGCAAGCCAGGCCTGTGGCATTCGGCGGTCGACATAGGCGTTCTCGTGTTCAAGGATTTCGTCGTCGGCCATTTGGATGGCGAGCCCGTCACCGCGCCGCTCGACGGCGTGCTGCGCGGCGTCGCCCGCGACGGAGTCCACATCCCTGCCGGGGTCAAGCTCCTCGAGATCGATCCGCGCGGCCGCTCGGCGAAATGGACCGGCATAGACGAGCGATCGGCTCTGGTCGCGAGCGGCGTCGGCCGGGCGATCCGCATCGAGCTCGCCAAGCGCGAGGCGACGCCGATCGAAGGACCATTCGTCGCACACTGACACTCCTGTTCCCAATGTGACAGGAGCGTCGTATTTCAGCTATATTTTGTTCGATACAGATCGCGGCGTCGTAGGAGGCCCGGGACGATGCGAACAGACATGGATGCGCCGCAGGTCGGCGTGATTTTGAAGCTGCCCAATGGCGGAGTCCTCGCCCCGGCGGATCTCGAGCTGATCGATGCGGTCCGCAAGGAGCGCTCGATCATCGGCGCGAGCCGGGCGCTTGGCCTGTCCTATCGCAAATGCTGGCTGTCGGTGGACGCGCTCAACCGGACCTTCGAGAGTCCGGTCGTGGCGACTTTTCCCGGCCGGCGCGAGGGCGGGGCGGAGATCACGCCTTTCGGCGAGCGGCTGGTGAGCGTCTATCGCTCCATCGAGCGCCACGCCGCCAATTCGGCCAAGCGCACGCTGGACGAGATCATCGGCGCGCTCGACTGGTCCTTTCAGAAGTCGGCCAGTGACGCGGAAACGGAGCCTCGTCGGGATCGAGCGTCCGGCCGCTGACCGCGACTGTTTTGATCATCGCCCAGGTCGAGAGTCCTTCGACCAGAGCGAGCCGCTCCACCGATTCATGGGTGATCAGCGCGTCGATGCGCGCGCCGCCGAGCGAGAGGCTGGCGCGCGTGAAGGGCGGCGGCAGGAAATCCAGCTCGAGGATTTTGCCCGGCAGGCGATTGAGAATGGACACGTCCATCGGCCGCGAGAGAGCGATGGAGACGTCGCGCGCGTCGATCTCCACTTCGATCGCCGTTCCGACAACGGCGTCGACCAAGGGCACGCGCAATTCGCCGCCGGCGAAAAACAGCGTGGAGAGGCCTGCGTCGGGGTCGTGACGCAGCACGCGCGCCGGGAAAATCGACACGTAGTGGTGGGTTCTAGCAAAGAGCGGCGTCGTTTTGTCCAGCATGATCGCCGAACTAGCGAGAAATACGCCAATCTCATATTTTCGTAAGGGAAATCATGCTCGCGCGTCGACTGGCCAGAGGCCAGGACACGGACGCCGCTCGGCGGCGTCCGTCTCGATTCTTCAGTTCGGATTGCGGGCGGCGATCGCCTCATATTGCTCGCGGGTCAGACGGAAATAACCGCGGCCGCCGGCGCGAGCCTCATATTTGTCGCCCGCGCGCTTGCACAGAAGATTGAACCAGGCCTGCTTGTCGAGATGGGCGGGAAGGCCGTTGATCTCCCAGACGGTCGTATCGGGGCGGAAACGCACCATGACGATGACGCTGTCGCCGACAGCCGTCGCGACGCTGGCGTCTTTTTCCACCGGCTCGACAGCCGCGGGGACATTCGTGACAGCATGGCCGACTTCCGTCGAGACCTCTGAAGAAACATTCGGTTGCACGTCGTCCTCCATCTTCGCCGCGTTTCGCGGAGCTCTCCGATTGGTCGGGCGTTCGACGGATCGGCCGAGCCGGCGTCCGCGCCCGAACGTTTCTTTCTACGTCAGCCGTATAGAAGAGTATATTGCAAAAGTTCCAGACAAGGGCGATTTCGGCTGCGGCATAAGGTCACCCTCGGCTGTCCCCAGAGCGCCGCGGCGGGCGGCCGGATGGCGCCGCTTTCGCAGGAAAGGCCAGATTCTTGCTTGATCGCCCAACCCGTGTCACTTCAGCCGAAGAGAGCCGTCATGTCCGACAGACATTCCTGCGTCCTCATTCTCGGCATCGGTGAAACGGCCTCCGCCATAGCGCGGGAGCTGTTCCTCGCCGATCATATCGTCGCCCTCCACGAGTCCGCGCCGCCGCCCGATCTGCGCCGCAAGATGACCTTTTCGGACGCTTGGTTCGACGGCTCGAGCGTGCTCGAGGGCGTGGAGGCGCGCCGCGCCGATCTCGTCGCCGAATTCATGCTCGGCCTGCGCAGCCGCATGTTCCTGCCGGTGCTGACGCATCCGCTCAACGAGATTCTCGAGCGCTGGCCGTGGGAGGTCGTCGTCGACGCCGAAATGACGCCGCGCAAGGAGCCTTTCTCCGTCAAAAGTCTCGCCGGTCTGACGATCGGCGTCGCGCCGGGCTCCTCGCCCGGCGAAAATTGCGACCTCGCCATCGACGCCTTCGGCAAGGATCCGGGCGCGATCCGCAGGCCCGGCGACGGTCCGGGCCCGAGCGCTGAGGCCGAGCCGGGGGAGGCCGAGCCGGTGCGCGCGCCGGTCGCCGGACTCTTCAAAATGTTCAAGGACATAGGCAATGTCGTCGAGGCGGGCGAGGCGTTCGGCGCGATCGACGGCGCGCCCGTCGTCGCGCCCTATGGCGGCCGCATCCGGGGAATCATAAAGCAGGGCAGGGCAGTCACCATCGGCACGCCGCTCGCCGACATTGCGGCCTCGAGCGGCGCTCAGGTCGCCGGCATGAGCGCGCGCAACCGGCTCATCGCGCGCGGGGTTTCTTTCGCCATAGAGATGCAGGCGGAGGGCTGGACCCCCTTTTCCTGGGATGCGTTTCTGGAAGGCGGCGGCGGCCTCTCGATCTGAGGACGCCGGCCATCCGCATCAGCGCGGCGGCAGCCGCGACGGCTTGCCGTCGGCGCCGGTGAAGGGAAACAGCCCGCCCTGGAAACATTGCGACATATGTGTCGCCTTGGCGATGGCCTGCTCGGCCTCGGCTGCGGGGAGATTTTCGCGAACCGATTGCGTGAAGAGCTCGAGCCAGCGCGCGAAATGCTCGGGCTCGACCGGCAGATCGACGTGAACGGCGAAGGGATGGCCCTCATAGCGCTCGGTTCCGAGCAGCGCCTTCGACCAGAAATTCGCGATGATATCCAGATGATGGTCGAGTTCCGGGATCGCGCCGAAAATGGGCGCGAGCAGCGGGTCGGAAAGCCCCTTGTCGTAGAAAGAGCGAACGCAGGTGACGATCGCGGCTTCGATCGACGCTACCTCGGCGTCGACGCTCACTTCGGTGGAAGCTGACATTGTCTCTCATCCTATTCCTTTGACGATACAGCAAGGCGTGCGCCAACGCGCGCCGAGCGGCATTCTACTGTTTCGGCTCTCGCTCAGCCGGCGTTAAAATGCACCGTGCCGAATTGGGAGACGTCATAGCCGCCGAGCCGCGCCGCGCGCGCCGAGAACGCCTCGCTCGCGCAAAAGCGCATGAGCGTTTGCCAGGGCGGATCGAAATAGGCTTTGCGCCAGACGACGAGATCGAAGCGCTCGACGATCTGCGGCGAGAAATCGAGGCCGAATTGGCGTGCGCTGGCCTCGAGGCCGAGGCCGATGTCGGCGCGGCCCGCGGCGATCGCCGAGGCGAGATCGGTCTCCGAGCGCTCCACCGCGGGAACGAGGCGCAGATGCTCGCGTTTCATCCCCTCGCTTTCGAGCAGCTGTGACAGGACGAGCTCGCTGCCGGCCTCCGGCTGGCGCGATTGGAAGTCGAGGTCGCGCGCATCGGCGAGCCCCGTTATGCGCCGCGGAAGTCCCTTGCGAAACATCAGCCCACGGCGGCGCTTCGCCCATTCTACGACGACGATCGGCTCGCCCGCGAGCCTGCGGGCCACCGTCTCTATATTCCAGCCGTCGCCGGGCTCCGGAATATGCAGGCCGGCGGCGACGCATCCGCCCGCGGCCGCACGCTCCAGCCCGTCGAGCGCGCCGTCGAGCAGGGCGGCGACGCCGCAGCGCGATTCGCGCAAAGCCCATTCGAGCAGCGGATCATGACCGCCGGCGACGACGAGCGGGCGCGCCGCCGTCGCTTCCGCGCGGGGGGCCCGGCCGCTCGCGCCCGCGGCCAGCCACTCTTCGATTTCCACGCGTGGAAACAGAAGCTTGCCGGTGACGCGGCGCACCGGCAAAGCGCCTTCCGCGGCAAGATCATAGACCTTGCGCTCCTTGACGCGCAAAAGCGCGGCGAGCTCGCGTGTGGTGAGAAATTCTGACATTGTGCATTTTTTCCGAGACGCGGAAAATTAACATGGCATATGGCCGGCGACAATCTCGCCGACTCGCCGAAAAGCGCGAAAAAAGACCACTCTGCGCGCGATGACGAGAGGATAGGGTGCGGCATTTTCATGTGAAATCATGTAAAAGACTCTCATCTAGGCAAAATATATGCATAACTAGAGCAGGGCTCGCACATCCGGGCCGATCATCGGAGTCGTTCTCATGGTCAAAATGCCAAGTCTGGCGTTCGTCGCCGCTTTTCTGTCGCTGAATTTCACTCCCGCCTTCGCCGAGGCGCCCGCGGCGGGCGCGGCCGCCGGCGCCAAGACAGTGACGGTGTTCGCTGCGGCGAGCCTCAAAAATGCGCTCGACGACGCCGCCGCCGCCTTCAAGAAGAAGACCGGCGTCGAGGTGTCGATCAGCTATGCGGCCTCTCTGCCGCTGGCCAAGCAGATCGAGTCGGGAGCGCCGGCGGACATCTTCATCTCGGCGGATGTCGCCTCCGCCGATTATCTCTCCTCGCGCGGTCTCTTGAAGGAAGGCACGCGCGTCGATCTGCTCGGCAATAGCCTCGTCCTCGTCGCGCCGAAGATCGCGGGCGGCAAGAAGGTCGCGCTCGAAAAGGCTGCGCTGCTCGGCGCGCTCGGCGATAGCGGACGCATCGCCACGGGCGATCCGGCCTCCGTGCCGGTCGGCAAATACGCCAAGGCGGCGCTGACCAAGCTCAATCTGTGGGAAGATCTCGAATCGCGCTTCGCTTTCGCCGAGAATGTGCGCGCTGCGCTGCTGTTCGTCGCGCGCGACGAGGCGCCGCTCGGCATCGTCTATCTGACCGATGCACATTCGGAGCCGAAGGTCACGGTCGTCGCGACCTTCCCGGCGTCCTCGCATCCGCCGATCGTCTATCCCTTCGCGCAGACCGCCTCCTCGACGAGCGAATCGGCGGCGAAGTTCTTCGCCTTTCTGAAGGGCCCGGAGGCCGCCGGCTTCTACAAGAAGCAGGGCTTCGCCGTTCTGCGCTGACAGAGCGGAGGCGCCGGGACGGCGGGGCGTCCCGGCTTTTCGGCATTCCCTCGCCGCCGCTCCGAGTCTATCCTCGGGCGGCGAGGGATCCATGACCATTGCGCAAAATCCGAAAGAGGCTTCGCGGACGGCCGCGCCATTTCGTCTCGACCGCGCCCGTCTCGCCGATCTGGCGGATGCGGCGCTCGCCGCCGCGCGTCTCGCCGGAGCGAGCTACGCCGACATCCGCATCGGCGAAACGCGCCGCCAGTTCGTCCAGGCGAAGGAAGAGCGGCTCGACGAATTTTTCGAGAGCTCCAGCCCCGGTTTCGGCCTGCGCGTGCTGGTCGACGGCTGCTGGGGCTTTTATGGCGCCCGCTCGCTCGAGCCCGGCGCGATAGCCGCGGCGGTGGAGCGCGCCATCCATAACGCCCGCGCCGTCGCGCCGATCCGCGTCGCGCCCGTCGGGCTGGAAGAGACCGAGCCTCACGAGGCCGAGTGGATCATGCCGCTCGGCGTCGATCCTTTCGCCGTCGACGCGCCGTCCAAGGTCGAGGGCCTCGTCGCGATCAACGCCGCCGCGCTGGCCGCGGGCGCGGATTATTGCGTCTCCTCCTTCGCCTTCGCCACGGAGGAGCGGCTCTTCGCCGACAGCCGCGGCAGCCGCATCTTTCAGTCGCGCACGCGCACGCAGCCCTCCTTCGAGGTCACCGTTTTGGACAAGGGCTCGGGCCGTTATGCGACGCGCGAGAGCCTCGCCCCGGCGCGGGCCGCGGGTTGGGACTATGCGCTGTCCTGCGACCTCCTCGGCGAGGCGCGTCAGGCCGTCGAGGATGCGCGCCGCAAGCTCGATGCGCGGCCCGTCGAGGCGGGCGTGACCGATGTCGTCATCGACCCCACCAATCTCTGGCTCACCATTCATGAGACAGTCGGCCATTCCACCGAGCTCGATCGCGCGCTCGGCTGGGAGGCGAATTTCGCCGGCACCTCCTTCGTCAAGCCGCATATGCTGAACATTCTGCGCTTCGGCAGCGAGCTGATGACGATCAAGGCCGATCGCTCGCAGGAGGGCGGGCTCGCCAGCGTCGCTTTCGACGACGATGGCGCGCCGCGCGAATGCGCCGAATTCGAGATCATCTCCAAGGGCGTGTTCCGCAATTATCAAATGGCGCTCGGCCAGGCGCATCTCATCGGCGCCGAGCGCTCCAACGGCTGCGCCTATGCGGATGATCCGACCGCCTTCCCCATTCAGCGCATGCCCAATATCTCGCTCGCGCCCAATCCCGAGACTTGCTCGCTGAAAGAGCTGATCGGCGGCGTCGAGAAGGGGCTCTATATCGTCGGCGCGGGAAGCTGGAGCATCGATCAGCAGCGCGACAATTTCCAATTCGGCGGGCAGATGTTCTACGAGATCCGCGACGGCGAGCTCGGCGAGCCCGTGCGCGACGCCGCCTATCAGGGCCGCACCATTCCGTTTTGGAATTCGCTCGACGGTCTCGGTGATTCCTCCACCTACCGGCTCTGCGGCACTTTCACCTGCGGCAAGGCGGAGCCGATGCAGCTCGCGCCGGTGTCGCATGGCGCGCCGGCGGCGCGCTTCCGCGGCGTGACCGTGTTGAACACGGCGCGCGACTGAAGTCCTTCACGTCGAAGGCCTCCCCCGCTTCGCGGGAGAGGGAAGCGGCAAACGCTACACGAGATCTCCATGAAGCGCGCAATCTGCCCCCTCTCCCGCGTAGCGGGGGAGGGTCGGGAAGGGGCTCGAGCGCCCTTCACTTTGGTTCGACGCAGATTGCTGATCGCGAGCGAGGCGATCTCTCAGAATTTGAACTTCACGCCCCCTGTGAAGGCGCGGGGCGAGCCGGCGACGACCCCCGCGCCGGTGGAGTTGGCGAGCAGCGGGCCGGGCGTCTGCACGCCATTGGTCAGCGTGTTGGTGGTCGCCGTCGCGCCGGCGATATAGGTGCGGTCGAACAGATTGTCGATGTTGAAGTAGAGCTCGACATTCTTGATGTAGAAGTTCTGAATGTCGCGGCTGTAATGAAGGTTCAGATTGACGATCCCATAGGAGGGCGCATAGAGCAGATTGCCGACGTCGAGCGCGTATCCGCTCTTGTAGACATATTCGAGATAGGCGCCGAGGCCTTTGAAGGCGCCGTCCGGCTGATCATAGCCGATGCGCGTCGTCAGCAGATGCGGAGGCACGTTGGGAATTTTGTGTCCCTGGCGATCGAAATACTGGCCGGAAATCTGCTCCACATAATTGGTGGAGAACTGGTCGTTGTGGGAATAGGCTGCGAGGAAGCGCCAACCGTCGAAGGGCCGCCAATCCATTTCGGCCTCGACGCCGCGATGGATCGCGCTCGGTATGTTGACGTTATAGACCATCAGAAGCGGGAAGGGGCTGGTGAGCTGCAACAGCTCGTTGCGGAACCATTCGTTATAGCCTGTTACGCTGAATCGCAGCCGCTCGTTCGGCGTCCAATCGACGCCGGCGTCGACGCCCATATTGGTCTGCGCTTTCAGCATCGTATTGTTTCCGGCGCCGGTCGCCGTCGCGGTCAGATTGCGGAAATTGGGCGTGCCATAGCCGGTGGCGTAACGCGCGCGGAACTGCCATTCCGGGCTGTAGCGATAGGTGAGCGCGGCTTCCGGAGCGGTGTTCCAATAATCATTGTCGGCGGCGACATCGAGCGCGCGTAGCGCCGTTCCGTCATTGGCGAGATTGTAGACGGTGTTGACGCCCCAGGCCCGGTTCCAATTGGAGCTGAAGCCGATCGCCGCCGTGAGATCGGGCGTGAGCGCGATCTCCTCGCGCGCCCTGAGACCGATATTGGAATGATAGGAGCCGATCTTGCCCGTCGGCGCGCCGCGCATGCCGTAATTCCAAATGTTCGGAACCTGGGCGAATGAGGAATAGGTGGATTTGAGATTGTCGTAGAAGAAGCCGAGGTAATGCGTCGCCGGCAGGCCGAACAGCGAGCCGTGATTGGTCACATCGGTCGAGACGGCGAAGCCGACAGCAGGCCCCGTCGCCGCCACCGGACCGCCCGGGCCGCCGACGAATTTCGGCGGAATGAGCGTTCCGCTCGCGGTCTCCATCAGATCATAGCTGACCTGCGTGCGCCATGTGGTGTTCTGGTCGATATCGTGCTCCCAGCGCAGGCCGGCGATGTCACGATAAATGTGCATATGCGTGCCGAACTGATCGACGCTGCCGCGCGTCGTCGCGCCGCTTATTCCATTGGCGTATTGGGTGAGATTGTTGCAGAGCGCCGAATTGGCCGTGACCGCGATCCGACACCCGTAATTCCGCGAGAACGGATTCAGATAATAGGAGGTGAGGGAGAGGCGGTTGGAGGTCTGCGAGAATGTCTGACTGAAGGCGAATTTGAGCGTGAAGCGGTCGGTCGGCGTCGGCGACCATGTGCCGAGGAAATTGGCGTTCTGGAAGGCGTGGGCGTTGTGGGTGAGATAGCTGTCGCCGCGCCAATCGGAGGCGAAGAGCGAGAGATCGAGCTCGCCGAAGCTCTTGTCGACGAGCTTCTTGCCGGCGCGCATGTAATTATTGATGTAGCCGTAGCTGCCGAATTCCGATCCCGTCTCGAATCCGTCGATCTCGGCGCCTTTGAAGGAGCGGAAATTGATCGCGCCGCCATAGGCGTGATTGCCGAACATCGCCGAGGACGGGCCGCGATAGACGTCGAGGGCGCCGAAGGAATGCGGGTCGAGGATTTCCGAGCGGCCTTCGCCGTCCGACGTCACGATGGGGAAACCGTCCGAGAACATCATGATGTTGCGCACGCCGGGCGCGCTCACGCGATTGCCGGAGCCGCGGATCGAGATGACGAAGTCGCGCGCGTTCTGCCCCTGGCTGAAAGTGACGCCGGGGCTGTAGCGAAGCGCGTTCTGCACCGTCGACATCGGCGTCGCCTTCTGGAATTTGTGATCGACCGTCGTCACCGTCTGTCCGGGCGGATCGCGATAGATCGGCTCTTTGGCGCGCTCGGCGTCGAAACCCGGCGCGTTCGAGGCGCCAGAGCCTCTTTTCTGCTCGGCGCCGATGTCGATCGGCGGCAGCTCCGCGCCGTTGGCGTCGGTCATGGTTCCGCGCGCGGCCTGGGCGAGAATGATGGAGACGGAGCGGCCGTTTTCCGAGAGGCGATACGAGAGGTCCGTGCCGGAGAGCAGGCGATCGAGGCCTTCGCGGATCGAATAGCTGCCCAGGACGCCGGAGGTGCGGACCCGCTCGGTGAGGCGCACGTCGAAGACGATATGCAATCCGCTGCGGTCGGCGAAGGCGTTGAGCGCCGTCTCCATCGCGCCTGCCGGAATGCGATAGTCACGCAGCTGGCCGCCGCGCTCTTGCGGCGAAATCGACGCCTGCGCGCTCGTGACCGGGGCCTCCACGCCGAGCGTCATCGCGCTCAGCGCCAAGGCGATCGCCGTCGAACTCATGTTCACGCCCTTGCTCGCACGCTTTTTTCTCGCCATGGCCATTTCGTCCCGCCGTCGCAACGCCCGTCATAGAGTCTGGGCTCTCGGGAACAGGACGCGGCAGGCGAAAAAACCGGAACCTCCATCATGCAAAAAAAATCGAATGCTCGAGAAATGTTCGAATTCAATACAGAAGGATCATGTAGCGGGTGAGGTGGATCGCGCGCAGTCCGAGCGAGGCTTCTATCTCCGCCAATGATTGCAACGCGTCCTCCTCGGCGCCGAAGACGCCGGAGATGCGCTGCGCGCAGATCGTGGCGTCGATGCAATAGACATAGCCGCGATGATAGCGGCCGATGGCGGCGAGCACATCGCCGAGCGGTTGCTTGTTGACGATGAGCTTGCCGCGTCGCCACGCCGTCGCCGCATCGACGTCGACCGCCTCCGGCGCACGCGCCGTCGCATCGCGCTCGAAGCCCGTCTGCTGGCCTTGTTCGACGAGCACCGTCTTGCCGCCGCTGGAGACGCCGACGCGATGCTTGGTCACCGTCACGCGCGCGCCGGATTTTTCCAGAGCCACGTCGAAGGCGGTGCCGAGCGCGGTCACGCGGCCTTCCCCCGCCTCGACGACAAAGGGGCGCGTGGCGTCCGGCGCCACGTCGAACCAAGCTTCGCCGGAGAGCAGAGTGAGCCGCCGCTCGCCCGCCGAATAGCGCAGGGCGATGGCCGAGCGCGAGTCGAGCAGAACATGCGAGCCGTCGTCCAGCGTCACCAGCCGCTTCTCGCCGACGCCGGTGAAGTGGTCGGATTGCAGGCGGATGGCGATTTCATCATAGGTGGCGAAGGCGGCGACGGCCGTCGCCGCGGCGAAGGCGAGCGCGGCGGCCCGCATCCGGCCCGTGGCGCGCGGCGCCGGCCGCGTTTTGCGGGCCGGGCTCATGCCGGCGAGATGCCCGTATATATGTAGCACCTCGTCGAAGGCGGCGGCATGCGCGGGCTCTGCGCGCCAGCTCTCGAAGGCCGCGGCGTCGTCCGGCGGCAGGACTCCTTCACGCAGGCGCACGAACCATTCTATGGCGGCGTCCCCGGCTTCGTCCGGCGCGGGTTCCTTCGCCTGTTTCCCGGTCATGTCTCCATCCGTGCTCTCGGCGCCGCGCGGGCCGACAGTATAGATGACGCGGCTTCTGGGCGAGACGGAACCTCGAAACGGGAAAAAATCACTCGGCGTCGCTTCGCAGCGCGGCGCGGCAGGCGCGGAGCGCGAGGCCGACATGCTTGCGCGCCATGCGATCGGAAATCTCCATTCTCCGCGCCACCTCGGTGAGCGGGACATCCTGATAGATATGGAGATCGAAGGCTTCGCGGCAGCGCGGCGGTAGAGTCTCCATGGCCGCCTTCAACAGCGCCGAGCGCCTCTCATAGTCGAGCCGCTCCTCGATCGGCGTCTCCGGCGAGGGCGGATCGATCACATAATCGCCGAATTGGAGATGGCTCTCCTCGGTCTTGCGGCGGCGCGCGAAATCGCGGGCGAGATTGACGGCGATCTGCTTCAGAAAGGCCGGCGGATCGGCGATGGTCTCGGGCCGGTCGTGGCGGATCATGCGCAGGAAGGTCTCCTGCAGCAGATCCGGCGCGTCGACGGCGCCGACCTTGCGCACCAGAAAGCCGAAGAGATCGCGTTTATGGGCGAGAAACAGCTCGCGAAACCGCCAAGTCACGAATTCCGGCTTGGCGTTCGCCGGCCGATCGCCGCGCGAAGAGATCGATCGAGACAAAGGAGACGCCCTGGCTGGCGCGGAGCGCGATTGGTCCGAAAAGTCGAGACTTGCCGCTCGCCGGAGGGCGGCGGCATTCGATTTTTCTAAGCCGATGGCGGCGCGCGCGAGGACCAGGAGCTCGCCCAGCCGAGCGGCGGCGCGCGCGGCGACAGCGCCCGCGCTCCTATGCTGGCGACGCCGTCGGGGCGAACCAGCATGGGCGCGGCGGCGGGCGCGACGGCCGGCGGCTCCGCGTCGCGATCCGAGCACAAGACGCAATGATGCTCGCCGATGTGATGGGCGATGGGCCGGTCGCCGCTGTCGCGGGCGGCGGCGCAGAGCGCGCTCGCCGAAAGGCCCGGCCCGGAGGCCGCATGGGCGCGCGCCGCGGAGCCGAGCAGGGCGACGGCTTGCAACAGGGCGAGAAACACCGTAGCGCAGGCGAGAAGCCGGCGCGCCGGGCGGCGTATGGAGGAGACTGTCCTCATCGGCCGCGAAAATAGGTCCGCGGGAATTGGCTGGTCAATGAGCGAGCGCCGGCGCGGCCCACTATCCGAGCCGCTGTTGCGCGGCGGACACAGTCCCGGCCGCGCCGGACGGCTTTCGACCGGCGGATATACATCTTATCATGCGACAGCCGGCCGCCGCCGGGACCAGTCGAACGGAGAGAGGCCGGCCATGTTCCTGACGCGAGACGACGCTCTTGCCCTCGTCCAGCGCCTGCTCGCGTCGTCGACGGCGAATTCCTGCGTCATTCGGGTCGATGGCGAGGAGGCGCAGAGCCTGCGTTTCGCCGGCGGCGGCGTGACCACCAATGTCGCGACGGCGCGGGTGACGACGCGCGTCGAGTCGCATGTCGGCGGGCGCGTCGGCGCGGTCTCGGCAGGCGGCCTCGAGCCGGAGGATATCGCCCGCGCCGTGGCGCGCTCGGAGGAGATCGCGCGCCTGCTGCCGGAGGATCCGGAATTTCTGGCGCCGCTCGGGGCGCAGAGCTATCCCCACTCCGCGCGCTATGACGAGGAGACGGCGGCGCTCGATCTCGGCTTTCTCGCGCAGGCGACGGCGCGCGTCGTCGCCGAGGGAGCCGCGCGCTCGGTGAACATGTTCGGCTGCGCCGCCGCCGGACGGCGTTTCACGGCGCTGGCGTCGAGCGGCGGCCTGTTCGCCTATGACCGCGAGAGCTTCGTCGATCTCTCGACGACGGCGCGCCATCGCAACGACGGCTGGTCCGGCTGGGCGGGCGCGCGCCATTCGGCGGTCGCGCGTCTCGATCCCGCCGCCATCGGCCGCCGCGCCGCGCTGAAGGCCGCGCGCGACGAGGAGCCGCTCGATCTCGAGCCCGGACGTTATACCGTCATTCTCGAGCCGACAGCGGTGGGCGAACTCGCCCAATGGCTGATGTGGATGCTGCGCGCGCGTCCGGCCGACGAGGGCCGCAGCTTCTTCTCCCGGGCCGGCGGAGGGACGCGGCTCGGCGAGACTTTATTCAGTCCCGAATTCTCCATCGGCTCCGATCCGCGCGACGAGAACGCGCCCGAGGCGCCCTTCGGCGACGAGGGGCTCGCGCAGGAGGCGCGGCTCTGGGTGGAGAGGGGCGTGCTGCGGAGCCTCGCCCGCCCCCGCTTCTGGGCGCAGAAGACGGGCGCGGAGGCGATCCCACCGGCGGCGAATTTCACCGTGGCGGGCGGGCCGACCAGTCTCGAGGAGATGATCCGCGGCGTGCGGCGCGGCATATTGGTGACGCGCTTCTGGTACACCAATCTCGTCGAGCCGCGCAGCCTGCTGCTCACCGGACTGACGCGCGACGGCAATTTCCTCATCGAGAACGGCGAGATCGTCGCGCCCGTGCGCAATATGCGCTTCAATGAAAATCTCGACGGCGTCTTCTCGCGCATAGCGGCGATCGGCGCGAGCGAGTGCGTGAAGACCGAGATGGGAGGCGCGGCGATCTCAGCGCCGCCCATGCGGATCGAGGGCTTCGAGTTCTCGTCCAAGTCGAGCGGAATTTGACGATTTCGCCCGGCGATCTCCGCCGCCTCATCCGGCGCGCGGCGCCTCGTCATAGGATTTCTCTTCCACGATCGCCGAGCCGCAGGCCAGATTGATGCGGCGTTTCAGCGCCGCGCGATGGTCGTTGCGCTGATAGACGCTGCGCGCGAGCGCGATGAACTCCTCGCCGAAATCGCTCCGCTTCTCGTAATTGCGAATGTGGTCCTCTATGTCCCACAAAGCGAGATTGGTGTCTTTGAGCTCCAGCGCCAGCGCATCGAGCGCGCCGCCTGCAAAGCCGCGATCGTCGCGCAGGCCCTGCAGCAATGCGAGCTCGCGCGCCACATTGGCGCGTTTGGCGGCGTCGGCGATCTTCTCCGCCTTTATCTCGAGAATCGTGATGCGGTCGATGAGGTCGCCGACCGAGCCCGGAATGAGAATGGCGTCGGCCTGCTCGGGACGTCCATGCGGCGCCGCGAGCGCTTCGAGCTCTTGCGCCATGCGCGCGAAGACGTCGCTCCAATCGCCGCGCCTCGCCTGACGGAACAGCCGCGCGCTGCGATACCAGGGGCTGTCCTCGCGCTCCAATTGCCAGCGCCATTCGGGCGCATGTTTGATCGCGATCCACACCGGCTTGCCGAGCCCGCCGGCGAGATGGGCGATGGAGGTGTCGATCGTCACGACGAGATCGAGATTTTCGATGACCGCCGCCGTATCGAGGAAAGCGTCCGGCCCGGCGTCGAAATCGTCGCCGAGCGCCTCGACGCGCATGGGCGCGTCGCGCAATTGATCGGCGCCGAAATTCTTCTGCAGGCTGAAGAGTCGCACGCCGGCGACGGCGCCGAGCGGCGCGAAGGCGAAGAGCGGCGCGGCGCGCGCATGATCGGAGCGCGAATGCGAGCTGCCGTGCCAGGCGATGCCGACCTTCAATCCTTCGCCGGAAAGACGTTCGCGCCAGAGCGCGACGCGCTCCGGCTCGGCGCGCAGATAAGGCTCGCCCGGAATCGTCGTCGCGCGCGTCCCGAAGGCGCGCGGCAGGCTGCATAGCGTGACGCAATAATCATAGGCCGCGTCCTCTGCCGGCGCGGCGACGATCTCCACCGCTTCGCCGAGGCCGCGCATCACGCGCTGCAACGAGGGGCGGCAATGATAGGCGACCTTCGCGCCCGCCTGCGCCAGCATCGGCGCGTAGCGGATGAATTGCAGCGCGTCGCCGAGGCCGGCCTCGTCCAGAATGAGGATCGACTTGCCGGCGACGGGCTCGCCGCGCCACTCCGGCCAGCGATAGGCGACTTCAGCCTTGGGGCGGTCGTCGAGCACCCAGCGATGCTCGAAGAGCTCGAGGCCTGCTTCGAACTCGCCGCGCAGCAGCAGCAGCGTGCCCTTGTTGGCTTTCGTCTCCGCATGGCGCGGATCGATGGCGAGCGCGCGGTCGAACTCGGCGCGCGCCTCGTCGAAACGGCCGAGCTCCTTCAGCACGATGCCGCGCCCGCAATGCACATCCGGTTCACTATCGGCGAGGCGCAGCGCCTCGTCGAAGGAGGCGAGCGCCGCGTCGAGATCGGAGCGGCGCATCTCCACCATGCCGCGGCAGCGCCACGCCAGCGCGAAAGTGGCGTCGGCCGCAATCGCCGCGAGCGCGGATTCATGCGCCTCCTCGAGCCGGCCGAGCTCGAACAGAGTCATGCCGCGATTGGTCAGCAGCTTCGGATCGCCCGGCGCATGCGCGAGCGCCTCGTCGAAAATGGTGAGCGCCGCGACATGTCGCTTGGTTTCGTGCAGCGCATTGGCTTTTGTCAACAGCGCGGGGACATGGCCGGGCGCGATGCTCAGCACGGTGTCGCAGAAGGAGACGGCCTCCTCGAAGAAGCGCAGCGCGACGAGCGCGGCGAGCGCGCCATCGGCCGCGTCGAGATAGGTGGGGTCGAGCGCGAAGGCGCGCGCGAAGCAATCGAGCGCCTCCTCATGGCGCGCGAGGCGCGCCAGCGAAACCGCCTTGTTGCGCAGCGGCGAGGGATCGGCAGGGAGCAGCGCGATGGCGTGGTCGTAGTTTTCTATCGCGCCCGCATCGTCTCCCATCGCGTGCAGTGAGAGGCCGCGATTGGCGAAGCCCTGCGCATGGTTCGGCGCCTGCGCCAGCAATCGTCCATAGGCGTCGACGGCCTCGGCGCAGCGCCCGGCCATTTGCAGCGCGGCGCCGTAATTCAGCCATCCCTCGACATTGGCGGGATCGAGCCGCAGCGATCTCTCGTGATCGCCGATCGCCGCCTCGACGCGTCCAGATTTCTGCAACGCCACAGCGCGGCCGTAGAGCGCCTGCGCATGGTTCGGATCGATCGTGATCGCTTTGCCGAAATGATCGATCGCCGCAGCGTCCT
Source organism: Methylosinus sp. H3A (assembly GCF_015709455.1). Lineage (NCBI taxonomy): Bacteria > Pseudomonadati > Pseudomonadota > Alphaproteobacteria > Hyphomicrobiales > Methylocystaceae > Methylosinus > Methylosinus sp. H3A. Next base: position 2,685,935 of record NZ_JADNQW010000005.1, read on the forward strand.
GCCCGAGCGAGACGCGAATGAGGCCGGCGAGATAGCTCGCGAAAGCGTGGCGATCGACGAGATTGCGGGATGCGTCGATTTTACGCAGCGCGGTCGCAAGATCGTCCGCTTGCAGGCTCGCCATCAGCTCGGCGAGGAATTCGCTCGCATCGGTCGGCCGCGGCGCGGCGGCCATAAGTCGTTTCTGCTGTTTCGATTTCAACGCATAGGCCTCGACGCAGAGGGACGAAGCTTTCGACTAACGAGGCGAGCTTGTCTCGGACTGACGTTACATTGTTTCGGCGCCTGCGCGCCTGTGCGACGCAATGACGATTTATGACGTGTTAGTAATGCCGAAACTTCCCAAATCGCTTAATCCGTTAGAGGCGGGAATGCGCGAATCGATTCGCCTATGTTGGGAGAGAGGCGCGCCCGATGGTTAACGAATTGCGGGAGCAGAAGATGACCGAGTCTTTGAAGAGTGGCTCGTCGCTCGACGACAGTCTGGCGTTCATGGAGATGAACGAGTCCACCCGCTCCGCCCTGCGTCAGGTCAAGCCTGTCATCGCGCGTGCGCTCGGTCCGGCTCTCGACGCTTTCTACGAGAAGGTTCGCGGCGACTCGAGATTGCGCGGCTTCTTCTCGGACGAGCGCCATATGGCGGCGGCGAAATCCGCGCAGATGCGGCATTGGGCGCAGATCACCGAGGCCGAGTTCGGCGTGGAATATGTGCGCATGGTGACGGCCGTCGGCCAGGCGCACGCCCGCATCGGCTTGGAGCCGAGCTTCTATATCTCCGCCTATGCGCTCATCACCGAGCGCCTGATCCAAGCCATCGTCGAGGACAATCTCTCGGGCTCCATGCTGGCCGGCAAGACGCGCGTCGATCGCACCTCCCGCGGCGTCGCGGCGCTGGTCAAGGCGGTGTTCCTCGACATGAATCTCTCCGTCTCCGTCTATCTCGACGTGCTGCGCGAGGAGCGCCGCAGCGCCGAGGCGCAGCGCGCGGAGGCCGAGGCGCATCAGCGCCATGCGCTCGACATAATGGCGCATGCGCTCGAGGAGCTCGCCCGCGGCGATCTTCAGCGGCGCGTCGTCGACAAGCTCGACGGCGGCTTCGACAAGATCAAGGAAGACTTCAACAATGCGGCCGCCAAGCTCGCCACGGCCTTCGCCGATGTGGGAGAATCGGCGAGCGCGATCCGTTCGTCGAGCGTCGAGATCGCCAAGGCCTCCGACAATCTCGCGCGCCGCACCGAGGCGCAGGCCGCCAATCTCGAAGAGACGGCCGCGGCGCTCGAGGAGATCACCGCGACGGTGAACAAGACCGCCGACAGCACGCGCCATGCGAGCGAGGTCTTCGAGGTGACGCGCTCCGACGCCGAGAAGGGCGGCTCCATCGTGCGCGACGCGGTGGAGGCGATGCGGCGCATAGAGAATTCGACGCGCGACATCGGCAAGATCATCGGCGTCATCGACGAGATCGCCTTTCAGACCAATCTTCTGGCGCTCAACGCCGGCGTCGAGGCGGCGCGCGCGGGTGAGGCGGGACGCGGCTTCGCCGTCGTCGCCTCGGAAGTGCGCGCGCTGGCGCAGCGCTCGGCCGAGGCGGCCAAGGAGATCAAGGCGCTGATCGCCGCCTCCACCTCGCAGGTCGAGAATGGCGTGGTGCTGGTGACGGAGACGGGCGCGGCGCTGGAGCGCATCGTTTCGCAGGTCGGCGAGGTGAGCGGCGTGGTGCGGGACATCGCCGCCGGCTCGCGCGAGCAGGCGACGGGCCTCACCGAGGTGAATCGCGCGGTCGGCCAGCTCGACAGCATGACGCAGCAGAACGCCACAATGGTCGAGGAGACGACGGCGGCCAGTCACAGCCTCAGTCATGAGGCGGAGGAGCTCGCCAGCCTCATCTCCGTGTTCCGTCTCGAGCGCGGCGAGAGCGCGCGTTCGGCTTCCGTTCCGCGCGCCAGCGAGCGGCGAAGCGAGGCGGCTCCCGCACGTCGGCGCGTCGCCGCCGCGGGTGGACGCGGCGCTTCGGCTCCGGCCGCCGACGAAAGCTGGGAGGAGTTCTGATCCCCGAGGCTCCGGCCGCGCGGCCGGAGCGCATTTTTTTAAAAAGAAAACGAATGTTCTCGCGATGAGGCGACGCGCCAGACGATTGATCTGGCGCGATTTTTCTTCGCTCGACCGACCCCCTCGAACAGTCGCCGCGCTAAGTAGTTTCCACAGGCAGTTTGCCGCGCGCGCCTGTCTTACAAGCCCCCGATCCCTTCGCGAGGCGCAAGCTCTCGCCTCCAGATCGAGCCGAAGCGCGCGCGTCGCGCGCGGCTCGAACGCGACGTTCGCGCGAGCGCGTCCTGCGGTCGCGCCGTGGCGGGAAAGGCTTTCCCGGCTCGGGCGTCTGCGACGCCCGCGTGCGCGGAAGGGGAGAGGATGTCGGTGGACGAACAGGGCGATCAGCTTCAGGAACTCGAGGATCTGCGGCGGCTTCTCGTCGAGGCCGGGCAGAGTCGCGACCTCCGCGGAGTCGAAGCGGCGCCGGCGGAGTCCCGAACGCGCCGCGACGGCGCCGAGCATTTCTGCCGTCGGCTGCTGGAGCAGATGCGCGAGGGCTCGATCGAGCTCGCGCCCGACGGCGCGATCCTGCATTGCAATCGCCAGTTTCGCGAGATGATCGGGCGCCCCGCGGCGCAGCTCATCGGCGACAATGTTCTCGACCATGTCGCGGCCGATCAGGCGGAGCGCTTCGCCGCCTTCGTCGCGGCGCCGGAAGCGGCGAGCCGCGAGTTCGAGTTTCGCCGCGCCGACGGCTCGATGCTGCCGGTGAGCGTCTCGCTCGGCGCGCCGGCCGAGGATGCGCGGCCGCGCCTCGCCATCGTCACCGACCTCACCCAGACGAAATGGATGGAGCGCTCCTTCGCGGCGACCGAGGCGCTGCGCGAGCGTGAGAAATGGTCGCGGCTCGCGGTGGCGGCGGGCGGCGTCGGCACATTCGACGTCGATCTCGTCACCGGCGCGAACCGCTTCTCCGTCACCATGCATGAAATTCTTGGATTGGCGCCGGATCAGACGCTCGGCTTCGCCGAGGCGGACGCCATGCTGTTCGACGCCGACAAGCAGGATTTCGAGCGGAAATTCCTCGAAGCCTGCGCGGGCGTGAAGAATGGCGAATGGAGCCATGAGATGCGCATAAGGCGCATGGACGGCGCCGTGCGCTGGATCGCCATGGCCGGACAATTCGAGTTCCGCCGCAGCTCGCGCGGCGTCGTCGCGACGCGCGCGATCGGCGCCGCGATCGATGTGACCGACCGCCGCGAGATCGAGGATTCGCTTCGCCGCAGCAATGAGCGCCTGCGTCTCGCGCTCGCCGCCGGCGCGATCGGCAGCTGGGAATACGACGTCGCCGCGGAGGTCACGGAGGCCGATCAGAAATATCGCGAGATCTTCGGATTTCCGGCCGATCTGCCGGTCTCGCCGGAGGTCGTCCTCGAGGTCGTCCATCGGGACGACGTCGTCTCCGTGCGAGAGGCGATGCGCTCGGCGCTCGACCCGTCGGGGGAAGGGCGCCATCAGGCGGAATACCGCATCCACAGAATGAACGACGGCGCCGAGCGCTGGATCGCCTCCCGCGCGCGCGCGCTATTCGAGAACGGCCGCGCCGTGCGGCTGATCGGCGTCGTGAGCGACATCACGGAAAAGAAGGCGACGGAGGGCGAATTGCGCGAGAAGGCGCGGCTCGCCGATCAGCTCGCCGGCATCGCCGCCTCCGTGCCCGGGCTCATCGCCTCTTATCGCCTCGGGCCCGACGGCAAGGCCTCCATGCCCTACGCCTCTCCCAATGTGGAGGATGTCTATGGCATGGACGCCGAGACGCTGCGGCGAGGGGTGGACGGCAAATTCGCGCGCCTGCATCCGGACGATCTGCAGCGCGTTCGCGCGAGCATCGCGGAATCGGCGCGGACGATGACCGTTTGGCGGGAGAGCTATCGCTATAATCATCCGCGCAAGGGGTGGATATGGGTGGAGGCGCAATCGCGGCCGACGCGCGAGCCCGATGGCGCGACGCTGTGGCACGGCTATTTGCAGGATGTCACCGAGCGCAAACGCATAGAGCAGGCGCTCGTCGACAAGGAGGCGCGTCTCTACGCCACGGTCGAAGGCGCGCATGACGCGATCCTCACCGTCGACGAGAAAGGCGCGATCCAGTCGTTGAACTCCGCCGCTGTGCGCATGTTCGGCTACGCCAAGGCGGAGGCGATCGGCGCGCATGTCGAGACGCTGGTGCCGGTGCGCCTGTTCGGCGGCCGCAAGGCCTGCATCGGCGCGCGCTTCTCCGACGGGCCGGAGGCGCTCGGCAATGTCGTCGAGACGCAGGGTCGCCGCAAGGATGGCGCGCTGTTTCCGGTCGATCTCGCCGTCAGCGAGGCCTCCTATCACGGACGCCGTCTCTATATCGCCTTCGTGCGCGACCTCACCGAGCGACGCAAGATCGAAGCGCGCATGCAGAAGCTGCACGCCGAGCGGCTCGACGCCGTCGGCGAGCTCGCCGCCGGCCTCGCGCATGAGCTCAATCAGCCGCTCTCGGCGACGGCCATCTATCTGAAGGCGGCGCGCCGCCTTCTGCAAATGCCGCCCGATCAGCGTCCCGCCAATGTCGAGGACGCGCTCGACAACGCCGCGACGCAGATCGTGCGCGCCGGTCAGATCATCGCGCATCTGCGCGAGTTCATCTCGCGCGGCGAGCCGGACAAGACGCTGCAAAATCTGCACGACATTGTCGACGAGGCGCATGAGCTCGTCATCGTCGAAGCCAAGCAGTCGAACATCAATGTCGTGTTCCGTCTCGACGCCGCCGACGACCGCGTGCTCGCGGATCGCGTGCAGATCAAGCAGGTTCTCGTCAATCTCATGCGCAATGCGCGCGACGCGATGGGCGTCTCGCGCATGCGCAAGATGACGATCTCGACTTCGCTCGCAGGCCGGTCGATGATCCGGCTCGACGTCGCCGACACGGGGGCCGGCCTTTCCGAGGACGCGCGTGCGAGCTTGTTCGAGCCCTTCGCCACGACGAAGCCGAACGGCCTCGGCGTCGGCCTCACGATCGCGCGTTCGATCGTCGAGGCCCATTACGGAAAGATATGGGCCGGTCCCAATAGCGACGGCGGCGCGACCTTCAGCTTCACGCTGCCGCTCGCCGCGATGGAGGAGGAAGAGTGAGCGAGCCGACCGTCCATATCATCGACGACGACGCCGCCGTTCGCGACGCGCTGCGCTTGCTGTTGACGACCGAGGGACATGACGTCGTGACACATGGATCGGCCGTCGATTTCCTCGCCGACGTCGATCGCGCAGCCACCGGCTGCATCGTCACCGACGTGCGCATGCCGGAGATGACCGGCATAGAGCTGCTGCTGAAGGTGAAGAACATGGGGCTGTCGCTGCCGGTGGTGGTGATTTCCGCTCACGCCGACGTGCCGCTCGCCGTCCAGGCCATGAAGGAGGGCGCGCTCGATCTGCTGGAGAAGCCTTTCACCGACGAATCCCTCCTCTCCGCCGTGCGCCAGGCGCTCGCCTATGACAGCGGCAAGCGCGCGCGCGACCTCCAGGCGCAGGAGATCCAGCGCCGTCTCACCATGCTGACGAGCCGCGAACACGAGGTGCTGGCCGCATTGCTGAGGGGGCAGCCCAATAAGATCATCGCCCATGAGCTCGGCATCAGCGTACGCACCGTCGAGGTGCATCGGGCCAATGTGATGGCCAAGATGCAGGCCGGCAGCCTGCCGGAGCTGGTGCGAATGTCGCTCGTCCAGCCGCAGCGGATCGATCGCGAGGCGGAGGACCAGATCGAGGCGCCGCACGAAGAATGATGCGGCGGCGCGTCCGCTCTGCTACGATACTCGCATAAGTAGAAAAATATGAGATTTCACGCAGGCCCTCGAAAGTCCGGCGACGGAATCGGACGGTCGAGGGCGCATTTTGGAACGGAAACGCCTGTGGCTCGATCGCATATCGCCGACCCGCGACCCAGGGCCATATTGGTCTGCATCGCCGAGAGACGTCTGCCGCGCGCACCGCGGCCGGCGCGATCGCAGAGCGCCCTAGAGATGTGGGGCGCGACTCTGCTGGGACGATGGGAGGCGGCGGGTCTGCCCGTCGTCTTCGTCGAGCGCGGCCTCGCTTTGCAGCGCGCGGCTCCGTCCGCCGCGGCGTCGGCGCCCGGCGCGGCGCGCTTTTCCGGGGAGGACGACCTTCTGCGGCGGCCGACAGCGGGGGACGCCGTGCTTTGCGCGGAAGGGCCGTCGCTGTTGCGCGACGCGAATTTCGTGCGGCTGTTCGAGAGTCTCGGCGGCCCATTGCTGATCCTGCTCGGCGACGAGCTCGGCGATCTCGCCATGGAGACGGCGATCGACGGTTTCCTCGCCGGCCATCCGATCATCGTGGTCAAGGACGCCTCGCCCTTTCCGCTCGACGGCGAGGCGGAGATCATCGCCGCGCGCGGCGCGGCGCTGCCGCTCCTGTCCTGCTTCGCCCGGCTGATGGGCGCGGCCGAGCTGGCGCGGGACTGGACCGGCGCCGACTGATCCGGCCCCCGGCGCCGTTGCACGCTTGTTTGCCGGCGCGCCTTGTTTCCCGACGCGCCTTGGGCCAGTCTCCCCGCGCGGCGCAACAAGGTGAGGCAGGGGAGAGACGGATGGACATCAAGGAGCGGCTGAAGGACATAGCCGAGCGCGCGAAGCGCATCATTTTGTCGCCCAAGACGGAATGGGCGGCGATCGAGGCCGAGCCCACGACCGCGGTCGATCTCTATCGCAATTACATCATCTATCTGGCGGCGGTGCCGGCGGCAGCCAATTTCCTCGGCAATTGGCTGTTCGGCTATTCGCGCGGCGACAGCGTGGTCCATTACACGTTTTTCGGCGGCCTCATTCGCGCCGCCCTGCAATATGGGCTCGGCCTGCCGCTGCTCTATGGCGTCGCTCTGGCGATCTCCCGCCTCGCGCCGAGCTTCGAAGGCAAGAGCGACGATCTGCGCGCGCTGAAGCTCGTCGCCTTCTCCTACACACCCATCTGGCTCGCCGAGGTGTTCGGCCTCATCCCGGGCCTGCGCTGGCTGGACGTGCTCGGCGTCTATGCGGTCTATCTCTTCTATATGGGCGTCTCGCGGATGATGCGCAGCAAGGAGGAATATTCGGACGTCTTCACGGCGGCGGGCCTCGTGCTGGGCATAGCGGCGGCCTTTCTGCACGGCATGATCGTCCATATGCTGGCCCCCGCGCCGACGCCGTGACAGCGGGCAGGGGGGCGCGTCGCGCAGGCATGGCGGCGCGCGGAGCGAAGGGGTCGGAACGTGTCGGACGGCGAGCCTTCGGGCTCGCCGTCGTCGCGATGTGCGGAAGGACGATCGAGGGCCGTCGTCTGCGGGTCGTGGAGTGGTCTGAAATTTCCGCTCGTGACCCGAAGCGGACCTTGCCATGGCTCCGGACGAGCCACGATAAAGCCCCTCCCTTTCGCGCCAACTTTTCGCACGAAATTACAGCCCGCTGTTCATGAGTTATATTCGCCGTGGAATGATTGAATTCAGCACGCTGCCTAAAGTCACCAGATTCGAGTTGACCAAAACCATATAGCAAACACGATTGGATATCTGCGCCCGCCCTCTTCGCCGCCTTCTTTATTGTGCTCGGCGCGCTGTTGATCCGCCGTCGCCGGATAGGCCAGCTCAGAACAAAAATTGAAGTCCGACCGAGCCGCCTCGGGGAGGCTTCACGTTTGGATCGTTGATGGGAGCCTGCCCTGGGCCTTTTAAGAACAGAGTCGGCGCCATGGAGCTGTTGCCCGCTCTCCCGTCGCGACCCTTGGTTTTGGCCCGCATCGGCAGGTCGTTGAAGTCGAAACAAGTCGGATCATCCTTCCGTTGCCCGCCGAGTGGACAAAGCGGCGCAGCCTCTTTGGCTTTAGTTTTGTTCGACTTTACGAGGTTGAGCTGCGTCGCCGGCGGAACGGTCGGCGCTACACTTACCTCGGCGGCGACGACGCCGAACGTCGCCAACGTCAGGCAGATCAGAAAAATCGCGAGCTTTGAAACCATGGGGACAGTTCTCGAGCGGTAGGCGCGGTTCGAAGTCTATTTGTGATCGGCCGCGGCGAAAGGGCCTCCTCGAGCGGCGCGGCCGCATCAGCCTGACCAAATCCACTAATTACGAGGTGCCCGATCGCCGCTCATTTGCCGAAATGATAGCTCACGCCCGCTGTCAGCGAGCCTTCGCCCTGTGCGTGTCGCGTCGCCAGCGCCGGCTGTGCGAAATTTACGGCCTCGGCTCGCGTGTGCCCGCCGAACCACCGAGTTTCGACATGTGCGCTCCAGCGTGTATCGAGGGCGTATTCGACGCCGGCGCCGACGGTCGGCGTCACCGACCACCAATTCGTGGTCATCGAGCCAAGGGGCGCCTGATAGGACCGCTCGATATGTGCGAGTTCCAAACCGCCGGTGACGTAAAGCAGCGCTCGCTCGTAGTTCAAGCCCAAGCGTCCGCGAATCGATCCCTGACCGTCGATCGTGTTCTGTACGCCATAACTGAAAATGGGGTCGATCGTGTAGGCCCGGGCGCGGGTGCCCGAGATGTCGCCGACGAGGCCATATACGATGGAACCGTAGCGCCAATCGTGGCCGGCGTGGGTGCCGCCGATGAAGCTGTTGCCACTTGCGGTCTTGGAAAAGAGAACTGCATTGTTCGACGCGAGCGCCGATTGCGCGCGGTTGCTGAAACCGGCGACTCCGGCTTGCGCACCGACATAGAAGCCCTCGTAGAAAAGCGCCGGCGGTGGCACGAAATCGAGCTCCGCCTTGCGGGCAGGCAGATCCGCGGCGTTCGCTGCGCCGACGGAAAACAGAGCTGTGCAGCAGACGATGATCCCGGTTTTCATATCGTATCCTTCGCTCGAGTAATCATTTGGCCCTCGCCGCAGCGGAGCGCCCAGACGGCTTTTCGCAGGATGGGCTCGTGCCCATGCTGTGAGTTAATAGTATTATGTTTGACATTAATTTTATATCGTGTCAATGTCATCCGATCCTGGAGGACGTAATTATGAGCAAGCCGGTCGCTCTTCGCCTCGCTCCCGGAGCCGTCCCTCGACTGCTCGTCGCCGGCTGCGGCGACGAGCCCGCAGCTTGAACGCCCCCTTCGAGCTGCCGACGTTGTTCCGGAGCGGCGCGTGCGTAACCGGGCCAATGCCTATGCTATGGAAGGTCGAGAATTTTGCTCGGTGCGAGGGCGGAGATCGCAGGGCCGCCCGTTGGGCAAAGGACAGCGGTCGAGAGCGCGGTTGATCACGCGCAAATCGTCTAATTTCGGCTTGCAGGAGCTATTCCGCGAAAACGAGGATCGCGACCATGAGCAACGACACGACTCACGACAGCGCGCCGATCAACTCCACGCGGCTCCTCGCACTGAACCCAAAGCTGCGTTGGGCATGCCATTCAATCCGCCTGGCCGCTTTGGTTTTGATCGTTTTCGAGCCGGCGATCATTTTGTGGGACTTGACCGACCGAACCGCGCTTCTCGAGCGAATGTCCCGTCTTTACGGACTGGACCCGGCTGGAGTTTCCGATTTCAGATACTGGAGCGCTGTGACGATCGTGATGCTCAAATTCCCCTTGGCTGCCATCGCCGTCGCTCGGCTCTGGCGCCTTACGGGCATTTATCTGGAAGGGAGAGTCTTTTCAGTCGAAGCTGCTGCGACTCTGCGCCTCGTCGCCCTGTGGGGCTTCGCCGCCACAATCGTGGACCTCACGACGCTGCCGCTCGCCGCCGCGCTTATCTTGACCGAGCATATTGTCAAGTTACCGATGGATGTTTGGTTGGCTCCGATTGATGTATTTTTCGTGCTGTGCTGCGTCTTCACTCTGGCGCTCAGTGTGATTCTCGAGACCGCTGCGGAAATCGCCAGCGAGCACGCGCGGTTCGTCTGAGCTTCGAGCGCGGTCGCCTTGCGACTGTGTCGAACCGTTCAATGGGGTCTTCGAAAAAGGATGAGGGTTATGACCATTGCCATCGATGAGAGCGCCCCACCGCCATCCGTGCGGCTCGTCGCGCTCAATGCGAAGCTGCGTTGGGCCTGCTTTTCGATTCGCCTCGTCGCTGCGGCCTGGGTCGTTTTCGGACTCGGGCTGACGAGCTGGAACTGGGGCCATCGCGCCGACAGTCTGGAGACCATGCACAAGCTCTATGGCCTGGACCCTGAGAGCGTATCCGCTCTGGGCTATTGGTCCTCGACGTCGATCGCCTTATCAACCTGGGCGCTGGCCGCGCTTGCGGCCGCGCGTTTGTGGCGTCTCACGGGGATCTATCTCGATGGACGCGTGTTCTCCATCGCGGCGGCGGAGGCGCTGCGCCTTTTTGCGCTGACAGGCTTGGCTGCCACGGTGTTCAACATCGGGGTGCGTCCCTTCATCTTCGGGCTTGTTTCGACCGAGCTCCTCGCCAAGCTGCCCGCTTACGCTTGGATCAATCCCCAGGATGTTTTCTATCTGCTGTTCTGCGGCTGCGTGTTCGCGCTCAGCGTGATCCTCGAGACCGCCGCCGAGTTCGTCGACGAGCATGAGCGATTTGTGTAAGATGCCGATTATCGTCAATCTCGACGTGATGCTCGCCAAGCGCAAGATGCGCTCGCGCGATCTCGCCGCGCATATCGGCATCGCTGAGCCCAACGTCAGCCTGCTGAAATCGGGCAAAGTCAAGGGCGTGCGCTTCGACACGCTCGAGAAGATCTGCAAGGTTCTCGACTGCCAGCCCGGCGATATATTGGAGTACCGCGCTGAGACGAAAGAGGGGTAGGCCTTCGTGTCCGCGTTCCATCAACGTGTGGCGACATCCCCACGAGCCGCGGCGTCGACGAAGCCTCCAACAAACGCACTCACCGAAACTCGTGAATTTGGAGAATGCGCCGCCTGAGATTCGGATACCCCGCCGGTACGCAACATCGCAGAATACGCTTTAGGCTCAGGACTCATTGATTGAGATAGAAGGCGACAGCGGCGGTGATGCATATGACGGAGAAGAAGGCGTGCGCGCATCGATCGTAACGGGTGGCGATGCGCCGCCAGTCTTTGAGCTTGGCGAAGAGGTTCTCGATCTTATGACGTTGCCGGTAGAGCGCCTTGTCGTAATCGAGAGGCTTCTTACGGCTCTTTGTCGGCGGAATGCAGGGCTCGGTCCCGCGTTCCGCGAGCGCTCGCCGAAACCAGTCGCTGTCGTAGCCGCGATCTGCGATCAGGGCCGAGGACGGCGGCAGCGCGTCGAGCATCGGCCTCGCGCCTTTGTGATCGCTCATCTGCCCTTCGGTCAGCATCATGACAAGCGGCTTGCCGGCGCCGTCGCAAACGACGTGGAGCTTGGAGTTCAGCCCGCCTTTCGTGCGGCCGATACAGCGGGAAAGAGCCCCTTTTTTAGGAGGCTCGCCGCCGTCCGATGCGCTTTCAGATGAGTGGAGTCGATCATGATCCGCTCCGGCTTCGGCCCTTCTCCCGCGAGCGCGGCGAAGATACGATCGAAGACGCCGAGCCGGCTCCAACGGATGAAGCGATTGTAGAGCGTCTTGGGCGGCCCATACTCCTTCGGGGCGTCCTTCCATTGCAGGCCATTCTTGATGACCTAGACGATCCCGCTGACCACGCGGCGGTCGTCCACCCGCGGCACGCCGTGCGCCAAGGGAAAGTGAGGGGAAATTCGCGCCATCTCCGCTTCGCTCAGCAAAAACAAATCACCCATCAAAGCCTCCATTTCGGAGACCTTGAATCACGCCTCACTCCAAATTAATAGGTCCTGAGCCTAGGCCGGGATAGTCACGTCCCTCATGGGCGCGGTAGAGAATCTAATGTCTTGTTTTGTAAGCGATTTCATTTACTCTCAAGGCCCTAGGTCGGGGCGTATGCACTCTCCGGTACGCCTCGATACGACACTTTTCGCTCCTTTTCGACTTCTCAGTGCACACAGAGCGCACACGAAATGGCGACCTTCACGAGGCTGAAATCCGGCTCCTGGCGCGCTCGAGTTCGACGCGAGGACGCGACCGGACGAAACTCGCCGAATAGCGTGTCGCTTCGCATCGAGCGCGCCTTCGAACTTCACCACGAATCGTCGGCCGGGCCGCGAGTCCGGTCGCCTCGCCGCCGAGCGCAGCGCTCGTAGGATCGAAATTCGCTCAGTCGATCTGCGTCACGGCTTTTTCTTTCTCTCGACGCCTCACCGTGGCGATAAAAATCACTTCGGCAAAAAAAGCGCTTGTCGGCTCCGCGCCCGTCGGAATATATCTATATAACTACTATATTTGTGAATTAATGGAGCGACCGACCATGCGCAAGATCGCCAGCACCTCCTTCGCTCTCGCGGCGAGTGTTTTCGCTTTCGAGGCCATGGCGCAGCAGCGCCCCGATTTCAGCAAGGTCGAGATCAAGACGACGCAGCTCGCCGAGAATTTCCATGTGCTGGAAGGCCAGGGCGGCGCGATCAGCGTGCTGAGCGGCCCGGAGGGCGTTCTGCTCGTCGACTCGCAATTCGCGCCGCTCACCGACAAGATCGTCGAGGCGATCAAGAAGATCTCCGACAAGCCGATCCGCTTCCTCGTCAATACGCATGTGCATGGGGACCATGTCGGCGGCAATGAGAATCTCGCCAAGCTCGGCGCTCTGATCTTCGCGCGCGATCAGCTGCGCGCGCGTCTCCTCAATCCCAATCCGGCTGCGGATGGAACGCCCGGCAAGCCCGCCGCCGCCCAGGCGCTGCCGGTCGTGACCTATGACAATCAGGTCACCATCCATCTCGATGGCGAGCACGTCCGTCTCATCCCGATCCGCAGCGCGCATACGGATGGCGACACGCTGGTCTATTTCCCCGAGCACGACATTCTCGCGGTCGGCGATTATTTCCGCAGCACGGGCTATCCGGTGGTCGATCTCAACAATGGAGGCTCGCTCGCCGGCATCGTCGACGGTCTCGGCGCCACGATCGGCCGCGCGGGCCCGAACACGAAGGTCGTTCCCGGCCATGGCGCGATCGTCGATCGCAACGCGCTCATCGCCCAGCGTGATCTCATTGTCGCCGTGCGCGACAAGGTGGCGGCGCTCATCGATCAGGGCAAGACTTTGGAGGAGACGATCGCGGCCAAACCGACTGCGGAATTCGACGCCAAAGTGCCGAATGCGGAACAGACCTCCGAGCGCTTCGTCAAATGGCTCTATGCCGAGGTGAAGGCCGCCAAGACCAAGACGGCTGCGCGCTGAGCGCGAATTCGCCGCGAGAAGATAAGGTGTGAGCGAGTTGGGATCAGGCCCGACGAAGCCCGCCCTATTAGTCGGGAAAGTGAGCGGCGGCTGGACGAAAAGTGGTCCATAGAGAAGAGAAGTCGCCGCAAATAGGCGTTGAGCCTGCGGCGCCTTCATTCGGATGATGCGAGACGTGGAAGCGAAACGCTGGCGTCGCGACGGGCGCGGAGTCGCCTTTGTGGGGATCAAAGAGACATTCGTCTCCGCTCCGCGGCCTTGTCGGCTCGGATCTCATCGTCGACAACAGCTGGCGTTTTCTGGGCCCGGTCTCTCCGCGTGCTGCGTCGAGGGCGATGTCGTGATCGTCGCGCTCGCTTCATAGCGGAGCGCATCGCCCGTTTTGGAGAGTTGCGCGAGATCGACGAGAGCGTCGTTCGAAGGCCTGGCTCCCGAAGACCTGGTTCCGAGGACGCCCCTAACATTTCATGGCCGAACATTTTCGACTATGCTGGCGCGAGCCTCGCCGTAGGCGCTCCGTCTTTCGAGCAGGTCGGGCGAAAGCCATAGCCGGAAACTCTGGTCATCGCGCGGCGTAGCACAAAGGCGATGCGGCTAGCGAAATCATTCCGGTGCTCGGCGCGCATTTTGGGACCGTCTGGACGAACGTGCCAAATCCCTGCTCGATGAGCTGGCGCTCGCTCTCGGCGACAAGGTCCAGTGCGCTTCCACCAAGGCGAGCGGCTCGTCGCCGATCCAACGTATTTTTCGGCGATGTTCCGCAAGGGGCGAGCGCTCGTTCACATCAACAAGCTGGCCGTAACGCTCGATCTCGCATGCGGAGGTCGACGCGGCTCCAAAAATCGCTCGAGGCGCCCGTCCTCATCCTGGACGGGCGCCTCGCTTTTCAACTCGCTTGGTCTGTCTCAGGCGAGAAGATCGCCGACGACCTTTCCATAGACAACGGTCGGCCGCTCCGCGCGACCGGCGCGCAGATAGACCGTCTTCAAATGATCGAGGCCGAGCAGCTGAAGCACGGTCGCATGGAGATCATAGGTATCGACGGGGTTTTCGACCGTCTTGAGGCCGATCTCGTCGGTCGCGCCATAAGTGAGGCCGTGCTTGAGGCCGCCGCCGGCGAGCCATTGCGTATAGCCCCAGGGATTATGGTCGCGTCCGTCGCCGCTCTGGCCGTAAGAGGTGCGGCCGAACTCCGACGTCCAGACGACGAGCGTCTCGTCCAACAATCCGCGCGCCGCGAGATCGGCGAGAAGGCCGGCGATCGGCTTGTCGATCGCGCGTGTGTTGGCGCCGTGATTCTCCTCGAGCTTACGATGCGCGTCCCAGTTTTTATTGTCGTCATTGATGCCGTCGACGGGCCCAGAGACGACCTGGATGAAGCGCACTCCGCGTTCGACCAGACGGCGCGCGCGCAGGAGAACGGTGCCGTAATCCTTGGTCGCGTCATTGTCGAGGCCGTAGAGCGCCTTGGTCGCCGCCGTCTCCTTGGAGAGATCGACCGCTTCGGGAGCCGACGACTCCATGCGATAGGCGAGCTCATAAGAGCGCGTGCGCGCCTGAAGCTCGGTGTCGGTGGGAAGCTCCGTGGATTTGTGCTCGTTGAGCTTGCGCAGCAGATCGAGATTGTCGCGCTGCTGAGCGGCTGCGATGAGCTCTGGCTTGTCGAGATTGAGGATCGGCGACGCGCCGGGACGGAAGGCGGTTCCCTGATAGATCGCCGGCAGGAAGCCGGAGCTCCAATTCACCGCGCCGCCGCGCGGCTCGCGCTTGCCGCTGTAGAGCACGACATAGGGCGGCAGATCCGGATTGACCGACCCCAGCGCATAGGTGATCCAGGCGCCGAGCGACGGCCGTCCGGGCGTCACATCGCCGGTGTTGAGCTTGAGGATCGATATGTCGTGCGTCGCGCCGACAGTGACGCTCGATTTGATGAAAGTGAGCTTGTCGGCGTGTTCGGCGAGATTGGGCAGAAGATCGGAAAACCAAGCGCCGCTCTGGCCATATTGCTTCCATGTGCGCTTGGAGGCGAAGAGCTTGCCGGCGCCGCCGGACGTCGTGACCTGGAGACCTTTGAGGAAGGACTCCGGAACCTCCTGACCGGCGAGACGGACGAGCTCGGGCTTATAATCGTAGAGATCGAGCGTGCTCGGCGCGCCGTCCATATGCAGCCATATGACCGATTTCACCTTTGGCGCGAAATGCGGATCCTTCTTGGTGAGCGGATCGACGAAGGTCGCCGCCGCCTGCGCGAGCGGAACCGAAAATACGCCGCCGCCCGGCATGAAGCCGTTCAACGCCACTCCACCGAGGCCATATCCGGCGTTGAACAGCCATTCTCGACGCGTCTTGCTCATGATGACAGTCCTTTCATTTTGACAGATGCGATTTTTGTCAGAAGCGGTAGATGAACTCGTTGGAATTGGCGACGGTATGCACGAGGTCGACGAAGGCCGACGCGCGGATGGGGTCGGTCGTCTTCAAATCCTTGCCCGTCGGGACGGCGATCGAGAATTTTCCGTCCGTCGCTCGGCTCGCGATCAGCTTCTCGTGCTCGTCGAGGAAGTCCTTCAGCACCGATCGCTCGAAGCTGTCGGGATTGCGCGCGAACAAAATCTGATAGAGCCGATCGATACGCGCGGTCTCGTCTCCGCCGGCTTCTCGGATCACCCGGCCGGCGAGCGCCTGCGACCATTGGAAGACGAGATCGTTGTTGACGAGGGTGAGCGCCTGCAAGGGCGTCGTCGTGACGTCGCGCTTGCTGTGCGCTTGTTGCGCATTGTTGAGGTCGAAAGTTTCGAGCAGCGGATAGGGAACGCTGCGCCGCGCGAAGACATAGAGGCTACGCCGGTTGATCTCATGCGGATCATTCGACGCCTCCCAAGCCGGGCCGACATTGAGATTGGCGGGCAGGGGTGGGAAGACGGCGGGGCCGCCCACGGCTTGTTCGAGACGTCCGGAGGCGAGCAGGAAAGAGTCGCGAATCTGCTCGGCGTCGAGACGCTTGCGCGGGAAGACCGCGAGCAGCTTGTTCTCCGGATCGGCCGCGGCGACATCCTCGCGATGCGCCGAAGATTGCCGATAGACGCTCGACAAGAGAATCTGCCGATGCAGCTTCTTTATGCTCCAGCCGCCCTGGACGAAATTATCGGCGAGATAGTCGAGAAGCTCCGGATTGATCGGCTTGTCGCCGGCCTTGCCGAAATCGCTGACGGTGCCGACGATCCCCTTGCCGAAATATTCGTTCCAAACGCGGTTCACGAAGACGCGCGCCGTCAGCGGATTGGTCGGACTCACCAGCCAATTGGCGAGCGCCGTGCGGCGGCCAGAGGAGGTCGCGGTCGGGACGATGACGGGAGTCTCGCCATTGGCGAAAGCCTCGGGGAACGCCGGCTGCACTTCGTCGAGCGGACGCTCGTGATTGCCGCCGAAGAACACGAAAGTCGGCGGCGCGTCGGAGTGTCCGAGCTCGGTCGCCGCGGTGAAAGTGTCGGCGCCGCGCGTCGGCTTGAGCTTCTCGAATTTCTTCAGCTCTTCCGTGAGCTTCTGATATTCGGCCCATTTCGCCACCGCCTCGAGCGTGTGGTCCGGGCTCTGCAGATCATTGGCGATGTCGCGCAGATAATTCGCCAGAACCGGCTGATCGGTGACTGTGTCGGCGCGATAATTCACCCAGCGGTCGAGCGCGTTCCACTCGCTCTTCGGCTTGAAGATCGAAGCGCGCGCATCCGGATTGTAGCGCTCCTTGTAAAAGGCCGTGGCCTTCTCGCGAATCTGCTCGATGATCGCCTTCTGCTTGGCGAGAATGTCTTTCGCCGCGGTTTCGTATTTGGCGAGCGCCTTCTGATATTCGATCTCCTGCTCGCCCTTGGCGGCGGGGATTTTCTCGTCGAATGCGGTATTGGCGAAAAAGGCCTGCAGCGAGAAATAGTCTTTCTGCGTGATCTTGTCGGACTTGTGATTGTGACAACGCGCGCAGCCGACCGTCGTGCCGAGAATGGCCGTTCCGATCGTGTCGGCGATGTCGGTCGTGATCTGATATTTTCGACCGATCAAATCGCGGGCGTTGGGATTATCCGTATAGCTCGCGAGGAATCCTGTCGCCACCAGCGCCTTTTGGTCGCCGGGCGCGATTTCGTCGGCGGCGATCTGCTCCTGGATGAAGCGCGAATAGGGCTTGTCCTCATTGAAGGACTGGACGACATAATCGCGATAGCGGAAGAAATTGGGCCGCGTCACATCGCCCTGAAAGCCGGCGCTGTCGGCGTAGCGGGCGAGATCGAGCCAGCGGCGCGCCTGCCGCTCGCCATAGCGGGGCGAGGCGAGCAATCTGTCCACGAGCCTCTCATAAGCGTCCGGCGAGGCGTCGTTCACGAAAGCGGCGACGTCCTCTGGTTCGGGAATGAGGCCCCAGACGTCCAAAGTCGCGCGGCGGATGAGGGCCGCGCGATCGGCCTCCGGAGAAGGAGCGAGCTTGGCGGCTTCGATCTTCGCGAGAATGAAGGAGTCGATCGGCGATCGCGCCCATGAATTCTGCGCGACGTTCGGGACGCCCGGGCGCAGCACGGGTTGATAGGCCCAGTGCGGTCGGGTGGTCGTCGCCCGCGGCGATGTCTCCGTCGGCTTCGGGTCCGCCGCAACGGCGATGGACGCCCACGAAGCGCCGAGCAGCAGCGCCAAATATGCCTTCTTCAATGGCTTTCTCATCCAGTCACCCCTCGGCCAGCAAGTCGAATCGGGAAAGCGGAGCGCCCGAAAATCGACAATATATAATATAAACCTACTAGGAAAATGTACAAAATCAAGCCTTGTTTGCGTGTAGCCGCCGACATTGGCTAGAGCGGCGACTGGAGAGCGCGCGCCGGCTCATGTTGCGCGCTGACGGGCTATTTGTGCGTCGGCATGCGGGGCGGGCAGGCCATTTGACGAAGTCTGAAGAGACGGTTTTGCCTCGGCTGCGCGCCGGAGGAGGGCTCGCAGAATGCGCCGGCCCCGCGGTCGCTTCCGTCCTGACGCTGGCGGACGAGCGTTGAGCGCGCGCCGCTCGACAATTTATCTAAATCGCTATAATAACTAGATTGACGAGCTGGTGAATGGGCCGTGTGCTTTTCGAGTTTTTTTCCGGCTCGACGGGCCGGGTTTCGCCAGCGCGCCGGGCGCGGCCGATGCGCTCGCGCATCGAGCGCGGGCCTGCCTGCAACATTCGATCCTTCTTACCCAGAGGCCATTCCCCATGAGCGAAGCCGTCGTCAGCCTTCCTATCGAGTCGAAGATCCGTCTCACGAAACAGGATTTGTTCGTCGGGCTCGGGGTTCTGCTGCTTCTCGTCGGCTTCGCGCCGACCTTCTATCTCAAGCCCGTCTTCGGCGCCGGAAAGCCGCTGACGCATCTCGTGCTCGCGCATGGCGTGACGACGACGGCGTGGCTCGCCGTTTTCGTCTTTCAATATTTCACCGCGAGCAGAGGAGTGCTGAAGCGCCATAGGACCGTCGGCGTGATCGGCGCGGTGCTATTCGGCCTGGTCATCGCATTGTCGATCGTGACGGCTGTGGCGAGGGTCGCTTCGGCGGATTCGCAAACTGCGGGCGTCGCGCCTCTGATTGGTCTGGCCTATCCGTTCTGGGTTCTCACAGAGGTCGCGATTTTCGGGGTGGGCGCTTTCGCCACGATCCGTCGTCGCGAGTGGCATCGCCACTTTCAGCTGGCGAGCTTCTTTACTTTCATTGCGCCGGCGACGGCGCGCGCGCTGCGCTTCGTCATTCCGGCGGGGCCGGCGGTCACCTATGGCTCATTGCTGATTTCCCTTTTGCTCTATGCCGGAGCGGCCGGATTCAAAGACCAGTCCGGAAATTTGTCCCGAGCGTCTCTGGTCGTCGTCGGCGTTCAGCTCGCGACGGCGCTTCTGCTTTTCGCGAGCCTGAGCGGCGCGCAGCCTTGGCTTCAGCTCGCCTCTGTCCTCACCGGATATCCCTTGTAATCGGAGCACCCGCGGCGTAGCGCCCCGTGTGACGGACACCACGAATGCCTTTACTGCGGACCGCAGGAGTTTCGTGGAAGGATAGACGGGCTCGCTGCGGCGGTCGATCGCGTCGACGGGCGCCTTGGCGTGCGACTCAAAATGTCGGCGATGGTCTTCTCGATCTCGATGCGCACGCCGTCGTGCCGGCGCTCCGACAGGAAATTCGCCTCGGCGAAGGCCCGGTAGACCGTCTCCTGCGCGAGCGCGAGATTCATCGGATTGGGCTCGCCGCCGACCTCCTCGACGAGCATCGCTAGCCGCTCCTTCTTTTCGGCGGCGACGTTTTGGCGCTGCATGAGATCGAGCATGAAGGTGGTCTCCGCGATCTCGTCCGGCGTCATCACCCCTGCGCCGCCATTTGCGCGGCGGCGCGATCGTCGACGGCGGCGGCGCGGCCGCGCGTCTCGAGCAGGCGATAGACGTGAGCCATCACGCGCTCGCTGCGGCGGCTCTTCTCAGGGTCGAAGCCGTCCTCCGCGCGCTCGCGCGCAGCGACGGCTTCGAGCTTATCGAGGCGCCGCGTGAAGACGGCGCGGAACACCTTCTGGATTTGCGGCTGGGAAAGGCGGCGGGTCTTAGCGGCCGGAAAGAAACAGCGATCGGCGAGCGCTTAAAATCTGGCCGGCGAGGAAGCGCGCTCTCCTCGGGTTGCTGGCGCCCAGGCCGAGAATCAGCGTCGCAGAATTTCTCGATTCGGCAAGCGCCGACGGCAGTCGCCGCCGCCAATAATAGAACGCGCCGCGACGCACGACATGGGGTATGGCGGGCACGAGAAGCTCCGTGGTGTACCAGCCATGTGTCACACGGATGTGGAAACTCGCCCCAGCTGAGGAGGTTTTCTAGCAATTACAATGATTTGCGGAATTCTGGCTGGGGCGGGAGGATTCGAACCAGCATATATCAAAGTGCCAGATACTCCTAGAAGATACTGAAAAAATTGTTCTTATTATCGGATGTGGTATGGCTAACTGTGACGGGTGAGCGTGACGGGCTACAATGACGATAGAAAGAAATATTGTCCTCCGGGGGCGAACGTATGTGCTGCGGATCGAGGTGCCTAAAGACGTCCAGGAGTTCTTCGGTAGGAAGGTGGTTCGTGAGTCTTTAGGGACCCGTGTCGACCGAGAAGCGCGCCAGCGAGCTGCTCGACGCAAGGCCCAGCTGTTCGATGAGTGGGAGGAAATTCGTCGGCGCCGTCACGCGACGCTGGAGGACCACGTCCGGATAGCCGCAGAACTCTATCAGGGGGAAATGGAGGCAGATCGGCTGCGCCGCGCCGACTTGCCCGATGGCGACGCAATCGAGATCGAACGCCAAAAATTGATCACCTCCGTGGATGCGGCACCTGATCAGAAATTATTCGCGGAGGATCCAGAATACGCGAATTACTTGGAAAAAATGCGAAAAGATGCGCGGTCAGATCCTGTGGCTGCCCTTGCCGCAGGTCTCGACTACCTGGTGGCGCGAGACGCTGCAAAGCTGGATCGCGATCGCCGAAAGCATCTCCTCGCCACGCTCCAAAAGCATCTTGCAAGCGGAGAAACCGCGCTGGTCCGAGACAGGGTCGATGCCGCCCTGCGGGAGCATCGGCTTCTGATCAAGCGCGGGACCCGGGAATATCGCCAACTGTGCCAATCCGTCATGAGGGCGTGGATCGAGCAGCTGAAGCAGGCCCATCTGCGAGACGAAGGAGATTGGAGCGGGCGGCCCGCCGATGAGATCGTCAAGCCATCTGGACGACCGGCAACACCAGCCGCGGCGCCAGGCGAGACGATCATGGAGCGCTTCGAAGCCTTTGCTCAGGCCAATCCGCACAACGTCAAGCTCGACACGCTGAATTACAGCCGGAAATGCATCGAGCTCTTCGCCCAGAGCTTGCCCAGAGGTTATCCGGCGAGCGCGATCGACAAGAAATCAGTCCGCGAATGGCACGATCTCCTCAGGCAGTTTCCCGTGAAAGCGGCCGAAGCGAAAGAGTTTCGAGGGAAGACCATCAGGGCCGTCGTGCAGGCGAATGCCGTCTACGGTAAGCCGACGATCTCAAGACGGACTCAAAACAAGTATCTGGCGGCGCTGGGAAGCTTTTGCCGATGGCTCGATAAGCGTGGTTACATCGACGGCAACCCAGTTTCGGGGATGCAGGACGTCATCGACAAGGATGCTCAACCAGTGCGATCTTACTCGATCGAAGAGCTCCGAGCGATTTTCTCCTCACCGATCTTCACTGGCTGCGAGTCGGACGAGAAGGACTATCTGCCGGGCGAGGTCCAGACGCGAGACTGGCGCTTCTGGCTTCCGACCATCGCGCTGTTTACCGGTGCCAGACTCGGCGAACTCTCTCAGCTACTTGTCGACGACCTCCGGGAAATTGAGGGACGATGGGTGTTCCATGTCACTCAAGAGGGCGATCCGGAAAAGAGCGTCAAGACAAAGGGATCGCGCCGCATCATTCCTGTTCATGGCGAGCTGATACGAATCGGAATTCTAAAATATCACGTGGCGATGAAAGAGCGTTCCGAACGACGACTGTTCCCTGAGATCACGGCAAACACGCGGGGCCAAATCAGCGGCACTCCGAGCCGTTGGTATGGTCGCTACTTACGGCGTATCGGATTGAAGGATGGGAAGGAAACGAACTTTCACTCATTCCGGCATACTGTTGCTGACGCATTTCGGCGGGCAGGCTACCTGGATGCGGAGTTTGGATTTATTCTCGGCCACACACGCCGGGAAACGGGGACGACCCGGAGATATGGAGTGCGGGACTGTCAGGAATCTTGTGTGTGGGGCCATAGTAGAACCGCAGGAGGCGGGCTATGGCGATCAAGAAGGGCACATTGGACCAATTGCTGTCGGGACGCGATCCGAAGGAGGTTTTTTCCAAGGATGGCTTGTTCGATGAGCTGAAGAAGGCGCTGGCGGAACGGGTTCTGAACGCGGAGATGGACGACCATCTCGAGAGCGAAGCGGCGGCGGGCAAGGCGAACCACCGCAACGGCTATTCGAAGAAGACCGTGCTGACCGAGACGTCGAAGATCGACATCAGGGTCCCGCGGGACCGGGAGGGGAGCTTCGATCCCAAGCTGATCGCGCGCTATCAGCGCCGCTTTCCCGGCTTCGACGAGAAAATCGTGTCGATGTATGCGCGCGGCATGACGGTGCGCGAGATCCAGGGCCATTTGCTCGAGCTCTACGGCCTGGAAGTCTCGCCCGATCTGATCTCGACAGTCACCGACGCCGTGCTGGAGACCGTCGCCGAATGGCAGAACCGGCCGCTCGAGGCGATGTATCCCTTGGTTTTCTTCGACGCGCTGCGCGTCAAAATCCGCGACGAAGGCCTGGTCCGCAACAAGGCCGTCTATGTGGCGCTCGGCGTCACGCCGGACGGAACGAAGGACATTCTGGGGCTTTGGATCGAGACCTCGGAGGGCGCCAAATTCTGGCTTCGGGTGATGAACGAGCTGAAGAACCGCGGCGTCGGCGACATACTGATCGCCGTGGTCGACGGCCTGAAGGGCTTTCCGGAGGCGATCAATGCGGTGTTTCCGCAGACGACCGTGCAGACCTGCATCGTGCATCTCATTCGAAACTCGATGGAATTCGCCTCATACAAGGACCGCAAGGCGATCGCCGCCGCGCTGAAGACGATCTATCGCGCCCCGACCGCCGAGGCGGCCAAAGAGGCGTTGGAGGCCTTCGACGGCGGCCATTGGGGCAAGAAATATCCGTCGATCGCGCAGGGCTGGCGACGCAATTGGGAGCAGGTCATCCCGTTTTTCGCCTTTCCGATCGCGGTACGGCGGATCATCTACACGACGAACGCCATAGAATCCTTGAACGCGAAGCTGCGGCGCGCCGTGCGGACGAGAGGGCATTTTCCGACTGACGATGCGGCGATGAAGCTCCTCTATCTCGTCTTGCGCCAAGTCGCCGGGGAGTGGAAAATGGCGCCGCGCGAATGGTGCGAGGCGAAAAATCAATTCGCCATCATGTTCGACGATCGCTTCGTCGCGGCGTGATGGAAACCCGGCCCCGCACACAAGATTCCTGACAGTCCCGCTCAGCCGATCGCCTGTTGCTCACTCCACGCCTGCGGGGGTATCAACCGTTGGACTCGACTCGCCGCTGGATGGGATTTCGCAGGCAGCTCTTGGAATCCATGATGGCTCAACTGGAGATATCGTAGCCTCGGTAGCGATGGAATAGGGATCGGCTAAATAATAACATCAATCTGTGGGCGCATCTGGAGGTCAGCATATGCGAGAAGAGCTTCTTCCGCTTTGGGATGCAATTGAAAGACAAGAATTGCCGCCGCATTTTGAAGCGCTATTTTCGTATCTTTGGAATTCAGAGGAGGCCCGTTTCCAGGCCCAGGAAACATATGTCCTAGATTTCAAAGACAAACTCCCGGAAAAATTCTCTGACTCCTATGGGGCAGGTATAATTAGGCTCGCGCTAGCATTCCATAACACAATTGGCGGGATAATTTTATTTGGAGTTAATGATAGGACTCTTGATATATGCGGCGTATCGTCAAATTTTGAAATTGAGTTTTTTAACAGGGCGTTGTCAGATTCTACTGGCGTAAGCATTGAGTGTCTCACAAAGTTATATCATGTGCCAGGAATTAATCTACAGGTTGCCGCGGTTCTGGTTCCTAGGCGTCGTCTTTCTAGACCTGTAAAGTTAGTGAGGCAGGTTTATAAATATCAACCCGGCATGCTTTGGATTAGGGATAGACATGAGTGTATTGAGGCAAAGTCATCTAATTTTAACTTGTTATATTCAGATCGTTCTTTGTTAACATTCGAAACTAGATCAAATTCCGGTAGAATACAGCGTTTCTTGCCACCGCCACCCTCGACGATTAAAAACTTTATCGGGCGCGAGAGCTTAATGGAGGCACTTTGGGAGTGGCTCATTTTCGGGGATTCTCCCCGTCTCTATCTAAGTGGACCCGGTGGTTCGGGTAAAACGACTCTTGCGTTTGAGTTTGCTAGGGCGATCGCGGAGACCGCCGGAGACGTCCGCTTCCCTAATTCGGAGAAGTTGGACTGCGTGATTTTCCTTTCCGCTAAAGAAACGGAATTCAATCCAATTTCTAAAAGGGAACAAAAGTTTATGCTTTGTGACTTTTTAAACTCAGAGGAGCAACTCAAAGCAATACTTGTCCATTCTGGATTAGTATCTATGTCTGATGTCATAAGCATGGGATCGGAAAATATAAATTACTTAATTGATGAGCTATTCGATAATTTTAATATGCTAATAGTGTTGGATGATATTGATTCCCTTAGCAGAAGAAGGGTTGATACCGGAGAGGAGTTTTTGTTTTTGCGTATCGCTAAGAGCAAGCGAAGGGTAAAGATATTGTATACAGTTCGATATCCGGCGACGTATGCCTTGCAGAATTGCATACCTGTTCCTGGCTTGAAAGAAGACAAGGAGGTAGGGGTATTTATTGAAGAATGCTGCAAGCAGTTTGGTGTAAACAATCCATCTAAAGGTGAATTAGACAATATATATACTGCGACTGACGGACTTCCACTAATAATTGAAACTATAGTTGGAATTAGGAAGTTCGCGTCTACGTATGATATTGCTATATCTCAATATAATACAAAAGGTGGCGCGCAGGCACGGAGTTATCTATATCAGCGGGAGTATGACGCGCTGCATAAGGATGGAAAGTCTAGGTATGTTCTTGCAAGTCTATATCTGCTTGAGGATCCTGTTTCAACAGATACTATTAGTTCTGTTCTATATGAGAATTCTGCAGATCAGATTGTTGATGCGGTCACAGAGTGCTCTGCGATCTTTTTGACCACTGTGGATGTCGTTGAGAGTGGGGAAACTCTATATCAGTTATCGCCTCCGGCAGCGCCGTTCATTGGCCAAGTTTCCAAGACTTTGCCGTTTTTCGGCACTCTCAAGCGCAAAATTGAACATTTCAGAACCCAGGGGTCGCACGCAACCCCAGCTGAAGCGGCGATGATATCAAAGTTGGATGGGATGCTGTTAGTGTCCGACTACCAAGGGATCATCGATCAAGACCACCGCTTGTCGCGTGATGATCAACTTTTGGCTAACCCAAAAGTTCGAGCGCTTTTCGGGCGCGCTTACAGCTCGATGGATGATAAATATATGGAATTGGCCCGAGAGCATTTCCGAGCAGCGGAATCTAGCAATCTCAGGGATATCCAGATGATGCGAAACTGGTATCATATGGAAATTAAGTCTCGTTATAATTTGCCTGAGGCGGAGCGGATTTGTAGAAAGGTCCTGTCATTTAGGGATATTTCTCTTAGATACAGAAGTGAGTTTTTAAGTAAGCTTGGCTATTGTCATTTATTTATTTCTACATCATTCAAATTAACAGATACAGAGAAGTGTATTCTTGAGCTTAATAAGTCAATAGATGCTTACCTTGAGGCAATAGATGTTGGAAAGATGGTGCCAAGAGGTATTGACATTAGAGAAAATATCGGCTGGCTCGAAAGGCCTATCAATGCATACTTTAATGTTGCAGGCAGAAATGTTGATGTTATATTTGGTCTTCTTGAATATATAGTTGACCGTAAAAAGGAGGTTCATATAGATGTTATTGACATGATTCTAGAATATACCTTACGTTTCCCGGCACCTAAGAACGCAGATGGGCGAGATCGCATAAAATTGTTATGCAGTCGGATCGCGGGCAAAGCACGAAAAAATATGCGAGCTCTCAAAGAGCCGAGCGGTCTAGAAATGCTTGCCGAGCGCCTCGACGTGCTTCGTGGTGAATTAGAGAGAGCGTAGAGCTTGCGGTTTTTCGTTATGTGCGCAAACGATCGATTTCGCGCAGGTCTTGCTCGGCATGGGCGAAAACTAGCTGGTGGCCTATTTCGCTCAGGTGCGATATTGGTGCCCTATAAAGCGCCCATATGAGGCACCCAATGAGCCGGACTTTTGCATACTGTCGAGTGAGCACGAGCGATCAGACCCCTGAGAACCAAGTTCGCGAAATAGAGGCTGCTGGTTTTTGGGTCGAGCGGCATCGTATCGTGGCAGAAACGGTCAGCGGCGGGATCCCGGCGAGCGCCCGCTCGGGGTTTGCAAAATTGCTTGATAGGCTCGAGCCGGGAGACGTGTTGGTGGTGACGAAATTGGACCGGTTAGGTCGTAATGTGATTGACGTGCGTCAGACAGTGGAGGCGGTGGCGCAGCGTGGCGTGAGGGTGCACTGTCTTGCACTCGGTGGGGTCGACCTTACCGCGCCCGCCGGAAAAATGACGATGAGCGTGATCGGCGCTGTTGCCGAGTTTGAACGCGACCTCTTGATCGAAAGGACGCAAGCGGGTCTTGCCCGCGCTCGGGCGGAAGGGAAACAGCCTGGAAGGCCCTCTCGCCTTTCTAAAATTCAGAAGCAGCAGATAGTAGCGCGGCTTGCTGCCGGTTCGAGCATATACGGCCTAGCGAAAGAGTTTGGCGTGGACCGGCGCGTGATTCAGCGTGCGCGGGCCGTTGCTTACAGCGAACAGCAATCCTCAGTTGTCCGACCTATCAGCGATTGAGCGAGGCCGTTACCTCTGGGTATTTCATTCGGCTGTGTGCTTAACCTTCGCTCTGGCGACGCTTAACTAAATGGAATATAATTAACTTTATCACATGATTCTTAACTAAATACCGATCACATGAGGCGGTGTGCGTTTATAAGTATCTGAATATAAATAATTTTATATAAAGCTTAACTTCGATGAATGGAGTGTCAGTTAAATTTTTTTATATCAGTTTAGATATATTATTTTACACGGCATTTTGTTTATCCAATGCGTGGAGCTATATCGAAGTGGCGGGGCTGATATTGCTGTATTAAGGCGCAAAATGTGCGCATAAAAGGCGATGGTGATAACAGATGAATAAACGGTGCCTTCTGAAAGTGATGCTAGACGTTTTAAAACACTAAATTTGCACCATAACTCCGGCGGATTGATACAAGTAATTTCAGATAACAAAATGGCAATCATCTCTCTGTTTTATTTAATTTTATAGCGTCGCAACTCCATGATTTAAGTGTATAGTCGACTATGCTCTTGACTTTGGCCCTAGCATCTTCCCGCTTTACGGATTTCGCCAGTAGGGCATCGTAGTCTGTCAATTGATGCCGGATGTAGCCGTCCATCACAATACCGACGGCGGTGCCAATGCTCGCGTCGACCCAGTAGCGACCGGCGACGCGGTTTACTATCG
Source organism: Methylosinus sp. H3A (assembly GCF_015709455.1). Lineage (NCBI taxonomy): Bacteria > Pseudomonadati > Pseudomonadota > Alphaproteobacteria > Hyphomicrobiales > Methylocystaceae > Methylosinus > Methylosinus sp. H3A. Next base: position 2,713,435 of record NZ_JADNQW010000005.1, read on the forward strand.
CTCTTACATGTCTATTTGGACAGTTTGGATGATGTTTTTTCAAGTGATCGCGAATATCCGATGCTTTGAAGCGCAAGCTAGGAGTGGGCGATTCGAGAGCGCCGTCGGGCATAGCTTTTTCCAGATGAGTGATTGCAAAGATACAAGCCGATGTAGCTTGATTCATATACAATTTGAGTGCAAAAATTTCAACGCTAATCGCATTATTGATTTTTGTTATCAGCATATATACGATTGCAGGAGACGCTATATCAGTCATATCTGACTGACTAAATCACGAAAAATTGCAAGTTTATGATGTGTATAGTGTTTTTCAGGCTAATTATGTGGTGTCCTGCCTTCTGCGGAATATGGAAAATGCTCGAAGACAAACTGATACGTCCGTTCGACTTTTTCATCCCAGAGTTTACGATCATACACTTCCGGTAGTTGGTCTAGTTCCTGCCGAATTGTTTCACGCACATCCGCCTTAGCAGATTCACGCAACCGCCAGTCGAGAATGAGCTTTTCCTGCTTCAGCTTGTCGAGTAGCTCGCGTGCGATTGCCTTCACGTTCACCTCGTCCGCCTTCGTGAGCTTGGGCTCCGGACGGGTGAGGATGTCGAAAATAGCGAGCTCGTCCTCGGTCAATCCCACTTTGAGGTGTCGCTGCTCCTCTTCGTTCAATGACCTCGCAAAAGCCGTCAGCTCCTCGAAAAGGCGCTCCGCATCCAAACTGCCGGCGTTGTATCGGTCTATGAGACTATTCAGTCGTTCGAGCAGGTCCACCCGCGTTGGATTGCGATTGGCGAGCCCCTTCACACGTTCCTCGGCTTGACCGCGCAAAATTTCGGTCGCCGTTCGTTTGCGTCCCTGAGCGAATAGCTCGGTCAGCCTGTCGAAGTCGACGGTGGAGAGATCGAAGAGCTGTTTCATATCTTCGCCGGACGGCACGGGAGCGCGGATCTCGACGCCTGCGATAGCCTCATCGATCAGTCGCTCGATTTCGGCGATTGCGGCGAGTGCACTCCTGGTCGGTCCTTTTCGGGTCATCGTTCGGATCATCTCCGCGACGACCTGGAGAACGATCATATCGCCCCGGAACTCTATCGTGGCGGGATCTGGCAGGACCGCCCTGAAGAGCTTCCAAGCGTCCGAGACGAGGCGCAGATATGTGCGCTTCTCCTCGTCATTGCCGAGAAGCCTCTCCGCCGCTTGCTGCAGCGCCGCCTGACGTTCGAAGCCGTTCACGCGCATCACCTCGGCGGGACGAACATCGCGCGCCTCGGCGAAGGCGACCGCCAGACGTAGCGCCACCCGCAACTCCTCGACCAGCTTTTCCTTTCGCTCGATCGGGTCCGTGGTGACGCCGGGTCGCGGCTGGGCGTAGATCGCCAGCGCGGCCTTGAGATTGCGAAACACCCCGACATAGTCGACGATCAGCCCAGCCTGCTTGCCGGCAGAGACGCGATTTGCACGCGCGATCGTCTGCATCAGCGTGTGATTTTTCATCGGCTTGTCGATGTAGACCGTCGAGCAGGTCGGCACGTCGAAGCCGGTGATCCACATCGCGCAGACAAACACGAGCCGCAGCGGATCCTCCGCCGCTTTGAACTTCTCGTCCAAATTCTCTTTGACCAGTCGTCGTCGGTGCGGCTCGATATCGAGGCCGCGCTTCGCCATGAGCTGGATTTCATTCTGCGAGGGGCTCACGACGACGGCCATGTCGGTCTTGGCGAGCCAATCGACCTGCTCTTGGAGCGCCGCGCGCTCGACTGCATCCGAGATCGCGGCGACGCGCTTCGCCTCCCGCGCCAGCATCTCGTCCCAGTGATGGCGAACCTTGTCATACATGCGGATCGCGGTCGCCTTGTCTATGGCGACGAACATCGCCTTACCGCGATAGCCGCGCGCTGAAAAATGACGCACGAGATCGGCTGCGACCTTCTCTAGGCGATCGTTATTGGTGATGAGGTGATATTGCTTGGCGAAGCGCCGGGAGAGGGCGTCCTCCTCCTCCTCGGTCAAGTCCGCGTCATCGATCACCTGGGCGATCTCGTCGCCGAGCTGCTCATTGGTGAGGTGCAGCTCCGGCAGCCGGCTCTCGTAATAGAGCGGCACTGTGGCGCCGTCGGCGATCGACTGCGCGAAATCATAGATCGAGACGTAATCGCCGAACACCTCACGCGTCCGCTCCTCCTCGCCGGCGATCAGCGGCGTTCCGGTGAAGCCGATGAAGGCGGCGTTCGGCAGCGCCGCGCGCATATTGGCCGCGAGCGTATCGTATTGGCTGCGATGCGCCTCGTCGGTGATGACGATGATGTCCTTACGGGTCGAAAGCACGGGATAGACCTCTCCCCGTGCGGTCCCGAATTTTTGGATCAGCGTGAAGATGTAGCGCTCATTCCCGCGCAGCAGCTCTTTCAGATGCTCCCGGCTGCGCGCCTGCACCTCATCACGGGTCTTGATCAGCGCGCCACAAGCGGAAAAGGTTCCGGTGATCTGTTCGTCGAGCTCTGTGCGATCGGTGACGATCAGAAACGTCCAATCGCCCGGCTTCTTGCGCAACACCTTACGGGCGAAGAACAGCATGGACAGGCTCTTACCTGAGCCTTGCGTGTGCCAGAAGACGCCGAGCCGTCCCCGGTTCTCGTCGATCTTGTCGACGGCCGCGATGGCGCGGTTCACGCCGAGCAGCTGATGCGTCTTGCCGAGCTTCTTGACGAGGCCGTTCTTGCCTTCCTCAAAGACGATGAAATTCTCGATGAGATCGAGGAAGCGCGCAGGACGGCACGCGCCTTTGATCAGCGTGTCGAGGCTGACGACGCCGGGCTCGTCCTCGTCATCGACCCGCTTCCACTCGGCGAAATATTCGAGCGGCGCCTGCGGAGCGCCCAGCACGGCTTCGCGTCCATTGGAGAGCACGACGAAAGCGTTGGGCGTGAAGACATGCGGAATGGTAGTGCGATAGTCGCTGAGATTGCCCGTATAGGCGTCGGCCATGGCGCGATGGGCCGCCTTCAGCTCGATGAACAGCAGCGGCAGGCCATTCACAAAGCCGACGAGATCGGCGCGCTTCGTATAGAGCTCGCCCGCGAACCAGACCTGCGAGGCCAGCAAGAAGTCATTCTGATCCGACGCTACCCAATCGATGACGCGGACCGTCTCCGTCACCCTGGCGCCGCCGGCGCCGCGTATCTCGACCTTTACGCCATTGAGCAGGAGATCATGAATTTCGGCATTGGCCCGAATGGGATCGATCGCCCCGCGTTCGCGAGCGATGACAGAATAGGCGTCGTCGAGAGCTTCTTGCGGCAGATCGGGATTGAGCCGTTTCAGCGCGAGGCGGAGCCGGTTCGGCAAAATGGCGTCGCGCTTGGAGGCGCGCCCCTCGACGCTGCCGCCCCTGCCGGAGAACTCGCCATAGAGATCGGCGGTCTGCCAGCCGAGCGATGCGAACAGCTCTATGGCGGGCTGCTCGATGAGATCATTCTCGGAAAAACCGCCATAGAGCTGCTGGCGCTGCTCATAGGAAATGTCGTCGGATCCACCGGAACGCGTCATTCCTCGCCCTGATCCTCTTCCAGAGGCTCACCATCAGCCGGACGCGAGAGCGCCTTCACGCGATTGCCGAACACCAATTTGAAGCGGTCCATCTTTGCGAGCATCCAATCATGGAGATCCTCGCGCTGGGACTCGTCGCTGGGGTCGACGCTATGGCGGAACAGAGCGATGCGCGACGCCTTCTTTGTCGGCAGCTCTTGCCAGTCGAGCGCCTCGCCGAACTCCCGTTCGATAGCCAGCTTGTCGGCGAAGAGAGCGCGAAAGGCGGATTTATCTACGTCGCGACGAGCGTAGAGCTCGACGCCGATTCGCCTCTTGTCTGTGCTGATGGTGGCGCTGATCACGAAGTCGCTGCGGCCGATCGGGAAGTTGAACCAATGGTCCTTATTGGGACGCCTGATCTTGAAGTGCGAACCTCTCGCCTTCAGGAACTCGGAGAAGGACGCCCAATAGGAGAGCCGCACATGATGTCGCGCGGCCAGCTCACCCTCTCCGAGATGACGCGCCGCCGAGCGCGCGCTCCTCGTCCAGTCGTTAGGGCTGGCGATGACGTTGAAGCGCGGAGCCGGCGCCGAATTGTCGATGCGCCACAGCTCGATCTCTATGGCGAAGAAGGAGAAGTCGTCGGCCGTGTTCGTGTTCAGCCAATCGATCGCCGCACGATGGTCGGGCTGGATCGTCTCGGCGATCCAGACGATCGTCTTGGCGCCCTCTATGCCGGCGAGATAGGTGAGGATTTGCCCGAGATGCTTGTGATCGGTGCGGCCGAACTGATTTTCGATGACGACGCGATGATCGGCCTCCTCGGTCGAGCGCGCCAGAATATCGGCGCGGAAGGAGCCGACCCAATGCTCGACGGCCTCCACCTCGAGCTCCATGCCGAGCGCGTCGCCGAGCAGCGCTATCACGGCCGGCTCGGCGAGCCAGGGCGTGAAATTGCCGTCCTCGGTCGGCCAGGCTTTGGTGAGCGGCACACGGTCGAATTTGCCGAGCGTGACGATCGAGTTCATTCCGCCGCCTCCTTCAGCGCTGTCGCAGCGGCGCTGACGTCGATCTCGCCGGCGATGAGCTTGGGGAGGAGGAGATCGCGCTGGGCGCGGAGGTTGGCGTTTGCACACTCCAAGATCTCTCTCAGGTCTGCAAAGCCTTCCATGATATGATCAAACTGTTCCAACAGTCGCTTAGGCGGCAATATTATCGGCATAGAGGTAAGGACTTGGGCATTGGCGTTCGGTTGCGCCGCCCCGCCGACGTTTCTCGCAATGAACGCCTTATATTTGTCACTCTCGATAACTTGCCCTAAATAATAATTCGAAGAAATATTGGTGATCCGGAGGCGGACCAAATACGACGCAAAGACAGCAGAGGGGTGACGTTTGCCAAGATGCTTCGCGTATCCAGTCGTAGCGCCAGTGCGGGCTATAACAATGTCACCTGGAGATAAAGAATACTGCTCAGCTTTTTTTGCTGGGATACTGCAATATGGAACACGGCTCCAATCAATGGCCGCGGGAACGATATCTGTGATTCTCAGAAACTTCGGGCCGATGTTTTCCTGTGTGGCTTTAGCGGTGTAGCCGTAGTCGACTTTATCGCAAACGTCTTTGATCGTAGCCATCGTCCACCCACGCGGGATCGGCCCGATGGCGCTTTCGACCAAGGGCAGACCCTCGCAGCCGGGGGCGCGGAAATGGACGAACCATTCCTCGAAAATGCGCCGCGCCATATCCTCCAGGATCGCAATCCTCCGCGTGTTGTTCTCGATGAGGTCGTCAAACCTGGCAAGGAAATCCGCTATACGCCGTTGTTCATCGCAGCTGGGCAGTGAAACCTCGAACTCTCTGAGCATTTGAAGATTTATATGAGGCACCCCAGACGAAGACGCTAAAGCTTCAATTTGAGCTATTATCCTTGGCTGTCTGAAATAATAATAAATGAAAGTAGAATCGGCCATTGACGGATCTACCGTAAGTTTCATCTGACTTTGTGAAACCACGTAACGATCATAAGGACCATTTTCTGGTATCAGCCCAATCTGGCCGAGTGTCCCCCGTTGAGTGAATACAAGATCTCCCGGTCGCGCAATGTGCGCGCTTAATTCATCAGCTTTTTGCTGCGATACAAATACAAAATCGTTGGCGTTAAACCGACGATCGAAGGGAAGATTTATTCCACGGATAACAGGAACACCTTTATGCACATACATACTTGAAACGAGCTTCGAACCAAAAGGGCCACCGTTGAGAGCATGTGGCGCTTTATCCGCGAGTTCCAAAATTGTGTTTGTTTGGCGCATTACATCAATTCCGCAACATTTGAGGCAATGAGAGTCTCCAATTCACGTGCCTCTCCCGTCAGCCTCTCGAACTCCTCCTGCAACTCCTCGAGCTTCTCGCGAAAATCCTCGGTCTCCGCCTCACGCGCCGAGGCGCCGACGTAGCGTCCAGGATTGAGACTCCAGCCCTGCGCCTCAATCTCCTCGCGGCTCGCCGCCTTGCAGAGGCCCGGCACATCGGCATAGCTCTTCGCAAGCCCGCGCTCGTCGAGCAGATCGAAGGAATTGCGGATCAGCTCCACTTGCTCCCCACGCCACAGACGCACGATATTGGCGAGGAACTCGATCTGCGCGTCCGTGAACTCGCGATGCGCGCGGTCGATTTGGCGGAACACATGGCGCGCGTCGATGAAGAGAACCTCATTCGCGCGCTTGGTCTTCGTCTTGCCCTTGTCGAAGAACCAGAGCGTGCAAGGCAGAGTGACCGTGTAGAAAAAATTCGGCCCGACCGAGACGATGCAATCCACCATCCCCGTCTCGATCAGCGCCTTGCGAATGTCGAGCTCCGTGCCGCGCGCGTCGGCGGCGGAATTGGCCATGACGAAGCCGGCGCGGCCCGTCTCGTTCAGCGCCGACCAGAACATCTCGATCCAGAGATAATTAGCGTTGTCGGGCTTGGGCAGCCCATGCGGGAAGCGATCCTCGCGCTTCTTGATCGCATCCTTCTCCTTGTCGACGCCATCGACATTGAAAGGCGGATTTGCCATGAGGTAATCGAACTGGCCGACGATAGGGAAGGGCTCGTCATAATAGGCGTTGGCCTCGCGGATCGTCCCACCGACGCCATGAACCGCGAGATTCATGCGCGCCAGGCGCTGCGTCTCGGCGACCTTCTCAATGCCGAAGATTGACAGCTCCTTCTCCGGCGCGCGCTTATGGGCGCGCACGAAATCGGCCGAATGGACGAACATGCCGCCGGAGCCGCAGGCGGGATCGAGGATGCGGCCGTGATAGGGCTCGATGATCTCGACGATGAGCTGCACGATGCTGGAGGGTGTGTAGAACTCGCCGCCCTTCTGCATCTCCTGCTTGGCGAAATTGCCCATGAAATTCTCATAGACACGCCCGAAGGCGTCGCCGGAGATGTCGAGCGGAGCCAGCTGCTTGATGAGCTCGCGCAGAATATCGTCTCCGACGGCGCCGTAATTCTTGGGTAGAGCGTCGGCGAGATCGGGATTGTGCTTTTCTATGTCCGCCATCGCGCCATTGAGGGCGCGGCCGAGATTGGCGCCCTCGGGCAGAGCGAGGAGATGGGAGAAGCGCGCCTCCGGGGTCAGATAGACGACGCCCTGCGCCTTGAAAGCATCCGGCGTCGGCGCGCCGAGACGACTGCCCGGACGCGGCTTCAGCTTCTTCTCCGCTTCGGCGAAGCGCCCGTCCGCATAGCGGAGGAACAAGAGACCGAGCACCGGGCGGGAATATTCGGAAGGCTTGAGGCCGGAATTCGCCCGCAGCTGGTCCGCCACGTTCCAGAGCCGCCGATCTGTATCCGCATCATCCGAAGCCATAATTCCCCCACGAAATCGAAGGGGCCTATCTTGCCGCCGCGACGCCGGAAAGCAATACGGTTTCAGAGAAGACGGTATCCGCTCCCGCACCGCCGCCTCGGACGATCGATGGATCGCCATTCCCGATGGAGGCGAGGGGCACGAAAGCCCAATAAGCCGCGCCGGACGCTCGGCGGCCCTGCGGATTTCCTAGCCACGTCGCTATGTTCGAAGTCCTAGAAAAAACCCGGACGTTCCATGGGGATGGAGCCTGGGAGCAGAGTAATCAGGCCGCCGATCCCTATCACCGTTCGGCCGCGTCATTCGACCGAAGGAATGTTTCGAAGCACGTCTCGAGGAGCTCTTTCATAGACATCCCTCGTTGAACGGCTTCCCCCTTAAAGCGACGATGGAAATCGGAGGACACCTTGAAGTTCATATCCACAGGAGCCGGCCGACCCGCCGATGGGACGGCGCCGGTCGCATCTTCGCTCTCGATCGTGGAGCTTGGGTCGTCGCCGACCTCCATGCATGGGGATATTCGAGCATCTCGGCGCGCCGCATACTTCGGATCGAAGGTAATCTGTAGGCCGGGGTGCAGCGGCATGTAGGATCCCAGGACGGCTGAGAAGAGCGCGCCGGGTTCGATTTCCAAAGCTATGGCGAGAGGAATCGTTTGCTCTAAGGGCACGCGAAGTTCACCGGTGGCGAAAAGACAGATCGGCCGATCACTGCTGTAGCCGATGTCCATCGCGACCTGTGATGCTGATTTCCGTTCTTGAAGAGCCTCTAGCCCCTCTCGTATTAGCTTGGTGGCCGTCGCTCGTTGCTCGCAACACTTAGTCTTCACGTTGATTGTCCTCTATTAAAAGTAGCTATTTGCTGTTTTAACATACATTTTTGTTTTGTTGTGCGGGGTGTAAAAGCTATCTTTTTGTCATTCAAGGTTGGGTATCGTCTATATTTTATTGCGGGATTTCGGAGCCCGGGCGCGCTTTAGGGTCGCGAATTGCTTTGCCCGCATTCGGGTTGCACACCTCTAAAAGGTCGGTGATCGTCGGTCAACTTGTATATCACTAAACGTATGCCGATAAAATCCATTCAAAATCAGTCAGTTTTTACTGTTGTATATCTCTATATGGGTTGGTATAGTGTCGTTCATTAGACATGTATAGAGGGATCGCCGTTATGCGTGGAGCTATAGCGTATGTAAGAGTTTCGACTGAGCATCAGGCAGCAAATGGGATAAGCTTGGATGGTCAAACGACACAAATTCGTAGATTTGCTAAGGATATAGGCTTTAAGATAATGAAGGTAATGAGGGAGTCTGCCTCGGCAATGGGCGAATCTATTGAAAGCCGGCCAGTGCTTAGAGAGGCTGCTGATTTATCTGACCGTAAGGGGTGGCCTATAATCGTGGCGAGTTTCGATCGATTTACACGAAATCTGGCTACGGCAGAGAATCATGTTCTCAACAATAAGCTACATATTATTTCAGCAAGCAACGGCCCCGATGCCGATTACCTCGTTCTGCGCAGTCAAGCCGCGCGTGCTCAAAAAGAAGGGCGGGAGATCGGTCGGCGCACAAGGGAAGGGCTGGCCAAGGCTAAGGCTCGTGGCGCCCGTCTCGGCAATACTGTCAACTTGAATGAGGCGCAGAGGAAAGGCGCCGATGCCAACAGAGCCCTCGCTCGGCAGCGCGCCGGAGAATTCGCGAGAATACTCGCCGAAGCTCGCCGGCAGGGCGCACAAACGGCCGGTCAAATTGCATCGACGCTCAATCAGGCTGGCTATTCGACGGCTCGTGGCGGTCCTTGGACGTCAGCAAACGTCTACCGAGTTCTGCGGCAATTGAAGCCTTCAGGGCGGGGCGAAGGGCGATCGGGATCGATGCCAATCTCGCGTGCTGATGCCCCGGAGGAGGTCGACCTGACCGCAGAGGAATTAGAATGGCTCTCGGTTGAGCTCAAAGAGCAAGAATCACGGGAGTAGGGGCTCTGAGAGCGAATCAGCATCGTCCGTGCTGAGCACAAGATGGGTTGCGCGTTGATGCCACCCATGCTTTGAATCGAGACGTGCCGTTGTGACGGTCGGGTGTGACGGGAGGTGACGGGTGTCGTCCTGAAATTTCCGGCTATCTTATTGTTAAAGTTGTTAAATCTAGATTCTGGCTGGGGCGGGAGGATACCGCCCCCGGGCGCCAGAATGCGCAAGTCATTGGCGTCGCATCACGTCCGGCGAGGTTGGCCGAGTGGTGTCACGCGCATTTGTAGCACTCTGGCGCCGCGACGCAATCCGTGATTCGCCGCGGCTATCTTTGAGACCGTGCGCGATCGATCGGCTCGGCCGCCAAATGGTTGCGGCGGCGAATGGCGCGAATGGCCGGCTCGGATCGAGCCGGGGAGCCCTGTCACCGTGCAACAGGAGTGGGCGCGGCGGGGTCGATGAGGCCGGCGTCGCGCAGACGGCGCCAAAACTCTGCCGGAATGATCTCATCCATGGCGGCGCGATCCTCTGCAATGCGGCTCGGACGGCTCGCGCCGGGTATCGCCGCCGCGACCGCCGGATGCGCGAGCGAGAATTGCAGCCCGGCCGCCTTCATGCCGACTCCATGCTCGTCGGCGATCGCCTTGATCCGCGCGACCTTGTCGAGAATGGCAGGCGTCGCCGGCGCATATTCGAAATTGGGCCCGCCCACCAGCGCGCCCGAGCTATAGGGGCCGCCGACGACGATACGAAGGCCGCGCTCCGCCGCCATCGGCATCACGCGCTGAAGCGCCTTCTCATGGTCGAGCAGCGTGTAGCGGCCGGCGAGCAGAAATATGTCGGGACGCGGCTCGTCGAGCTCCATCACGATCTCGATCGGCTCGACGCGGTTCACGCCGAGTCCCCATCCCGCGATCACGCCCTCGTCGCGCAGTCGGTCGAGAGTGCGAAACGCTCCGAGGTGCGCGCTCTCGAACATGGCCAGCCATTCGTCGCCATAGAAATCCTGCGCCACGTCATGGACGAAGATGAAGTCGATATGGTCTGTCCTCAGGCGCTTCAGGCTGTCTTCCAGCGAGCGCAGCGTCGCGCTCTCCGAATAATCATTGACGATGCGGTTCGGACGGCCATGCGCGAAGACGCCGCTCTTCTCGCCGAGATCGCGGGCGCCGACGTCCTCGATCTCGTCGAGGATGACGCGGCCCACCTTGGTGCTGATGACGTAATCCTCGCGCGGCTTGCCCGCCAAGGCCTCGCCCAAGCGGAGTTCCGCGAGGCCGGCGCCATAGAAGGGCGCCGTGTCGAAATAGCGGACGCCGTCGTTCCAGGCGGCCTCCACAGTCGCGCGCGCCTCCTCCTCGGGAATGTCGCGAAACATATTGCCGAGCGGGGCGGCGCCGAAGCCGAGCTTGCTCGGCAGAAGCTTCTCTATGCTCACCGTTTCCATCCTTTGGCTCCTCGGGCGGCGGCCTTCCTGCCTGCCGCCGGACCCTGGTCGATCAGAATTCCTGCGCGGTCGGGCGCAGCACGATTTCATTGATGTCCACATCGGCGGGCTGCTCGATCGCGAAAGCGATGGCGCGCGCGACGGAAGCGGCCGGAATAGCGATCTTGTAAAAGTCCATCACAGTCGCGCGGGCGGCGCTCGTCGTCGAATATTTGAGGTCGCTATCGACGGCGCCCGGCTCGATCGAGGTGACGCGGATCTTGCCGCCGATTTCCTGCCGGAGCCCCTCGGAGATCGCGCGCACGGCGAATTTCGTGCCCGAATAGACCGTGCCGCCCGGCGCGAAGACTTTTGTGCCGGCGACGGAGCTGATGTTGATGACATGGCCGCTGTCCTGCGCGACGAAGATCGGCAGAGCGGCGGCGATTCCATAGAGCACGCCCTTCAGATTGACGTCGATCATCGCGTCCCATTCGTCGGTGTTCACTTCGATCATGGGACGGATCGGCATCAGCCCGGCATTGTTGACGATGACGTCGAGGCGGCCGAAATCGGCGACCGCCGCATCGACGACCGCCTTGACCTGATGCTTGTCGGTCACATCCAGAGGATAGGCGCGCGCCTTTCCGCCGGCTTTCGTGATCTCGGCGACGACCGCGTCGAGCTTGTCCTTGCGGCGCGCTGCGACGGCGATGCGGGCGCCGCGTGCGGCGAGATGGCGTGCGGTCTCGGCGCCGAGTCCGACGCCGCCGCCGGTGATGAGCACGACTTTGCCTTCGATGCCTTCGCTCATGATGCAAATCCTCATGTGTCGCACGTGTTCGGCTTCCGCCGGAGACGAGGCCGACAGTTCCGGCCATCTCGCGCCGCCGGAGACGATGATTGGACTGTCAGCCCACCTGGACGGGGGCGAGCGACAAGGCCGTCCTTTCGGCGAGATCATTGATCGCCGCGAGATAGGCTCGGAAATGGTGCGTCTCGCGATGCGCCGCAATTGCTTCGCTGCTCGCGTAGAGCTCGTCGAGCACGAAGCGCGCGGGGTCGGCCTGGTCGCGCCATAGATCATAGCGCAGATTGCCCGGCTCTGCGCGGCTCGGCGCGATCATGCCGGTGAGCAGCGCTTCGAGCGCCTCTTTCTTGTCGGGTCTAGCGGTGAGCAGAGCGATGATTTTCACTGTCATTGCCGTCTGTCCTTCGACTGTCGCGAGGATCGCGACGCGCATGCGCAGCGCCCCGCCGGTCATGCGCGTTCTCATTTCATTTGCTCATGTCGGCGCGAGCGAGCGATCCAATGCAGCGACGAAAGCCGCAGCGATCGGATGATCGGAACGTGGGTTCTGTCCGGTGATGAGCTCACGGTCGATGACGACATGCGGCGCGAAGTCGACCGAGCCGACGGAAACATCGCCGCCCGCCGCCGTCAGCGCGAAGGGCATGTCGAAATAGAGCTTCGCATGGAGGATTTGGTTTTCGGCGACCGTCTCCTCGCTCGCGGAGAATACGGTCATCCTATAGCCGGCATATTGCCAGCCCTTGGCCCATTTCCTGGCGGTCTCGACGGCGCCGGCGATCAGAGCCGCGCGGAATTCGCGAGCGCGCGGCATCGCCGCGACCACCGCGATCGGACCATGGCAGAGTAGGGCGGTGGGCTTGGCGCTTTCGTGGAAATGGCGAAGGACCTCGCCCATGTCGCGATCCTGCATGAGGTCTGCGATCGGCGCGTGTCCGCCGGGAACGAAGACGCCGACATAAATGTCGAGACCTTCCGCGATGACCTCGCGCAGCTTGCGCGGCGCGTTCATCGCGGGATGCTCGGCGTAGAAGCTTTTCGCACGCCGATAGGCGGCCTCGTCGCTGTCGAAATGCGCGGCCGAGTCCGACGTTGCGTCGATATGCGGCTTGGTTCCGTCGGGCGTGGCGAGGACGATCTCATAGTCGGCGTCGATCAGCGCCATGGCAGGGACGACTGTTTCGTTGAGATATTGACCGGTCGCGCCCCAGCCGCCGCCCTGGACCTCGATCCGTGTGGCGTTGGAGCCGATCACCAGCACTTTCCCTTTAGTCATTGCAGCCTCCATTGGCTCGCATCCCTTTGGACGCCGCCAACATGCGCCTGCGCCTATCATTCTACAGCTTTATTTCTTTTATTCTAGATATAGGTATGGGATTATAACTGATGCGCTATGATCTGAACCTGCTGCCCATTTTCGCCGCCTTGATGGAGGAGCGCAGCGTCACTCGCGCGGCGGAGCGGCTCGGCATGACCCAGCCGGCCATGTCCAATGCATTGGCGCGGCTACGGGCGATGCTGCAAGATCAGCTCTTCATCCGTGGGCGCTACGGCATGCAGCCGACCCCGATCGCTCTGGAGCTCGCTCCGGTGATCGCCGATGCGCTGACGAAGCTCGACGACGCTGTGCTGGGCCAGCAGGATTTCGATCCGGCGAAGGCCGAGCGTCTCTTCACCATCGCGCCCAACAGCTATGTCGAATATGTGCTGGCGCCGGCGATCGTCGCGCGGCTCGGGCGGATCGCGCCGGGAGTCACTTTGCGTCTCACGCCTTATGGCGCCGACCTCGCGGAGACCGGAGTCGTTTCCGGCGCCACGGCGATGGTTCTCGGCCGTATCGTCGACCCGCCGGACAATCTCGTCGTGCAGCATCTGATGGAGGAGAGCCTGGCCTGCGTGGTGCGGGCGGATCACCCCGAAATCGGCGACAAGATCACGAGGAAGCAGTTCGAGGCGCTGCGCCACGTCAATGTGGTTCCACCCGGCCGCCTGCGCGTGGGGCTGTTTCAGGCGCTGGCGCGACAGGAGCTGCGGCGCGACGTCGCCATTTCGGTGACGAATTTCTTCGCGGTCGCGGAGATGGTGGCGGTTACCGATTATTGCGCGACCTTGCCGCGCCTGATCTGCCGCCGCCTCGCCGACGACCGACGGCTCAAAGTGCTGCCGGCTCCCGTCGATCTCGGAACCTTCCCGGTCGAGATGGCGTGGCACATGCGCTACCGCCACGATCCCGCCCATCGCTGGCTGCGGTCTTTGATCGCCGAAGTCGCGAGCGATATCGTCGGCGAGATTTGAGCGCGCCGCGCTCGCCCCCAAACGTCGAGCGATTCCGGTCGCAAGCGTATCGACGATATGTTATCATACTTCATCACCATCCCGATAATCTTCTTGGTTCATGTAGATATGGACAGCTTTCCGCGCCCCGATTGCAAGTCGACGCCGAAGCCGGCGCCGAAGCTTCCGACTATTCCGATAATCGTCGCCGCCACGACGGCCGCACTGATCGGCGCGGCGCAGATGACCGGCTCCTCGGAGGATCGGATTTCTCCGGCGGAAATCGCGCGTCGCGCGTCTATCGCCGAGGCCCGGCCGCCCGTCGCCTTACGTTCGGTCGAACGGAGGGAGATGAAAGCGGCGATGCTCGAAATGGCGCTTTCGTCGCAGGCGCAAGAGAGCCTGGAAGCGGATATCGCCTCGCGACAGGCGAAGCTGGTCTGGATCGTTTTCTACGATTCCGACGCCGAGGACGGCGATGTAATCGAAATTCAAAGCGGTGGATTTTCTCGAATGATCCGGCTCGCCAAGCAGCCGGTCGCCGTAGCGATCCCCTTTCCCTCCGACGGGGTGGCGACGGTCATCGGCGTCGTCGATGGCGGCGGCGGCGGAGTCACCGTCGGTCTCGTCGGGCCGGACGGAGCCGCGCCTCTCGCCGTGCTGAGCGTTGGGCAGCAAATTTCAATCCCGGTGATTTTGGAATAGCGCCATGCAGCGGCTCCTCTCCGCGCTCACGCGTTACGCGCCATTGCTGTTGCTGCCCCTATGGATTTTGTCCACCCTCCAATTGGCGATTCAGTCCGGCGTCACCACGCAATCCGCCAATGCGTTCCTCACACGCGGCTCCTGGTTCTATTTTGCCGTAGCGACAATGGCCTGGGCCGCAGTTGTCGCCGGACTGCTCCACGCCGGGAGGGCGTGGCCTCGCTTTCTATCCCACAGGTGGATCATGGATATTCTCGACCGCCTCACCAACAAAAACGCGCTGGAGCGCCTCGTGGCCGGCGAAAGCCGAATATCGGTGCTGATCGACGCCAATGATCTGAGACAGCGGCTGAAAGCGAAGGTCATCGGGCAGGACGAGGTGTGCGACGACATCGCCGCGCAAATTCGTCGCCGTCTGGCGCTGAGCCTGCGGAACAGGCCGGTCGGCGTTTTCTTGTTCGCGGGCTCGCCTGGAACAGGCAAGACCTATCTCGGAAAATGTCTCGCGGTGGCGTTGGATCGGCCGCTGCTCCATCTGGACATGACGCAATTCTCCTCGCCTCTGGCGTCGACCCAAATATTCGGCTCGCCGCAAGGCTACGCCGGCTCTGACAGCTATGGAAAGCTGACGGCGATGCTGCGCAACCACCCGGAAGTCGTCGTTCTGCTCGACGAGTTCGAGAAAGCGCATGACGAGGTTCACAAGAAATTCCTCACCGCATGGAACGACGGTTTCGTGACCGAGGCGTCGGACGGACGCCAGATCTCGACGACGCGTGCGATTTTCATCGTGACGACCAATGCGGCGACGGAGCAGCTGACGAAGATCGCCAAGGCCGGCGCCGGCGCGCCTGACGAGATCCGCCGCGCCTCGGTGGAGGCGCTGAAAGCTGAAAGCTTCGCGCCCGAGGTTCTCAATCGGATCGATCGGATTTTCGTGTTCGCGCCGCTTCGAGGGCTCGATGTCGCGCGAGTGGCCGCGCTCGAGATCGAGGCGATGATCGCCGGCTATGGCCTTTCGGTCGCCGATGGCGGCATAGATGCGCATCTGCTCTTCGATATCATGCAGCGGCACGAGCGCCTCGGCGCGGCCGCATCGTCGCGCGATCTGGCGCGCGCGATAGAAGACACGATCAGCGATTCTCTGATCGAGGCGAAGCAGCGCAATGCGCAGCGCGTCATGCTCGTCAATGACGGCGGCAGAGTGGTGGTCGAACCCGCATGAGACGTCCGTTTCTCTCGACGCTCTTAGCAGCGCTCGTCGTGGTCCTTCTCGGGCCGGCGCCCGCGAGGAGCGCCCCATCGCCTCCGAAAGAAGGCGATGTCTATGTCGGCGGCATTCGCTTCGGCGACCGCGATTGGCCCCTGCCGGAAGGAAGCTGGGAGCTTCTGGCTTATGTGCCGAAGCTGAATCCCAACGGCGTCCGCGCCTTCCGCGTCGCGCTCGCCCGATATGACGAGCGGCGCAAATTCGAAGCGCTCGTCATGTTCGCCGTCGGCGAAGTCGGCGATCGACCCGGCTCCGATGCGAGCGCCTCGGGGGAATGCGATCCGCCGAAGGCCCCGTATCAAGGCGAGAAAGCGATACGAGACGCAGAAAGCGACTATAGCTGCTGGAAGCTCGGGACAATCGATCGGACGAATTTGCCGCCCGATCCGGTCTCCGATCTCATTCGGCTCAAGATTCCGTCTGAAGAGACGATCGGATTGCTGCCGGCCGTCTCGTCCGTCACCAAGCGAAATGGCGTCATAGCCCATACGTTCGTGTGGCTGCGGACAGAGCGGCTCTATTCGGGCGCTCGCGACGGAAAAGAAATTCCGCCCGCGCTCTGGCCTGGAGGACCACGCTCGAACGACGCATTCGAAGGGCTGAGGCTCAGCATCATGCTGATGCTGCGAGAATGGGCCATTCACTGGGACCATAGGGTGAGAGACGGATTGGCCGGCCCGGCCGCGAGCGCTGCGGAACCGACGGCTGCGCCCCTGCGCCTGCCCCGCCTCCGAAATCCGAGGAGCGACATTCCCATGCTGCCTGACCTGGGAATCCGGGCGGGCGAAGTGTTCTCGGACGTCGCGCCGATCGGCCCCTTTCTCGTGCCGTTGCCGCCGGGGAAGTGGAAAGCCGCGCTGCGCAATCCGCAGGTCGATTCAGACGACGCCACCGCGATCGATCAAGTCACACTCGTACGCATCGCCGATCATGCGCTCGAGGGCGTGATCCAGATCGAAGCTCGTTTTCTCGATCCGCAAGAAGAGAGCTTGTGCGCGCAGAAGCGCTCGATCGACCTCGCATCTTATCGTGGCCCCGACGACTATTGCGCGGTCATCAATCCGACCGAGATTTCGCCGGAGGACGCCCGCTTTCCATTATATCGGGAGCTGGTCGCCCGCGGGGTGACGAACGTGCCGCCACAGCTCATCGGCTCCTTTTTCGCGTTTTCCAACAAGCTCATCAGCCTCTACGTCTTCGTCGGATTTTCGCCAGAGCGCGCCGGACTACCAGCGCCCAAATCTTACCGAGCGGGAGCCGTTCCCATCGAATGGACGCCCTTCGTCGAGAAGTGGCGCTGGTGGACGCGCCGCTGGGCGGAGGCGGTGCGCGCCGGACTGAGCGGAGAGCTCGATAACGGGCCGCTCCCCGCGAAATGGCGGAACTTCGATCTCAAAAGCGAAAGATTTCGCCCCGTCGCCAATCCGCGGATCGGCGAAACCTACATCGGCAGCGTGCCGCTCGGCGGCAACCGCTGGCCTCTGCCGCGCGGCGCCTGGACTCTGCTGGCGGCGGTTCCGCAATCCATCGACGACTCGATTGTCGCGGACGAGATCGTTCTGGCGCAGCTGTCGAAGGGCAAGCTCGAAGGCGTTGTCAGCATCGCCTATGCGCGGCCCGATTTGGCTTTACCGGTCGAAAAGGTTCGAAACACCTGCGCGCACGCTTCCGGCTTTTTCAGCGAACGCGAGCGCTTCGAGCTCGGCGCCATTCAGGACTGCTGGGAGATACACATCGACGACGGCGCAGGAATTCGGCGAGCCTTCCGCGGATATGAGGCGATCGAGGCGGAACTGCGCGCGCGCGGCGTCTCTGCGCCCGAACTAATTTTGAACCCAGTGTTCGAGATCGGCGACCGTGATCGCACGGCGGTCCTGATGTACGGCTTCCCCTCGACCCGGCTCTCGGAAGAGCTGCCCGAGGACGAGGCGAACGACAAGTCGAAATGGCTGCCGAGCCGAGGGCCGCTCGGCCCACGGCAAAAGGCCGTCTACGCCTCTTTGCGGACATGGATCAAAAGCTGGCACGGTTTCGTCCAAGCGGCTTTCGAGCGAAGGCTCGACGACGCATCCGCGCCCTGGGCCAGGCTCCATCCTCGCGTCCGACGATCGAAACACTGAGGCGGCTCCCCCGCAGAGAACAGGAAATCATGTCGGGCTTCCAACACCTCTGGCGAACCGCGCCCGCGTGGCGGACAGCGTTGATCATCGCGATCTGCGACTCCGCACTCACTCTCGCCTATCCGCCGAGCTTCACGAGTCTTCGGGCGGGTTCGAGCGGATCGCCAATGACTCCGAGCGCTTATGTCTCGCCGAGCTCCGGCGCCACGCCGGCGACGGAACCGGAGCCGCCCATTTCCACCGTGAAATATGGCGATGTTCTCGAGCGCGAAATTTCTTTCAACGGCCGCGTCATCCCGCTCCCGGCAGGAACATGGCGCGTCGTCGCCTCCCTGCCGGGCACAGACACAAATCACGTCACCATCGATGTGAAGGCGCTGGCGAACGAGTCGGAAGGGAAGCTGCGCGGGCTGGTGCTGCTAGTCGGAAACGACGAGACGACGCCGAGCCCGACCGGATTTCGCGCCGACGCCAATTGCGAGAGGAGCGACGTCATCTTCACCAAGCTCGTCCGCAACGAAGATTTCGGCGATCAGCGATGCTATTATGTCGACTTGCTCATCACCGACGTGCAGGAATCCTCGTCGCCGCAGCCAAACACTTTGTTGCGCGCCGCTTTCGGCGACCTCGACGAAAGGCGCGTCACTGTGCCGAGCACAATGCTCGGAGCCATGTTCCGCTATGCGAGCCACGAGCGCCTGCTGATCGCGAAATTCTTTTTCAATCCCGAGGTCGAGGGGATCACGCCATCGACAAAGGTCGCATGGCTGGACAATGACTGGAACAAATATAATCTCGCGCGAAATCTGGACAAATCACGATATGTTCAGCGTCTCGAAGCCTGGGCCGCAAAGTGGGACACTATTCTACAGTTGGTCTGGACAGGGCAGACATCCACAGCCGTAACGGAAACAGACCGCGCATTGCCCAAGAGTCCGCTTCGACCTTGAAAATTTAGCGATCATGCCGGTGCGAGCATTTTTCGGTGAGCAAGCCGGTTGCGGTGCAATTTTTGCCGATAACTACGCGATGGGTGGCCCTTTGATTTTGGCGCAGGTCTCATCGACGCGCCACGATCCGCCAGCCCGGCGCGAAACGGTTCCACCGCTTTTCGACCTCCGGAACGTAGCGCTGAACCCAGCGCATGATGGTCGTATGGGCTAACGACAAGCTGCGCTCCGCATCGTTTCCACGAGATCTCGGAAGCTGAGCTTGTATCGCAGATATCAGCGCACGCAGAGAACGATGACCCATTGAAAAGATCGTTCGCGCTCAGCATCGCCCATAACCCCGGCGTTCGGTTCCGCCCTCGGAAGGATTATGCCCTGCTCACGCCGTTCGCACCAGAACCCGACGCGCAAGGGCCACGTAGAGCCGACTACCAGCGGACGGCTAAAACATTGTACGGATAGGATTGTTTCGGCGTTACGGCGAGTGGTAGCGGAGGAGGGACTCGCTACCAATAGACACGTAACATGTTGATTCTACCGAAAAACCCTATCCGGCAACCGCGCCGTCCAATGGTGACACTGATACATCATGGTGGCGCCTGGACGCAAGATCGTGGACCATCGGCGTGGCGATCCGCAGGTCGGCGGCGTCGATCTCCGCCTCACGTTCGCCGTCCTCAGCCGAGACAAGCAGAAGCTCGCCTGCTATAGGCTTGCGCGCCGAACACATTGCCGAGCAAGCTCGATATCCGTCATGTATTTGTCCATCGCCACCACGCATGCGCCGGCCACCGATCTCGGCTTTCTGCTGATGAAGCATCCCAATCGCGCCCATGACGTCGAGCTGTCCTTTGGACGCGGAACCGTGTTTTTCCCGCAGGCCGAGGCGGAGCGCTGCGAGGCGGCGCTGATCCTCGACCTCGATCCAGTGGCTCTCGTGCGCGGCCGCGGCGGCGCCGAAGGGGTCGCGGATCAATATGTCAATGATCGACCCTATGCGGCGTCGTCCTTCCTCTCGGTCGCGCTCAACAAGGCGTTCCGCACGGCGATGACCGGCGTCTCGCGCGAGCGGCCGGAGCTCGCCGCCACCGCGATCCCGCTCGAGATCGTCGTCGCGCCTCTGCCCGCGCCGCGCGACGGCGATTTGCTGACACGCCTCTTCGCGCCGCTCGGCTGGACCGTCGAGGCGCGCCGCATCGAGGGGGCGGACGGCCCCTCGCGCTATGTCGAGCTGCGGCTCACGGGGACGCTGCGACTCGCCGACGCGCTCGGACATCTCTATGTGCTGATCCCGGCGATGGACGCCGACAAGCATTATTGGGTCGGCGACGACGAGGTGGAAAAGCTCGTCGCCAAAGGCGGCGCCTGGCTCGCTGCGCATCCCGAGCGGGAGACGATCGCGCGGCGCTTTTTGAAGAACCGCCGCAGCCTCGCGCGCGCCGCCCTCGCACGTCTCGCGCCGGAAGCCGAGAATGAGGACGGTCCCGAGGACGAAAAGGCGCCGCCGCGCGAGGAGGCGCTCGAAGCGCCGTTGCGTCTGCACGACCGGCGGCTCGACGCCGTCGTCGGCCTGTTGAAAGACGCGGGCGCGCGCAGCGTCGCCGATCTCGGCTGCGGAGAAGGCAGGCTGCTGCAACGGCTGGTCAAGGAGCGCGGCTTCGAGCGAGTGATTGGTCTCGACGCCTCCATCCGCGCGCTGGAGCGCGCCAGGGAGCGCCTGAAGCTCGATCGCGCCGGCGGCCCTTCCATGGAGCGGTTGAGCCTGCTGCATGGCGCGCTCACCTATCGCGACGCGCGCTGGGCCGATGTCGACGCCGTCGCCCTCGTCGAGGTGATCGAGCATTTGGACGCCGATCGTCTGCCGGTTTTGGTCGAGATCGTCTTCGGCGCAGCGCGTCCGAAGACCGTGATCGTGACGACGCCGAACGCCGAATATAACGCCCTGTTCGATGCTCTGCCCGCCGGCGCCTTCCGCCATCCCGACCATCGCTTCGAATGGACCCGCGCGCAATTTCACGATTGGGCGCAGGCGATCGCCGAGAGCCACGGCTATTCGGTCGCCTTTTCCGGCATAGGCGAGGAGCATCCGGACCTCGGCCCCGTCACGCAGGTCGCGGTGTTCTCGAGATGAATGCGCCTCTCCCGACCCTCCTGGACATTCCCGACTTCTGCCTCGTCGTGCTGATCGGCGCGACGGGCGCGGGCAAATCGAGCTTCGCCTCGCGCTGGTTCAAGCCGACGGAGGTGATCTCCTCGGATCATTGCCGCGGTCTCGTCTGCGACGACGAGACCGATCAATCGGCCTCGGCCGACGCTTTCGCGCTCGTTGCCGCCATCGCCGAGAAGCGGCTGAAGAACCGCCGCCTCGCGGTGATCGACGCCACCAATGTGCGCGCCGCTGATCGCAAATCCTGGGTCGAGCTCGCACGCCGCTGGCACGCGTTGCCTGTGGCGATCGTCGTCGATCCGGGCCTCGATGTCTGCATCGAGCGGAACAAGACGCGGCCGGATCGCGATTTCGGCCCCGGCGTGCCGCAGCGCATGATTCAGGAGATCCATCGCGGCCTGCGCGGGCTCGCTAATGAGGGCTTTCGGCAGATCTGGAAGCTGTCCTCGGTCGCGGCGATCGAGGCGGCGGTCGTCGAGCGCCGCCCCATGTGGACCGACAAGCGCGACGATGTCGGCCCCTTCGATGTGATCGGCGACGTGCATGGCTGCCGCGACGAATTGCGGCGGCTGCTCGAAGCGCTCGGCTATGCCGTCGAGGGCGAAGGCGACGCCGTCGCCGTTTCGGCGCCGCATGGCCGCAAGCTGGTCTTCGTCGGCGATCTCGTCGATCGCGGTCCAGACGTGCCGGGCGTATTGCGCATCGCCATGGCGGCTCAGGCCGCAGGCGTCGCCTATGTCGTGCAGGGCAATCATGACCGCAAATTGTCGCGCTGGCTCGAAGGCCGAAAGGTTACGGTCGCCCACGGGCTTCAGGAATCGATCGATCAGCTCTCCGAGGAGCCGGCGGAGTTTCGTGACCGCGTGAAGACTTTCCTCGCGGATCTCCGCAGCCATTATTGGCTCGACGGCGGCAAGCTCGCCGTCGCCCATGCGGGGCTGAAGGAGGAAATGATCGGCCGCGGCTCGCCCGCCGTTCGCGAGTTCGCTCTGTTCGGCGAGACGATGGGCGAGACGGATGAGTTCGGCCTGCCGGTGCGGCTCGATTGGGCTGCGAATTATCGCGGCCGCTCGGCAATCGTCTATGGCCATACGCCGACGCCGGATGCGGAATGGGTCAACAACACCATTTGCGTCGACACGGGCTGCGTCTTCGGCGGCAAGCTCACGGCGCTGCGCTGGCCGGAGCGGGAGCCCGTCGAGATTCCGGCGGCGCGCGTCTATTGCGAGCCGGCGCGCCCGCTCGTCGCCGCGCCGGAGACCGCCTTGCAGGCCGAGGCGGATCGGCTCCTCGATCATGCCGATGTGTCGGGACGGCGATGGATCGACACGACGCTGCTGCGGCGCATTCCCATCGCCGAGGAGAATTCCGCTGCGGCGCTCGAAGCGATGAGCCGCTTCGCTCTCGCGCCGCAATGGCTCGTCTATCTCCCGCCGACCATGTCGCCGGTGGAGACGAGCGCGCGCGACGGCTTTCTCGAGCGCCCGGAGGAAGCCTTCGCTTTCTTCCGCGAGCGCGGCCAAAAGGAAGTCGTGCTCGAGGAAAAGCACATGGGCTCGCGCGCCGTCGTCGCGCTCTGCCGCGACGCCGACGTCGCGCGGCGGCGCTTCGGCGTCCTCTCCGGCGAGAGCGGCCAGATCTGGACGCGCTCGGGCCGCGCCTTTTTCCCGGATGGCGCCGAATGCGAGGCGCTGCTCGCGCGGCTGCGCGCAGCCTGCGACCGCGCCCGCCTCTGGGAGACGCTCGCGACCGACTGGCTCCTGTTCGATACGGAAATCATGCCCTGGTCCGCCAAGGCCTCGGCGCTGATCGAGCAGCAATATGCGCCTGTAGCCGCCGCGAGCCACGCCGGGCTCGCCCTCGCCCATGACGCCGCCGCGCGCGCCGCGGCTCGCGGCATTCCTGTCGAGGCGCTGCGCGATCGGCTCGCGATCCGCGCCGAGAAGGCAGCGCGCTATGGCGAGGCATGGAAGCCCTATGTCTGGCCGGTTCGCTCGCTCGACGATTTGCGCGTCGCCCCGTTCCATCTGCTGGCGAGCGAGGGCGCCACGCATTTCGACAAGGACCATCTCTGGCACATGTCGATCGCCGAAACATTGGCGGCGACCGGCGCGCAGAATGTGGCGACGACTCGCTGGCGTCGCCTGGCCCTAGACGACACGGCGGCCTGCGAGGAGGCGACGCGCTGGTGGGAGGAGCTGACATCGGCGGGCGGCGAAGGCATGGTGGTGAAGCCGCGAGACTACATCGCGCGCGGCGCCAAGGGGCCGATCCAGCCGGCGCTGAAGGTGCGCGGCCCGGAATATTTGCGCATCATCTACGGCCCGGAATATGATCTGCCGGAACATCTCGAACGCCTGCGCCAACGCGGCCTCGGCGCCAAAAGGACCAACGCCCTGCGCGAATTCGCGCTCGGCCATGAAGCCCTGACGCGCTTTACCGCCGGCGCGCCCCTGCGCAAGACGCACGAATGCGTCTTCGCCATCCTCGCGCTGGAGAGCGAGCCGATCGATCCGAGGCTCTGATTACGGGGCTTCCAACGCGGGGTGACTACTCTCACCTCGCTTTTTTATGGGTAATGTTGTCCAAGATGCGCCAATTGCAGACCTTCACTCGCATCATAATGGGCAATTATGCGAGTCCGACGGGCAGCCGGAGTAGCTTTAACCGAACCGCTCCCACGCCGTTTGGCGCGAAACGCCGAGCTTTTCGCCAATCGCCGCCCAACTGATGTCTCGCGCTCGCAGAGCGTCAACAACTGCACCGAGGTGACGACGATGCGCCTCCGCCGTGGCGTTCAGGGGCCCGAGCACTTCGAGCAATCGCTCGGTCGGCAAGTTCGTCGGCTCGAAATCGCGCGGCAACGCCGCCTCTCCGCTCATGAACAGGCGACAGGCTTCCACGCATTCGTCGCAAATGTGTATGCCGCCAGGACCGGCCGCCAGCTTGGTGACTTGGTGCTCCGATTTACCGCAGAAGGAGCAGCACAGAATTTTTTTGAGTGGCAGTTTCATCTGGGCCTATGGATTTGCCTAATTGTAAGGGCTGATCTGACATATTGTCAGGACAGTGCTGACACGGGAAATTGGCCATCGTCGCTGCGCAGATGTTTCGAAACTCAATAATTTTGTACGGCGAATTAGTCTTACCGAAGTTGACTTCACGGGCGTTGTGCGCAAAGCTATCAAAGCTGGATGAGCATCAACCTGAACGAGATCGAAGCAGCTCGGGCGGCCATCATTGATTTAGCGAAGAAGATGTTGGCCGGAGAGCTTTCGTACATGGCGGGCAGCAGTTCGATCGTCGGGCTGCTAAAGGCCGCGCGCCTTGAAAGATCGGATGAGTTTCTGCCCTTTGTCGCCATAGATAGTGAAACTGACCGGTTTCCAGCGGAGCGCGCACGACAGTTTTGGCATCCCAATGCCTTGTTGGATTTACAGCCAGAGATCGAGGAGACCGAGCGTTGGGCCAAGACGGCTGGTGAGGCCGCCTGCCGCACAGTGATTAAAAGCCTTAAACTGAACCCATTTAGCGATATCTGACAGCTGGTAGCCGCCGGTCGTTGCGGCAACAATTTCCGTCCATGTGCACAACTCAAGAATTCTGCATCTGAGCGGGGCACGTCACAATGTTCAGCGGAACGTTTGCACAACTTCAATCTGGCCCACGATAGCCGCGTTGAAGGCATCGAGTTCCGACGCCGGAATCCAGTATTCGAGATGAGAGTTGCCGCCAGCTTCTTGCGCGACGAAGCCGTCGATATACGCCTTCCGGACGAGGAAGCGGGTGACGAATCCCGCGCCGTCAGCGGCCACATTCCAATCTCGGGCGATTTTGATGGCGTAGTCCTCGCTGATTACCGGATAGAAAATCGGCTGTTCAGGAAGGCGGGGCGGAAATGCCCGCATTCCCGTTGCCTTGATCAAGGCGAGTTCCTTCGGCCCAACGGGCCGCCATAGCGTGATCGTTTCATCCATAGTTCTGACAATGTATACCGAGCGGCGGGAACGCGCCACTTGGACGGCGTCAGCGCTGATAGATGATTCATATGGCCCACCCCCGATGTCTGCAACGGGTCAAACTTTCACGTTCGCAGGGTGGCGCCGTCGCGGACCTTGTACCTTTTCAGAACAGCCGACTCGTCGAGGGTTCAATTTTCGGGAGCTCGAAATCGGGCGTCGCTGCCAGCCAGCATCTGCGATCGATTTGGCCTCGGGTAGCCAGACCGCGCAGGTCATAGGAGACCAGACCGCCGCCCGATCCTGTTCTTGACCTCGTCTGCCTCGACTCCCAATTCGTCTGCCACGAGCTGCCATGCCGCGAGCAGGCGCGCGAGGCCCAATTCTACAGCGGGGCGCAGTGATCGTTCGATGTCTCGGACGTCGGCGTCGCTCACCGCATCCGTCAAGGACACTCGATATCGCTCTTCGTGATCGACCTGGACGAGAGTGATCCGTCCATCGAGCCAGGCGAGCATTCCGAGCTGGAAAGACTCGACGAGCCTTTTGCCGGCTTTCGTCAATTTTTTTGCGGCGGCCGTCTCTAGCGCTAATCGCCGCTGCTCGAGCGCTGCCTCGGTCGCCGCGCATCGCCGCTCGCGTTCGGCCACGGCCTGCTCGGCGGCAATGCGTGCATTGTCCGCGATCACCAGCTCCGATCGCAGCCGATCCAGTTCGTCGCTCTCCGAGCGGATGAACTCGCGGGCCTTTTCGGTCTCTGCCTTGGCGGCGTAGGCTTCCGGCGACAAACGGTCGGGGCCACGCGCCTCCTTTTCGCGGCCGCGCTCGATAGTCGGGTCGAGGTTCGCTCGGACGAATTCCGTCCAACTATCCTGTAGAGCAGCGAATGTATTTCTTGTCTTGTATTGCGCCTGTAATTTCGTCAGGGTAGGACTGACAGACAAGAATTTCTTTCCGGTCTTGCTCGTCGTCATCGGCGCCACGAATACGTCGACCACCCCGGCGCCTTTTTCATCGAGATCCATTCTGGCGCTCAATAGCGACGTCTCTCCGAAAGTCTTCTGCGCCCATGCGATAGCGGCGTCGAATAGCAGGCGATTGCGCGGATTCTGCGGATCGTGCTGGTCGCCGGTTTCCATCAGCCATCCAACACTTACGACGCAAATCAGATGCCCGACCGGCGCCGTGTTCCCGCGTTGGATGGCGCCTGTGGCGGCCTGCATGCATCTCAGGTCCTCCAAGTAGTCGAATCGCAGGCCGCCACAGACGCCATCCTCGCGCCAAGGATGCGACGCAAAATTTCGGCCGCTGTCCGCGTCAGGCCGGACTCTGAGTCTGGAGATGTCGTCGAGGCGATTGGCATGGTCGCTCGCCGCTTGGATCTGCCTGCCATTCTTGAGACGCGAGAGACGGACGGAAGCGAAGTGCACGGCCTAGCTCCGAGGTGCGGTGATCGGGTCCTCCCTCCCGCCGAGATTTGCGATCTCGTCGGATTACGAACCATTTTCATCCATCGCGCAGGAACTCGGGGATTTCGGGGTCGCTGCTCTGTGTCGGGCTCTCGATCGCGGGCGCCGCGCTGTTCATTCGCATCGCGAACGGCGGCTCGCCGTGCTCCTCGAGGGCCGGGGCCAGCGAGGGCGCCAATTCGCCGTCGATCTCGACATTGTCATCCGCGATGATCGGCGGGGCGTCGTCCTGCTGGAGCCGGTCGCCTTCCGGGGTATCCGCAGGGGTGGAAGGCGCCGGCGCGGGCGTGACCGCGTCGTTTTGCGCAGCGGATTTCTGCTCGGCCTTGGGCCGCCCACGTCGCCGGGCAACCGTGACGCTCGGGGCGGGCTCGACCTCGACCTCGATCTCGGACTCGCGCCGATCAGAATCGTCGTCCGGGGCTTCGCCGCCGGAGGTGTCGCCGCCGGAGGTGTCGCTCTCAGCGCCATTCGGCGACGGCGGCAGGCTGATGGCGATCACCTGCCCGCGGACCGCCTCCACGAGCGGGATCACGATCGACGGCGCGGCCCGCCCCTGCCACAGGCAGCAGGCGATTCCATGCGTGCGTCTCGCGTCCGTGTGGCAGGTGAGGCCAAGCTCGATGAGCCTTTGCGCGAGGGCTGGAGAGGGCTTCTGCGGCAGGACGAGCACGAGATCGCAGGGAGTCGTATCGATCGCCGGAGGATCGACCGTCGGCACAGCGTCGCCGCGAGCCTCGAGCGCCGCGCGTTGGGATGGATCGTTCAGCATTTCCGCGGCGATTCCGATCGCGCCGTAGATCATTTTTGGGGTGACGCCGCCGATCGGTCGGTCGAGATGAGCTTTGAGCGCCTCACGGCCGGTCCGTCTCCACATGGCATCGATGGCTTTGGAGGAAGCAGAATGCAACAAATGGAGCGCCTCGGCCTCGCTGGCGAAAGCGGCTGGGTCTGGCATGATCATTGGCGGCACCGATGTGTTAATCGAGATCGATGCGTAAGCGTCACTCGAGATTTTTGCTCTGTCAATAGCGTATATTATTTTTCTGCGATCAAACTAACCTTTGTAGCCTCGAGGCTATTCCCGGGCCCCGCGTTCACATGTCGTTCTTTATGGACTAATTGATCGTCTCATCGGTCAACTTTCGTTAGAAACCTTGCAAAGATAGGCGGTCCTCGCCCGAAACGGCCGTTGTCTGGAGGGGTACCATTAAGCTTCCGCCAATCCGTTGCATCTTGCCGAATGGCGCCGGCTCAGGCGCGACGGAGCCGTCCAAGGCCTCGCTATCGTCGCGTCCGATCGCTGCGTAAGATAGACGACTGAAAGAGGTCGCATGGTCGTCGCGAATCGACCATCGGCGCGAACGTTGGGAACATTGGTAAAGGAGCGGCCGGCGACGCCGAAAAAAACGCTGACAGCTGGCAACTGGTAAAACCGGTAACCGGTAACACGCTATGAGTTTTTCTCGCGGGCTGGCTTGGCTGATCGCGTTTTGCCGAATATCGTCACCAGCCAGAGCGCAGCGGCCTGCCCGGTCATTGCGAGGGCGATCGGAGCTCGATCGAGCTCTGAATAGAATTCATTTCATCCTGAATGAGGGACGTGTATTTCGATGGACGCCATTGTTCATCCCGAAGACCAAAATGTCTCAGTATTTCAAAGCAATCTCCCGATCGCCGAAAAGCTCGATCGCGCGCGCATGGAACTGCTGGACCTCTCGGCGCGAAATCGGCTGCTCAACATGCCGCGTTCCGCCAAGGCGGGACGATCGCTCGAAATCGTGGATGAGAAGAGCGCCGAAGTCTTTCGCCTGCTGATACGAGAAGGCAAGGTCTTCACCTTCGTCGCCGGAAAGGCGGCGCGCACGAGCGATGGCGAGCCGGAGGGGGAAAGCGACGAAATATCGGACCTCGCCCAGCCCGAAGACGATGTAGCGGATGAGCGCGGCGTGTTCACCAGACATTCCGACACGCGGCTCCAGACCCGGCTGACGCCGAAAGGGCTTCAGAAGCGACTGCTCGAGCTCTATTACGACGCGCGCACGCTCGAGGAGGAGCAGGGTGTCAACATCCTCTATCTCACGCTCGGCGCGCTGAAGTGGATTGATCCGGGGAACGCGGCCAATATTCGATTCGCGCCGCTGCTGCTCGTTCCGGTCGCCCTCGAGCGCGGCAATGCGGGCGAGAAGTTCAAGCTTCGTTCGCGGCCGGAGGAATTCGCGTCGAATCTATCGCTCGAAGCCTATCTCGAACGCATCCACGGCATACGGCTGCCGGATTTCGAAGCGTCCGATAGCTTCGACCCGATCGCCTATATGGACGGTGTGGTGGAGGCGGTCACGGAAAAGCCGGGCTGGGCCGTCCAACATGACGACATGGCTCTCGGCTTCTTCTCCTTCGCCAAATTCCTCATGTATCGCGACCTCGACCCCGAGACTTGGCCGGATCATGCGCGGATCAGCGATCGGCCGCTGATCCGCAGCCTGCTCACCGACGGCTTCGACGGCTCGGAAGGCATGATCCACGAGGACGCCAAGATCGATCCGTTCATTCCGCCCGCCGATATGGTGCACATCGTCGACAGCGACAGCAGCCAGGCGCTCGCCATTCACGAAGTGCGGCGCGGACGCGACATGGTGATCCAAGGGCCGCCCGGAACCGGCAAGAGCCAGACGATCGCCAACATCATCGCTTCCGCCGTGGCGGACGGAAAAGCGGTGCTGTTCGTCGCGGAGAAAATGGCGGCTCTGGATGTGGTGAAGCGCCGGCTCGACGCCACCGGCGTGGGCGACGCCTGTCTGGAACTGCATAGCAACAAGGCCAATAAGCGCGCTTTGCTCGAAGAACTGCGCCGCACATGGGAGCTCGGGGCGCCGAGGGGGCCAGATGCAGGCTCATTGTGCGCACGTTTGACGGAAGCGCGAGACGGGTTGAACGCGCACGCCGCGAGAATGCACCAGCCCCATGCCGCGGCCGGGTTGACGCCCTATCAGGTGATTGGACAGCTCGTCCGCCTGCGGCTCGCAGGCGAAAGGCCTAATGATATCGAGCTGCAAGCTCCTGCGGAATGGACGGCTGATGGATTCTCGGAACGCCACGCGGTGCTTTCCGAGCTGGTCGAGCGCGTCGAGGCGATCGGCACGCCTGACGATCACATCTGGCGCGGCGTCGGGCTCGCCGCCGTCACGCCATTGGAAGTGGATCGCCTGACCACGCGTTTCGCGGCGCTCAGTGAACGGCTCCACGCGCTCGAGGCATCGCAGGTCGACCTCGCATCGATTCTCGAGCGCGCGCCGGCGACGACGCTCGACGAGCTTTCCCCGGTCATCGCGCTCGCTCGACGCATCGCCGCCGCGCCTGACCTTTCCGGCGCGGCGCTCGGCGCGACCGCCTGGGTCGACAATCGCGAGGCGATCCAAACGCTGCTGGTGAATGGCGCTCGTTATGCGAGCCTCCGAACCGATTTGGCGAGCGTCTTCCATGACGAGGCGTGGGAAACGGAGACCGCGCCGCTTCGCGAGATTCTGGCGCTGTTGCCGCCCGCCTTCTCTTCGGCGGCTTTCGAGCGCCTTGGGACTCTGGTCGCCATTCTCCCGCGCCTCGCCATAGAGGCGAAGGGGCTGGCCGACACAATGGCCTTTGCGACGCCGCTCACGCTCGCCGATGTTCGGCGTCTCATGCAGATCGGCGAGCGCGTCGTAGCGGCGCCGGTCGCGAGCGCCGAAGCCTTTGCGAATGATCTTTGGAACGATAACGTCGAGCGCGCAGCCGATCTCGCCGACGCCATTCGCTCGCTCGAGCAGGCGCGAGCGGAGATCGGCGCCAGCCTGTCGGATGCGGCTTGGACGATGGATTTGTCGGGCGCGCGGACGACGCTCGCTTATCACGGCGACGGATTCTTCAAAATTCTGAGCGGCGAATGGCGACACGCCAACGCCTTGGCTCGCTCCGTCCTCCGTAGCCCGGATCAGCCATTGGCGGATACGCTCGCGCAGCTCGATGCGCTCATCAGGGGGCAAGCCGCCAAGCGGCTGATCGAGAGCGACGACGATTTCGGACGAAAAGTCTTCGCCTCGGACTGGAGGAGCGACCGTTCCGCTTCGGCGCCATTGTCGGCGCTCGTCGAATGGATGCGGTCACTGAAGGGGCTGGGCGATGAGCCGCGACGTGTCGCGGCGAATAATCCAGACCGTGAGATGATCGCATCCTGCATGGAGCGGACCGCGAAGCTTCTCGTCGAGGCGGCGCCGGTCGTCAAAGCGCTCTGGAACGAGCTGCCGGAGCGCGCCCTATTGTTCGGCGCGGCGCCGACGGCGGACAGGGCCGAACTCGCTCCCATGCTCGATGCGGCGAGAGGATTCCATGCCGCCGACCGAGCCGTGGCGGCGCTCGAGAAGGCCTCGTTCACCATTCTTGCTGTTCGGCTGGATATGCTGGCTCTCATCGCAGAAGGGCGCACATGCGCCGAGGCGCTGGCGTCGGGTGAGACGCTCGGCGGCTCGGCCTTCGGCGTGGCTTGGCGCGGCAATACATCCGAGTGGAACATGCTGAAGAGCGCCGCCGACTGGATCGACGGCAACGGCGACATTCGGCTCTTGGCGAGTCGGATCGAGGATCGGCGAGCGCTCGCCGATCGGGCCGATGCGATCGAAGGAGACCGGTCGTCGCTCGTCGCCGATCTCGACGCCGCATTCACGGCAATGTCCTTCGACCTCCCAAGAGGTTTCGGGTCGGCGACCATCGGCCTCGTGTCGCTCGAAAGTCTGCGACAGCGGCTCGGCGATTGGGCTGCCGGCGGCGAGCAATTGTCCAAATGGGTCGCCTATCGAGATCGCGCGGAGCGAGGCCGAGCGCTCGGCTGCGCAGAGGTCGTCGGCCATCTGGAGGATGGCAGGTTGAAGGCCGGCGAGGTCATCCCAGCGTTCGAGATGGCCTATTACGAAGCCGTCCACGCGGATCAGGTGCGTCTGGCGCCGGAACTCGGTCGGTTCGACGGAACTCTGCATGGCCGCAAGGTGCGCGAGTTCGTCGATCTCGACCGTCAGCGGATGGCGATAGCCGGCCTCGAGGTCGTGCGCGCGCATCACAAGCAGATTCCCCCTCGGGACGGCGGCTCCGTCGGTCCTTTGGGCGCGCTTCGCGCTGAAATTCAGAAGAAGCGCGGTCATATGCCGATCCGCAAGCTCATGGAGAAGGCCGGGCCGGCGGTGCAGGCGCTCAAGCCGGTCTTCATGATGAGCCCCCTCTCCGTGGCCCAGTTTCTCGTTCCGGGCGTGTTCGACTTCGACCTATTGGTGATGGACGAGGCGAGCCAGATCCAACCTGTCGACGCGCTCGGCGCCATCGCACGCGCGAAGCAAGTCGTCGTGGTCGGCGATCCGAAACAGCTGCCCCCGACAGCCTTTTTCTCGAAAATGACCGGCGCCGTCGACGATGACGATGAGGATGACGGCGGCCGGGTCGCGGACATAGAGAGCATCCTCGGTCTATTCACGGCCCGTGGCCTGCCGACGCGAATGCTCCGATGGCATTATCGCAGCCGGCATCAGTCACTGATCGCGGTCAGCAACCGCCAGTTCTATGAGGGCAAGCTCTTCATCGTTCCGAGCCCCTACACATCCGAAGCCGGCATGGGATTACGCTTCCATCACATAGAGCAAGGATTGTTCGAGGCCGGCGCCTCCCGCACCAATCAGATCGAAGCCAAGATCGTCGCGCAGGCGATAGCCGCTCACGCGAGCGAGCATTCGAATCTATCACTCGGCGTCGTCGCGTTTTCGGTCGCTCAGCGACGCGCGATCCTCGACCAGTTGGAGCTCATCCGCCGCACATTGCCGCCGGAGACGGAGGCATTTTTTCAGGCGCATCATGCGGAACCGTTTTTCGTCAAGAACCTGGAAAACGTGCAAGGCGACGAGCGCGACGTGATCTTCATCTCGGTCGGATACGGGCCCACGACGCCAGGAGGTCGTGTTCCGATGCGCTTTGGACCGCTCGGCGCGGAAGGCGGCGAACGGCGCCTGAATGTGCTGATTTCTCGCGCCAGGCAGCGCTGCGAGGTATTCGCCTCATTGACCGACGAGGATATCGAGCCGGATTTCGCGTCGACCCGCAAGGGCGTCTTCGCCTTTCGCCTGTTCCTGCATTATGCGCGGACAGGGAGGCTGACCTTGGCGGAGAGCACCGGTCGCGACCATGACAGCGTGTTCGAGGAGCAGGTCGCCAAGGCTCTTCAGGCTCGCGGCTATCAGGTTCACCGTCAGGTCGGACTCGCAGGCTTCTTCATCGATCTCGCCGTCGCCGACGAGGATCGGCCCGGCCGTTATCTGCTAGGGATCGAGTGCGATGGCGTCGCTTATCACGATTCCCGCTCAGCGCGCGACCGCGACCGGCTGCGGCAATCGGTGCTCGAAAGTCATGGCTGGACCATTCATCGAGTCTGGAGCGCAGATTGGTTCCAACGTCCGGCCGAGCAGCTCGACCTCATCATCGCCAAAATACAAACGGCCAAGGAGGAGCACGACGCTACGACCACGAGAGCGACTCGCGCGGCGCCGGTCGACATCGTCACGATCGAGCGGGAGGACGTCACAGAGATCGGCCTCGTTCCCGTTGGCGAAGAGTCTCAGAGTTCGAGCGACGCCTATATCGAAGCGGTGTTGAGCCGGCCCTCGGCTTGGGCCGGTGAATTGCACGAAGCGCCGATCGGTATCCTGATCGCGCTCGTCGAAGAGGCGGTGCGGATCGAAGGTCCCGTTCATTCTGACGAAGTCGTCAGTCGTATTCGCGACGCTTTCGGTCTCAAAAGAGCGGGAAATCGTATTCAGCAAGCAGTCGAAGCGGCGATTGGCGTCGCCGTTACGACCGGTCGGATCGAAAAGTTAATCGATTTCCTGTCGGCTCCGAATTCGCCCATCCGCGTTCGAGATCGAAGCGCCGCGATCTCTCAGACACTACGACGCGCGGACATGCTGCCGCCCTCCGAAATCCGCGCGGCCGTCATCGATGTCGTGCGCAACAATTTCGGCGCGACATCGGATCAGGTCGTGCAAGCGGTCTCCCGGATGCTCGGTATCAAATCGACCAGCGCCGCCGTGCGAGACGTCATCCAAAAGCAGATCGACGATGCGCTCGAAGGAGGAGTGCTGACGATGCAGGCCGGCGTTCTCATGTGTGTCGTGGGCGATGAAACGTCGAATGAGGAATTGGTTCGAGAAACATAGTGCATATCGGGCTTCACGCCTCCTGTATGCTTCCAACGAGAAAGCGATCACTCCTGGTTGCAATGTGGAGACGCCAACAATACGGCACAGAGTCTAGAGGACTAGGTTGCTGGCGACACCCGTGGGACGCATTCGACCGTGCTGTCTATTTCATTGTTTTGTCGGGCTCGACGATCGGCCTCGTCTAGGACAGCGCTCTCGATCGCACGGAGCGGCGAACTCGGCGGCGCGGTAGAGGTGGGCGCCGAGCCGCTCGCGCACCGTCCATAGGCACGCGGCGGCGGCGGCGTCGAGGAGATCGGCGTCCCGGCTCATGAATTTCTCCCGCGAACCTTCGGTCCGCGAATCTTCGGGCCGGGCATGGCGTTCTTCGCTCCGTCCTTCGGGCCGACATTGCGGATCGGCGACGTCGCCAAGAGGGCGGCGACGTCGTCCCCGGTCAGGAAGCGGCGGTCGAGCAGCCGGGCGAGATCCGCCTCGACGGCTCCGCGCAATCCATGATCGAAGTTCAAGGACGCGGCCGGGTCGGGCCGGTGCCGCAGCGTGTCGCCCAGCCCGTGGGCGCCGTGCCCGTCGGCGAGCGCGCGCGTCGCCATCGCCAGATCGACGACGGCGCCGGTGGACGCCGCGCCGAGGACGACCTCCTCGGCGGAACGCCCCGCGAGCAGGATCACGACGCCGGCGTCGAGATCGGCGCGCGTCGGGAACTCGGGTCGCCTCCCGGCGGCGCGGGTCTCCCCGCCAGAGTCGCCGCGCGCCACGATCGAGGTCGAGGCGATGGTCAGTCCCGCGTCGAGATAGGCGACGCAATGCCCGGCCTCATGGACGGCGGCGACGCGCCGGTCGGCGGGGGAGCGATGATCGGGCGGGGCGACCGCGCGCAGTAGGTCGTCGAGCCCGGCGTCACGGCGCGCGGCGCGGGCGGCGTGGAGGACGTCGCGCGCCCAATGCGCCGTATGGGCCGGCGTCGCGCCGGGCCCGGCGAGGCGGATCGTCGCGACGAGATCGGCGTCCGAGACGCCCGAAAGCGCGTCGCCGAGCCGCCACGCAAGGGCGCGAGAAGCCGGGCGCGGCTGAAGTCAGGAGTGCCGAGACCAACAGCGCCGAGCACGGCGATGCGGCTTGCGCGAGTCTGGACACCGAGGCGGCCCCAGAGGTGGAGTTGCCGGATTCGATAGATTGGACCAAAATATAGCGTCGAAAATTGCGAACTCCGAAACACCAGTGCCGCCGCATTCCCGAAATTTCCTGTTCCTGACGGAGTTCGATCCCGAGCTCGCGCGGCTTGGCGCCCTCGCGGAATGGGCGTTCCATCAGGACGCGCCGACCGCGCTCGGAAAATTGCGGCAATTCGCGGAACACTTGGCTAAATCCCTGGCCGCGAGAAGCGGCCTCGCTCTCGATCGGCGCGCGAATCTCGATGAAACCCTGCGGACTTTGCAGCAGGAGGGCCGGCTTCCCCGGCAGGCCGGCGACGTGCTGCATTTCCTGCGACGGGCCGGCAATGCAGCCTTGCACGAAAACGTCGGCACGCCGCAACAGGCGCTGACCGGCCTGAAATTGGCCCATCAGCTCGCCGTTTGGCACGTCCGGGTTCATGGCGCCGAACGGAAACTGACCATTGCGCCCTTCAGCCCTCCGGAGCCGCCGAGGAACGCGGCCGCGGAGCTCGCGGGCGAGATCGAGCGCCTACGCGCCCGTCTCGCCGCATCGGAAGGCGAGGCGGAAAGAGCCCGGCGGGAGGCCGACGAGGCCGCTCGCGCCCGGCTCGACGCCGAGTCGCTCGTGCGACGCGAGGCCGAGGAGCGCGCCGAATGGGAGCGGCTGGCGACGGAAGAGGCTTCGGCGCGCGAGGATGCGCAACGCGCGCTCGACCTGCTCCGAACGGAAGCGCAGACCCGCGCGCCCGCGCAAATCGCCTCGCTCCAGCAGGCGGCCGAGACCGCCGACGCCAATATCGAAATGGACGAGGCCGACACGCGGGTCTTGATCGATTCGAAGCTGGCGGCCGCGGGATGGACTGTCGATTCCGCGACGCTCCGATACGCGCGGGGCGCCCGCCCCGGCGACGCCGCCGCCATTGCCATCGCCGAATGGCCGACGGCGACCGGACCCGCCGACTACGCGCTTTTCATTGACGGCCGTTGCGTCGGCCTGATCGAAGCCAAGCGCGCGAGCAGGAATGTGCCGGCCGTCCTCGCTCAGACGGCGCGCTACGCCGAGGGCGTCGAGCTCTCGGACGCGCAGCGGCTCCCGCCGGAGATCGCCGGAGAGGCGCCGGGCGCGATCCCATTCCTCTTCGCCGCCAATGGCCGTCCCTATGTCAAGCAAATGCCGACATTGTCGGGCGTCTGGTTCCGGGACGCGCGCCGCGAGTTTAACCCCCCAGTGCCGCTGAGCGACTGGTTCAGCCCCCAGGACCTGAAGGACAAGCTCGCCCAGGTCGCCGATGCGGCCAGCCTCGCCGCGGAGCCCTTCGATTACGCGGGCCTCTATCCCTTTCAGCAAGAGGCCGTTGTCGCGATCGAGGAGGCGATCGGCCGCGGCCAGCGCGACATTCTCGTCGCCATGGCGACCGGCACGGGCAAGACGCGCACCTGCATCGCCCTGATGTATCGACTGCTCAAGCACAAGCGTTTCCGGAGAATCCTCTTTCTGGTGGATCGCAACGCGCTCGGCGAGCAGACGCTTCGAGCGCTCGCCAACACCGAACTCGAGGGGCTGCTGAAATTCTCCGAGAGCTACAATGTCGCCGGGCTCGACAAGCGGCTGCCGGACAAGGAGGACCGCGTCCATGTCGCCACGGTGCAGGCGATGGTGAAGCGCGTTCTGTCGCCGGACGGCGAGGAGGACCGGCCGACGCCCGGCGTCTATGATTGCATCGTCGTGGACGAGGCCCATCGCGGCTACACGCTCGACGCGGAGCTACGCGAGGAGGATCTCGAGTTCCGCTCGCTCGACGATTATCTGTCGAAATATCGCCGGGTGCTGGACTATTTCGACGCGACGAAGATCGCTCTCACCGCGACGCCGGCCCTGCATACGGCGGAGATCTTCGGCGCGCCGGTCTATCGCTACGGCTATCGTCAGGCGGTGGTGGACGGCTATCTGATCGACCACGCCCCGCCACGCCGCATCAAGACGGCCCTGGCCTTGGCGGGCATTACCTTCGCGGCGGGCGAGGATGTCGAGATCATCGACCCGCGCACCGGTCAGATCGACCTGTTCCAGACGCCGGATCAGGTCGAGTTCGAGGTCCAGGAATTCAACAAGAAGGTCTATTCGATCGAATTCAATCGCGTTGTCGCCGAAGCCGTCGCCGCGGAGATTCCGCCGTCGGCGCCCGGCAAGACCCTGTTATTCGCGGCCCGCGACGATCACGCCGACACGCTCGTCGCGGAGCTGCGCAACGCTCTCGAGACGGAATATGGCCCGCAGCCGCACGACCTCGTGCAGAAGATCACCGGCAAGGTCGATCGGCCGGGCGACCATATCCGCGCCTTCCGCAATGATCCCCGCCCGAAATATGTGGTGACGGTCGATCTGCTGACGACCGGCGTCGATGTGCCGGACATCTGCAATCTCGTCTTCGTGCGCCGCGTCAACAGCCGCATTCTCTATGACCAGATGATCGGCCGCGCGACTCGCCTCTCGCCGGCGATCGGCAAGGAAATCTTCCGCATCTTCGATGCGGTGGACATATACGCCAATCTCCAGACCGTCACCGACATGCGCCCCGTCGTGGTCGATCCGAATATTCCGCTGGAGACGCTGCTCACCGATCTCCAGCGCGCGCCGACCAACGAGGATCGCAGCTTCGTCCGGGACGAGATCCTCGTGCGGCTCCGGCGCGCCTTCAAGCATCTGACCGACGCGCAGGCGCAAGCCTTCGAGCGTGCGGCCGGCATGCCGCCCCGCGATTTCCTCGCGCGCCTGCGCGCCGCGCCGCCGCATGAGGCTCCGGCCTGGCTCCAGGCCCAGGCGGGGGCCTTGGCGATCGCCGCCGGCGCGCGTCCGGCGGCCCGCGATCGCGGCATCTTCATCTCCACCCATGCGGACGAACTCGTCGCCGTAGAGGACGTCTTCGCCGGCGCGGCGAGTCCGGAGGATTTCATCTCCGCCTTCGAGCGCTTCGTGCGCGAGAATATGAACGCCTCCGCGGCCATGATCGCCGCGACCCAGCGCCCGCGCGAGCTCACCCGCAAGGAGCTGAAGTCGCTCGCCGCCGAGCTGGACGAGCACGGCTTTTCGGAAGCGAGCCTGCGCCGCGCCTACGGCCGGGCCCGCAATGCGGACATCGCCGCCCATATCATCGGCTTCGTCCGCCAGGCGGCGCTCGGCGATCCGCTCGTCCCCTATGCGGCCCGCGTCGACTCGGCGCTCGCCAAGATCGAAGCCGCGAAGCCCTGGACGCAGAAGCAGAAACAATGGCTGCGCCGGATCGGCCGCGTCCTGAAAGAGCAGCCCGTCGGCGACCGCGCCATTCTGGCGGAGCCGGCCTTCGCCGCTCAGGGCGGCTATGAGACCGTAAACGCCGAATTCGACCACCGCTTGCAGGATGTCCTCGCGGACCTTAACGAAGCCATTTGGGGCCGGGCGAGCTGACCGGCCGATTTGGAGCTGAGATGAATCCCTCGTCCGACCTCGTCAACAAGCTCTGGCGCCTCTGCGCGGTCCTGCGCAAGGACGGCATCACCTATCAGCAATATGTCACCGAGCTGACCTATTTGCTGTTCCTGAAGATGCTGGCCGAGCGAAAGCTCGAGGAGAACAAGCTCCCGGAGGGCGCGCGCTGGCGCGATATCGTCGCGCAAGAAGGCGTCACGAGGCTCGCGCTCTATCGCCGCATATTGGCCGATCTCGGCGATCCGCAGAAGAAGCGTGACCGCACCGTGCAGGCGATCTTCGCCAATGCCGCGACCTTCATCCGCGAGCCGGTCAATCTCGACAAGCTCATCGCCGCCATCGACGATCTGCATTGGTTCACCGAGGAGCGCGATTCCTTCGGCGATCTCTATGAAGGCCTGTTGCAGAAGAACGCCGAGGAGACGAAGCGCGGCGCCGGGCAATATTTCACCCCGCGCGTGCTCATCGACCTGCTGGTGCGGCTCATGAAGCCCAAGGCCGGCGAGGTGATCCAGGACCCGGCGGCCGGCACCGGCGGCTTTCTCATCGCCGCCAATCGCTTCATCAAGGCGGAGACCGACGATCTCTTCACCCTCGCGCCGAAGCAGCAGGAGTTCCAGCTCCGCTACGCCCTCCATGGCATGGAGAATGTCGAGGGCGTCTATCGGCTGCTGCTGATGAATCTCTTTCTGCATGGCGTCGACAGCCTGCGCATAGAGCTCGGCGACACGCTCTCGCCGGCTGGCGCCGATCTCGAGAAGGCCGATCTCATCCTCACAAATCCGCCTTTCGGCCCGGCGGGCGGACGGCCCTCGCGCGACGATCTCACCGTGACGGCCTCGGTCTCCTCCTATCAATTGCCCTTCGTGGAGCATTGTATCCGCAAGCTCAAAGCCGGAGGCCGCGCCGCCGTCGTCGTGCCGGATAATGTTTTGTTCGAGGATGGACGCGGGCGCGAATTGCGCCGCATGCTGATGGACCGTTGCGATCTGCACACGATCCTGCGCCTGCCGACCGGCATTTTTTATGCGCAGGGCGTGAAGACCAATGTGATCTTCTTCACCAAGGGCGAGGCCGACAGCGGGCAGACGAGCCAGGTCTGGGTCTATGATCTGCGCGCCAACATGCCCGCCTTCGGCAAGACGAGTCCTTTGACGCCAGCGCATTTCGCCCAATTCGAGCAGGCCTTCGGCGACGATCCGCATGGCCGCGGCGCTCGCCGGGACGAAGGGGAGGAGGGACGCTTCCGCTGCTTTTCCCGCGTCGACATCGCCGCGCGCGGCGACAATCTCGACCTCGCCTGGCTGCGCGACACGTCGAGCGACCCGGAAGATGCGATGAGCGAGCCGGAGGAGTTGATCGGCGCGATCCTCGGGCATCTCAGAAGCGCGCTCGCGGAGATCGAGGTTTTGAGCGAGGAGCTGGAGGGGAGCGAGGGGATTACTGCCGAGGCGGCGCAATGAGCGAGCTGAGAGACGGGTGGTCAGAAGCTCCGCTCACGGAAGTCATCACCCTTCACGACGGCCGTCGCATTCCTCTCAATCAGGAGCAGCGACAGTCGCGGCAAGGAAAATATGCGTATTACGGCGCGAACGGCGTCGTCGATCATATCGATGATTATATTTTTGACGGACAATACGTGCTGCTCGCAGAAGATGGTGGGTATTTTGATCAGCCGGAGCGCGGAGTCGCCTATGCTGTCGATGGGCGCTTCTGGGTGAATAATCACGCTCATATCATCGAGCCGAGCGGGGGCATCTCGGTCGGCTTTTTGGTGCGGTGGCTCAACGCGATCGATTGGCTTCCATTTGTTAGTGGCACGACCCGCTTGAAGTTGACGCAAGGAGGCATGCAACGAGTTCGCATCCCATTGCCGCCCCTCGCCGAACAACGCCGCATCGTCGCCAAACTGGATGCGCTGGACGCGAGCGCGAAACGCGCCCGCGCCGATCTCGACCGCATCCCCACCCTCGTCGCCCGCGCTAAACAGGCGATTTTGGAAAAGGCCTTCAGTGGCAATTTGACAACTGGGTTCCGAGCAGCAAGCAAGAGTGCGCTTACTGATCGTCGCTGCCTATCGGCGCTTGGTTTGGATCAATCTGAACGTGGTGAATGGCCGCAAGATGAATTGCCTAGAGGTTGGGAATGGAAGGTCTTTAGCGCGGTCTTTGTAGACGTGACCGACTCTCGCCGTAAGCTTCCTACAAAGGAATACAGGGAGGCAGGCAAGCTTCCGATCGTTGATCAAGGTGAGCCATATATTGCTGGTTGGTCTGACCGAGATGATATGGTCCAAACAGCTATGCCGCCTTTTGTTGTTTTTGGCGACCATACCCGATGCGTTAAGCTGATCGAGATTCCATTCATACAAGGAGCGGATGGCGTAAAGGTTCTTAAAGTAAAAGCTGAATTTGACATACAATATTTATATTTTGCTCTGCTTGCAGTTCGGCTGCCCGACAAAGGTTACAGTCGACATATGAAGTTTCTCCGAGCAACGGTGTTTCCTTGGTGCGAGAGAGCCGAACAACGCGA
Organism: Methylosinus sp. H3A; assembly: GCF_015709455.1. Lineage (NCBI taxonomy): Bacteria > Pseudomonadati > Pseudomonadota > Alphaproteobacteria > Hyphomicrobiales > Methylocystaceae > Methylosinus > Methylosinus sp. H3A. The sequence continues at coordinate 2,754,321 of NZ_JADNQW010000005.1, forward strand.
AATCGTCCGCCGCATCGAAGCCGCCTTCGCGAAAATCGACCGCATCGCCGCTGAGGCGGCTTCGGCGCGCGCGCTTCTCGATCGTCTGGATCAGGCGATCCTCGCCAAAGCCTTTCGCGGCGAGCTCGTCCCCCAGGACCCGAGCGACGAGCCGGCGGAAAAGCTCCTCGAGAAGATCAAAGCCGCCCGCGCCGCGCCGCCGGCCCGCAAGACGAGAAAAAAGCTATCGTGAGACGACGCATATGACGACCTTCGCCTCCACCAAAATCAGCCTGTCGCAAATCCTCGAGGACCAAATCCTCGAGGACATGGTCGCCGGCCGGATTCAGCTGCCCGATTTTCACCGCGGCTGGGTGTGGGACGACGAGCATGTGCGCTCCCTGCTGGTCTCGGTCGCGCGCTCCTTTCCGGTCGGCGCGATCATGCTGCTGGAGACAGGCGGCGAAGCGCGCTTCCCGACGCGGCCGGTCGAGAGCTCGAACGGATAGCGTCGGCGCCGCCACGCGGTTTCTCGGAGTTTCGGTCGCGGATCGACGGGCGCGATCGCGCTGTTGTCGTCCCGTCAGCCGGACTTCACGGCGGCGGCCGTGGATAGTCGTATTCCGACCGCGACACCTTTCTCGAACAGAAGCTCAATTCCCCGATCCTCGAGCGCCCGCTGGAGATCCAACAGGGTCCTGTCGTGCGGCGCGGTCGCGCCGCGTTCGAATTCGGCGATCGTCCTGCGATTGACCAGGCAGGCGTCGGCGAGGTCCTGCTGCGAGAGGTTCAGCCACCCTCGAGCGGCTCGGAGCTGCGCCGCGGAAAGGGCGGGGATGGGCTGCTTGGTCATCATCTGTTAACTATAAAACATGCCATTTAGTGCGTCAATTCCTATTTTGTGATCTAAGCAGTGCGTGCTCTCGAGCAAAAGGAGTGAAGAGACATGCCTGTCAACTGTAATCAGCCCCCGCGTCCCGAGCCTGTCCGTTGCAGCGACGAGCTCACCCAAGCCGCCCGCGCCGCCGTCCTCAGCGCGGTCGCGACGAAGTTTCCGCCGGAGCCGCTTTTCGATCCGGCGCTCTCCCGCGTCTTGTCGACCTGCGCATCGGTGGTGAAGAGACATGGCCGCCTTCTGGAGACGGCGATCATCGAATCCCTCGCGGAAACCGGCGCAGAGGTCTGGCAGGGCGTGAAAATCCCCTACACGCGCGCCGCCTTCGCCTTTGTCGTGTCGCCGGACTACGCGCTGAACCGCAATCGTCTGCTCTCGCATGACGCCGAAGACATCAGCGGCTGGTTCGACGCGGATATTCTGACGGTCTACGAAGGCTGGGCGGCGGCGCTGCAAGTGCGCCGCGGCGGCGGCGCAACGGAGCCGACCAAGAGAAAGCGATCGGAGCGCGAGATACGCGCCTTGAATCTCACCCTGGCGTCGTGGCTGCGCCAGCAAGGGTTTGCGGGCATCGAAACCGCGACGGTGGCTGCCGTCGATTGGCTGGGCCAAGCCGGTTTCTCGGAGGACGTGGTTCTTCATGGAGAGGACATCGATCGCTTCTTGGGCGCTCCGGCGACTGCGAAAATCGCCGCCCTGAGCGACGTGCTCCGCCATGAGCTGGACCACCAGATGAACGCGCTGCTGCGGCCCATGGCCGCCACGTTCGATCACAACCGAGGCATGCGCCAGGCGGTCATGGATCGCCCCTTCGCGGACGTCGCGGAGGCCCGGGGCGCTATGCGCTTTCGGCCGCAGCGGGATGCGCAAGTTCAGCAGCCTGTCGAGAGCGAGGCGGCGCGGCGCGTCCGCGCTGGCGGGCGCCAGTTCGGGCTCTGATCGCGGCGACTCGAAAGAGCGCGGGGCTTTTTCCGCGCTCCTTCGGACTTCGACAGCCGATGCGGCGATCCCGCCGTTCCAGCGCCGCTGTTCCTCTTCTTCAGTTCGTATCAGTGGGACCTTCACGATGTACGCCGATCCATTCTCCATTTCTGACGCCGTCGACAAGACGCGGATGCTTTTCGAGCGCGATACTTCCAACGCCGTGGCCAATGCTCGCGGGAGGGGCCAATGAGCAAGCTAGGGCGCCTCGGAGGCGAGGACGACATTTTCGACGCGGTGGACGATGACGCCGACGAGCCGGCGCAGAAGGCTGGCTCCGTCGCCGATGCGCTCGCATGGGAATGTCTGCGGGCGGCGCTGCCGGCCGCGCTGCGCCAGCGCATCCGACGCGGGGACCCGGTCGCCGTCATCGTCCAGGCGCCCGGCGCCGAATGGTGCGGCCCGCTGACGCGTGTGCTGCGGCGCGACTCGGCGCGAGTCCTCTGTGTGTCACGTGACGGCTCCTCCCGGCGCGAGCACGACCCGGCGAAAGGCAATGACGAAGTGGCCTTGGCCCTCGCGGGCGGGCGTCCCGTCATCGGCGTCTCGCAGGATCCGCAATCGCTCCTGCCGTCCGCGCTTTTATCGGCGGCGGACGTGCGCATTTCCGTCGCGCCGCCCGATGCGAATATTCTTCGCCGGCTCCTGAGAAAGCACGCGCGCGGCAAGGCGCCGGCGGAGATTCCCGATGGAGCCAAGCTGGCGCTGACATTCGCCGAGACGGTCAGCGCTTTCCGCGCCGGCGCATCCGCACGCGATGTCGTTGCCAATCTCCTCCGCGCCGCGGAGTCCAAGAAAGCGGACGTCGGCGGCGCCGTTGCCGACGTCCCGCCGCTCGACTGCCTCCCCGCTGATCTCCGCCGGTTGGCGGAGGATATAGTCTCGGGCGTCGCCGATTATCGCGCCGGTCGCATCCGTTGGCGCGACATGCCGACGACCGCCGTGCTGCTCGCAGGCCCGCCCGGCGCCGGAAAGACGACCTTCGCCGCAGTCCTTGCTCGCGCTTTAGGAGCGCCCCTGGTCGTCGACTCATGTGGAAAAATTTTCGCGCGAAGCGGCGACGCCGGCCATCTCGGCACGATCGCCCGCGCGGTGCAGGATGCCTTCGATGCGGCGCGCACCGCCGCGGCGACCGCTGGCGCCAGTATCCTTTGCCTCGATGAATTCGACGCGGCCTGTCCGGACAGAGCGTCGATGGACCGCCGCGGGCGAGATTTTTGGGCGCCGCTCGTGACCCTCGTGCTGACCCTCCTCGAGAATCATGAGGGCGTGATCATTGTGGCCGCCTCGAATTGCGGCGACGCCATCGACGCCGCCGCCACAAGACCCGGACGATTGCGACGCGTCGACGTCGGCCCGCCGGGCGCGGAATCGCTCATGCGCGTGCTGCGCTGGCGGCTCGGCGGCGCGCTTTCCACTGTCGCCGATGCGGACCTCCGTGCGGCCTTTCGCCTCGCCGGCCCAGCCGCGACGCCTGCGCAGGCCGCCGACTGGGCGCGCGACATGCTCCAGGCCGCCCGCGAGGCCGGGCGTGCGCCGGCCCTGGACGATTTGCTGCGCATCATCGCGCCGCCCGACGAACGCACCCCGGCGGATCGCCGAGTCGCCGCCGTCCATGAGGCGGGGCACTGCGTCGCCTATCGGGAGGCCGAAATGCAGATCGCATCGGCCTCGATCATCCCGCGCGGCGCATCGGGAGGGGAAACGCGCGCCGCAGGACGACGGCCAGCGTTCCCGACCAGGGCCGATCTCGACGCCGGCGTCATGATCCTGCTCGCAGGGCGGGCGGCAGAAAAAGCCATTCTTGGCGCGGCGTCGACCGGCGCGGTGGCGGATCTGGCCATGGCGACGCGCGCGCTCGCCGAGGGCCACGCCGCGCACGGGCTGGGGGCGACGCTGCTGCATCGAAGCGACGCGGCCGCATCGCTCGCTTATGACCGCGAGCTGCGCGACATCGTCGAGGCCGACCTCTCCCGTCTGTATGCGCGATCGCTCGCCCTGATGCGCAGGCGGCGCGCCGACGTCGAGAGGATCGCTGAGGCTCTGCTCGCGCGGAGATTTCTCACCGGCGAGGATGTCGCGACGCTCGTCGCGGCCTCCGGAGCCCGCGGCCGCGGCCCGAAAACGCGCGGGAGGGACGCATGAGCAAAGACGGCGACCTTCTCGACGACGTCGTCAAGCGCTTTTGGATTCGGAGTTCGTTTTGGCTTCCGTCTTGCTGCATTGTTGGCCGACGGGGCAATCCCCGGGAGGCGCGATTGACAGGCCGATGGTTACGAAATAGCTTCGTTTATGCTTACGCGTAACGTGCCGTCAGGCACGTGGCCCGGCGCTTCGCTAGGTCTAACTTTATTGTCCTCACTTGCGGCCTCGGAAGACGGCTTTGCGCCATCGTCCGTGGGACCGCTCCGCTCGATGGCGCAAAGCCGTCTTCCGAGTCCTTAAAGGTAAGCACTTGTTGCCTTTCGTCGAAGAAATCGACGCCGAACGAATCCACGTGAAGGAGCCGTTCGACGTCGTGTTGTTGTGCGGCGGGAAATACGGCGATATTGGAGACCCTGTCCCGAAATCTCTTAGGGACGCTTTCCTCAAAGCGCTTCCTCCAAAGCCCTTGAGGGATCGGGAATTGATCCAGGCGGAGGACATCACGAAGCAATATGATTTCCATAAAAGCTACGACGACATACTCATATTCGAGACGGATCTCGCTCAGATCGTTGAGCTAATCATCATCTTTTGCGAAAGTGCCGGCAGCCTCGCCGAACTCGGGGCTTTTTCCATGATCGACGAGATCATGAAACGCCTGTTCGTCGTGATCAAAGAAGAGCACTGGAATGAGCCGTCATTCGTAAAACTCGGACCACTTCGGCGCATCGAGCGCGAAGTCGGTCGCGAGGCGATCCATGTAATTGCAGACCACGACGTTGGCCTGGAGGGAAAATCCGCCGCAAAAGTGGACAAGAAAAAGCTAGTGGAGATGTTGGAGGGGCCTCTGGAACGCCGGGTCAACACAGTCCGAGAGCCGACCACCTTCGACCCTCATCGAGCGGGGCATGTGATAAAACTAATTGTAGGACTGGTACAGGAATATGGAGCACTCACTCTTCGGGAGATATCATGGTTGCTGAAGGTCCTAGGGGCCGAGAAGAGCGATGACCAGATTCGTGGGTATCTACGTTGCGCGGCTGCTGTTGACTGGCTCACAACTGTTTCGAAGGGAACGAATGACTACTACGTGCAGACCGCAAGCAGTATAGCAAAGGGCGTAGACGCGGCGACGTTGCCCGTAAAAGAAGGAACCAAGGATACAAGCAAAATGCGACGTCGAGCAGTGATCAGAGAACATTGGAAGGAAAAAGACAAGCTAAGGTTTGCCGCAATCCAGCAAGCAGCTAAAGGGATGCAACGTGTCTGACGTGGTTCAGGCGCTCGTGGCAGCTTCGGGTCTTAGCGAACGCGACGTTCGAACGATCATCGCGACAGCGCCGTCCCGCTACAAAACATATTCGATACCTAAAAGGCGCGGTGGCGAAAGAATCATATCGCAGCCGGCGCGAGAAGTTAAATTCCTCCAGAGGATCATTGTTGAAGAGATACTGTCCCGACTCCCCGTACATGACGCAGCAATGGCTTACCGGGAGGGCCGGTCGATAAGAGACAACGCTGCTGTTCATGCCGGTGGTGGAGCAATCCTCAAGTTCGACTTCGCCGACTTCTTCCCCTCGATTAAAGCCGACGACTGGGCGGCGTATTGCCGCCGGCATTCGGTATTCAAGGACGTAGACGATATACGTCTGAGCGCAAACTTATTGTTCCGGCGAACGAAATACGGCTCAGTACTGCGTCTTGCAATTGGTGCACCGTCATCGCCCCATCTTTCAAACATCCTGATGAGAGAGTTCGACCAGCGCGTTACCGAAGCCGTTGCCAAGGAGAAAGTCAAGTACACCCGCTACGCTGATGACCTGACGTTTTCCGCGAAGCGAGCTCATAATCTTATTGGCATAGAGCGCGTGCTCAGACGCATTATTCGGGAAGTCGCCTCGCCGCACTTGCGTCTGAATGAGGACAAAACGGTCCTCGCGACAAGAAAGTACCGGCGAGTCGTAACTGGCTTGGTCCTCGCTGACGATGGAAAGGTGTCACTGGGACGGGATCGGAAAAGAGATATCCGCGCCGCGTTGCACCATTACGCGCTCGGGCAGCTCAATGGCCATGAAACTGCGCGTCTCTCTGGCCTTCTAGCCTTCGTCAACGCGATTGAGCCTGAGTTTCTTGAGCGGTTGGTCGACAAATATGGCCCGGCTGTGATCGAGCGCATTAAGGCAAGACTCCCCCCGACAGCTAACTGCCAGCAGCCTCACGACCCAATAATCGAATTCAAGTTCCGAGAATAAAAAAGGAGGCCGAACTGCATAGAAACCTTCCCTTTGCTATCCCCACATCCCCCGCATCTTCGCCCGCACATCGACCCGCAGCCCACCTCCGGCGAGACGCTCGCCCACCGCCGCCACGGCCGGCCAGCTCACGCAGTCGAAAAACCGCAGCATCTCCGCCGGAATGAATCGCGTGCGCGCGGCGTAGACATGCCGGTCGCCCTGCGCCGGCTGGCCGTGGGTGAAAAATCGCTGCGGCGTCACCAAGGCGCAGGCTGTCCTTCGCGCGCGTCATCGCGACATAGAGCAGCCGGCGTTCCTCCTCTATCTCCGCCCCGTTCCCGTCGCGAGATCGGAGGGGATGCAACCGTCGACGGCGTTCAGCACGAAGACCGACTTCCACTCCTGCCCCTTGGCGGAATGGATCGTCGAGAGGATGAGATAATCCTCGTCGCGCAGAGGCGGACCGGCCTCGTCGCTGGTCGCGTCCGGCGGGTCGAGCGTCAGCTCGGTGAGGAAGCGCTCACGCGAGGGATAGCAGGCGGCGATCTGCTCGAGCTGGACGAGATCGGCGAGGCGGCTCGGCGCGTCCTCGTGCAGGCGCTCGAGATGCGGCTCATACCAGCGGCGCGCCGCTTCCATTTCCGCCGGCCAGCCCTCTTTCGCATGCAGCATTTGCAGCGTGGCGACGAGGCCGCGCCACTCCTCGCCGGCGCGCGGCGGCGTCGGCGCCTCGGCGAGGCTGGCGAGCGGGTCCGGGCGCTCGATGAGGAAGTCGAGAATCTTCTGCGCGGAGGAGGGGCCGACGCCGGGCAGGACTTGCAAAATGCGAAAGCCGGCGACGCGATCGCGCGGGTTCTGCGCGAAGCGCAGCAAAGCGAGAACATCCTTCACATGCGCGCTGTCGAGAAACTTCAGCCCGCCGAATTTCACGAAGGGAATGTTGCGGCGGGCGAGCTCCAGCTCCAACATGGCGCTGTGATGCGAGGCGCGGAACAGCGCCGCCTGCTGCTTCAGCGTCATGCCGGCTTCGCGCGCCTCGAGCACACGCTCGGCGATGAAACGCGCCTGATCACTCTCATCGCGCACGGTGACGAGCTGCGGGCGCTCCGAGGAGCGACGCTCGGTCCAGAGGTTCTTGGCGTAGCGCTCGGCGGCGAGCGAGATGACGGCGTTGGCCGCGACGAGGATCGGCTCGGTCGAGCGATAATTGCGGTCGAGCGTGACGACTTCCGCCGGCGGCGTGAAGCTCTTCGGAAACTCGAGAATGTTGCGCACAGTGGCGGCGCGAAAGGAATAGATGGATTGGGCGTCATCGCCGACGACGGTGAGGCCCTGGCCCTTCGGCTTCAGGGCGAGCAGGATGGAGGCCTGGAGACGATTGGTGTCCTGATATTCGTCGACGAGAATATGGTCGAAGCGGCCGCCGATCTCCTCTGCGAGGGCTTCGTCCTGCATCATCTGCGCCCAGTAGATCAGGAGATCGTCGTAATCGAGAACATTCTGCGCCTGCTTCGCCTCGACATAGGCGGCGAATAAGCGGCGTAGCTCCTCGTGCCAGCGGGCGCACCAGGGAAAGGCGCCGAGCAGCGCCTGCTCGAGCGGGATTTCGGCGTTCACGGCGCGGGAGTAGATCGCGAGGCACGTGCCCTTGGTCGGGAAGCGGCTCTCGGTCTTGGAGAAGCCGAGCTCATGGCGGATGAGATTCATCAGATCGGCGGAGTCTTCGCGATCATGAATGGTGAAGGCGGGATCGAGGCCGATGGGGCCGGCGTATTCGCGCAGTAGCCGGGCGCCGATCGCATGAAACGTGCCGGCCCAGGCGAGGACGTCGCCGCCGCCCTTTGCGCCCAGCGCCTCGGCGCAGATGCGCTCGACCCGCCGCGTCATCTCGGCGGCCGCGCGGCGGGAGAAGGTCATCAGCAATAAGCGCCCCGGATCCGCGCCCCGGACGATGAGATGCGCGACCCGATGAGCGAGCGTGTTCGTCTTGCCGGAGCCGGCGCCCGCGATGATGAGCAGCGGGCCGCCGACGGATGCCGACGGGCCGTCAGCAAGCCCGTGCTCGACGGCGCGGCGCTGTTCGGCATTGAGCTTTTCGAGATATGCGACAGCGGTCATGGGCGAATCGGCAGGGTGAGCGGGCCAGCGGACTGAATCATGATTCTTGTTTTGTTCGCAATGGCGGTGTGTTCTGTGGAGGAGGGGAGGGCGAAGCTGGTGGCCGGGTTCGAATTTCCGTGAGGCGCCATTTCCGGACTTTCGCGCGAGGCGGTATACCGGCGGGATTATTTCGGGCATCGAAATCCGAAACGCGCCGTCCGTTGCGCGAGGGCGGTCGCAGGCTGTTCGCCCGAGGGGCTTTAGCGATATTGTGCTTTGAATTGTAGTCGAGGGGGGCGCCGTGAAAGCTGGATTAGAAGCTAGGCGGTTTCGGGTCGAGGCAAACGTCGAGCCGCATCGGACTGGCAGTTGGGGATCATCGCAGGTCAAAATCTTCGATGGAGATACACAGATCGGAGAATATATACGGAACTATCCCGGTTATGCCTTGACTACTTTTGAACCATTCGAGATCGACGGAGCGTGGTATGCCCTCTACTCCAGAGACTATTCATCGACTCGAGTAATGAGTTTACCTGATTGCGTAGATTTGGGCGGCGAAGAGCCCGCGCCGATTGGTTTCTGCCCTGTTGAATTCTTTGTGCCGCGCTACAAGAAGGTGATAATAACGAATCAGGAAAGCGGTCGAGAAAGCGAAGATTGGTGGTTTGAGGGAAAAGCAGAAAAGCATTGTGGTGAAGAAACGACCGAGTATGGCAGCAAACTTTCGTTTGGTCGCTGGATGTCTCTTACAACTGGCTTTGTTGCGGGGTGCATATGGGGTGATGATTGCTCCTGGAAGCTGGAGGTCGTTGATCTATCGAGAGCCGCTGAAGGGATTATCTGCCGCTCGGCTCGGTTTGGCCATGTCGAGCTCGCCGACGGTATGTCCCTCGCCGAGAGCATTTGTTTTGATAGACACATGCCGTATTGGGAGTTGAGAGCGACGATAATCCGGCGGGAGCGTCGCGACGTCGCTACCGGAGCGCTTATCGACCCCTATGATGAATGATCCGCCGAGCCGGTCGGGTTGCCGCGGCCGCATAAAAAAATCGGGCGTCAGTTCTCATGCGCGCTCAATTGGACGAGCAGAAATGTCCCATGGCGAGGACGAAGAACCGGAACGAAGGCACTATTCATACGTAGTGACATTGCGAGTTCGCCACCCCGACATTGATCCGCGACACATAACAGCAGCTCTTGGCATTGAGCCAGAATGGACGTGGCGCGCGGGTGAAGCGCGGAGAACCCGTGTCGGGACACCACTGAGCGGTGTTTATAAGCTCAGCTATTGGTATGCGACTCTTTGCGAAGCGGAATACCGCGAGCGAGGCTTGGTCGAGGCTCTAAACGAATTGCTCGACCGTCTTTCGCCGTTCAGAGAATATTTCGAATCAATCCGAAGCGCAGGCGGCCATATCGAGTTTTTCATCGGCTGGACGTTTTATCACAACAGTGGCGAGGTTTTTGAGCCCGAGCTTTTGGCAAGATTAGCTAACCTACACATTGCCCTATCACTGGACGTCGATAATATTGAGTCCGAAACATAAGTGCGCGGATATCAAAGGTTTTGCCAGCGCTATTTGTCTCGGATCTAAATGACCGCTCAGGGTCGCGAGCGGTCCGGTGCTCCCTTCGTCTTTCTCATCCGCCTACGTCCCGGACCCACGCCATCCGTCCCCTTCCGCTTCCGCGAGAACGGCGGCGGCATCTTGTCCTGCACCCAGGGCAGCAGGCGGATCGGGTGAGGCTGTAGATGCGCCGTCACGATTGGAATCTTCATGATGCTCGGCAGCATGTCGGCGAGCGCGATTGCGTCGCAGTAGATTTCCTCGGTCGGGGTGGCGCCCGAATGCCCCATGATGTCGCTCCGAATCTCGCTATGAATCCCCTTCTGCTTCAATGAATTGCCGAAAGATTTGCGCATCGAATGGATGACCTTCTTGCGCTCCTTGGCGTCGGGAATGGCTTGGTGCAGCCCGTCGATCAGCTCGTCATAGAGCCGATCGCCCAGAGGTGACGAGGATGTCGGCGATTTGAGATCGGGGAAGACCATCTCATAGCCGAGTGCTCTCACGGCCGCGACATAATCGAGAAAGCCGAGGCGGATAAGCTCCGGGTGCAGGACGACCAAGCGCTCGGAATACAGATTTTTGATGCGCCGAATTTCGCTCGTTCTGATCTTTATATAGTGGAGGCGTTGTAACTTGCCGTCGATCACCGTGTCGACGTAGGCCACGTCACGGACGGAGAGGCCGCAGATCTCCTCGCGCCGCGCTCCGGTGTAGTGGAGCATGAGCGTCGCGAAATACAGCGCGCGGTGGAAGACGTGCGGGCCTGGGATCAATATCTCGTCGTCTTTCCAACCGGCGCAGCCGATAAAGAAGGCGAGGCGGAAGATGGCGCCGGCGTCGGCTTCGGTCAGGAGTCCACGCTTCGTGCGCCCGCGTTCCGTGGACTTGCGACGCATCAGCGTCATGTCGATGTCCCGGTCGAGCTTGTGGCCGCGGCTTCGAATATGGGCGAGGACTTGGCCCAGAAATGAAAAATGCCGATTGACCGTTCCGGCGACCAAGCCGCGCTCCGATGGCGGCTTGGCCGCGCCGATCGCGCGAAGCTGATCGAGCGTCCGGTGATTGTCTCGCGGGCTGCGGCCGTAGCTCTTGGCGACAGCGCCGAAGAGGTCGTCGAGATCGCCCAGGTGCTTCTGGTGGATGTCTTCGAACTCGACGACGCCCTGCTCGAGGAGGAGCCTCGCGAAAAGCCGCGAAATCTGACGCACCTGACGCTGGGATTTCGTGTCCCAGGCCTTGGCGTCCGCATTCTTCTGGATGACCCCCTCGGCGAACACGACGAATGGATGCTCGTCGAGCGTCAACGGCTTCGTTCTCGCCGCCTTGGCGGGACTCGGCGCGGGGTCGGCAGGCGGCGGCGCATGTTCGTTTCGGGCGCCTTCGGCCGTCGCGGCCGCTTCTCGAGGGACGACAATCGGGGATGAGGCGAGGGGCGCAACGACGAGCCTCGTCTCGGCGTGATCGACCGAGTCGCGGGGCGCCCTGGCGTGATCCTTCAGAATGTCGGCGATGGTCTTCTCGATCTCGACGCGCACGCCGTCATGCCGGCGCTCCGACTGAAAATTCGCCTCGGCGAAGGCCCGGTAGACCGTCTCCTGCGCGAGCGCGAGATTCATCGGATTGGGCTCGCCGCCGACCTCCTCGACGAGCGTCGCGAGCCGCTCCTGCTTTTCGGCGGCGACGTTTTGGCGCTGCATGAGATCGAGCATGAAGGTGATCTCGGCGATCTCGTCCGGCCCCATCCCCTGCGCCGCCATTTGCGCGGCGGAGCGCTCGTCGACGGCGGCGGCGCGTCCGCGCGTCTCGAGCAGGCGATAGACGTGCCCCATCACGCGCTCGCTGCGGCGGCTCTTCTCGGGATCGAAATCGTTCTCCGTGCGTTCGCGCGCCGCTACGGCCTCGAGCTTGTCGAGGTGCTGCGTGAAGACGATGCGGAACACCTTCTGAATTTGCTGCTGTGAGAGGCGACTGGTCATGGCGGCCGGAAAAAAACAACGATCGGCGAGCGCGGAAATCTGGCCGGCGAGGTAGCGCGCTCTCCCGGGGTTGCTGGTGCGCAGGCCGAGAATCAGCGTCGCAGAATTTCTCGATTCGGCAAGCGCCGATGGCAGTCGCCGCCGCCAATAATAGAACGCGCCGCGACGCACGACATGGGGTATGGCGGGCACGAAATTCTCCGTGGTGTACCAGCCATGTGTCACACGGATGTGGAAACGCGCCCCAGCTGAGGCGGTTTTCTAGCGATTCCAATGATTTGCGGAATTCTGGCTGGGGCGGGAGGATTCGAACCTCCGTATGGCGGAATCAAAATCCGCTGCCTTACCACTTGGCGACGCCCCATCGAGCCGCCTGGCCGAGTCGCCGGGCGGCGGCTATCCCATAATGCCCTGGCGTCGCCTCCGCAACTTTTTCGGCGCTTTTAGTCCCAGGCGCGCAGCGGCGTGTAACGCGCGAATTTCTTCGATTGATGGCGATCCATCCGGGCGAGCACGTCCCGCAGGAAGGTCACCGCCTCGGCCAGATAGGGGCCTTTGTTCAGCATCACGCATTCGGCGCGCTGGGCCATGGCGGCGTCGGTCGTCTCGGCCCGGCTCGGCGCGCCGTCCTTGATGAACTGGTCCAGCACCTGTGTCGCCCATATCACCGGCGCATGAGCGGCCTCGCACAGCCACAATATTTCTTCCTGCATCTCCGACAGCCGCGCGAAGCCGAGCTCCACAGCGAGATCGCCGCGGGCGATCATCACCGCGGTCGGGTGATGCAGCGCCGAGCGCATGATGAGCTGCGGCAGATTGCGCACCGCCAGCGGCGTCTCGATCTTCAGCACGATCGTCTGCTTCGGCAGCGCGCCGCGCCGCGCCGCCAGATGGTCCTGCAGCAGCTCGACGTCGGCCGGCTCCTGGACGAAGGAGAAGCCCACGAGATCGGCCTTGGCGGCGACGAAGTCGAGATCGCGGAAATCCTTTGGCGTCAGCGGCGGCAGGCGCAGATCGGTGGTCGGAAAATTCAGCCCCTTCTCGACCTTGAGCCGTTCGCCCTTGCCGCGCGCGCTGAACACCTCCAGCTCGACGCCGCCGTCGATCGCGCCGACGACGCGCGCGCCGATCTTGCCGTCATTGATCCACACCTCGGCGCCGAGCGTGAGCTGGCCGATCGCCTCCGGAAAAGAAGGCGCGATCGCGACAGGCCCGACGCCGCGCGAATCGAGCGCGGCGACCATGGCGAAACGGTCGCCGCGATAGAGGCGCAGCTTCTCGGGAGCGCGCAATCGCTCGATGCGGCATTTGGGCCCGGCGAGATCCATCAGCACGCGGCAGTTGCGCCCGAGCGCGCTCTCGGCGGCGCGAATATTGGCGATCATCGCCTCCCAGGCGGCGGCGTCGTCATGCGCGCAGTTTATGCGCGCGCAGCCCATGCCGGCCTCCAGCAGCCGGCGGATCAGCGAAGGATCGCTCGCGGCCTCGCTCGGCAGCGTGACCATGACGACGGCGTGGGGCGTCGTGGGGACGGCGCCGAAAATGCGGTCGCGTGTGGCGCAGAGGGCGTCCTCGCCGGCGCGCATGGCGGCGGGCGAGGGGTAGGGGGCGTCGGCCTCCCCGGTCAGCCGACGCAGCGTCGCCAGCAGCGCGTCGAGCGCCTCCATGACCTTGGCTTCGCTGCGGCCGAGCGAGGACAGGCCGAAGGCCGAGAGGCGAGATTGCAGATCGCTGAGGTCGCGGCGGCGCAGAGCGAGGTAATGCGCGAGATTCTCGGCCGCCGGCGCGGCGTCCGGCGGGAACGGCCCGCCCCAGCGCTCGAGGAGCGCGCCGCCGTCGGCGACGACCTCCTCACGCAATCGCGACAGGGCGGTCAGCAATTCGAGAAGATCGGCGCGCGCCTCGCTCGCCGTCCTGTGAATGGAGTCGTTCATCGGATGTGGTCCGTTCGAGGCTCGGCGCTGATGCTCTCCTCCTCCTTCGTGACGGTTTCGCAACGGCCGTCTGCGACGAGCCGTCACACGGCGAGCGAGCCGGCGGCGGCCGCCGCTCCGCGCAGCGCAGCGATATTCTCGCGATAGGCGGCGACGCCCGTTCCCGCGAAGACGGCCGAGCCGGCGACGAGAACATCGGCGCCCGCCTCGACGATGGCGCTCGCCGTCTGCGGCGTGACGCCGCCGTCGACCTCGAGGAATATGTCGCGCCGCCCGATCGTCTCACGGATGCGGCGGATCTTGTCGAGCTGCGAGGGGATGAAGCTCTGCCCGCCGAAGCCCGGATCGACGCTCATCACCAAAATGAGATCGACATCGTCGAGCACATAGTCGAGCGCTCGCTCGCTCGTGCCCGGATTGAGCGAGACGCCGGCCTTCTTGCCGAGCGAGCGAATGAGCCGCAGCGAGCGATGCAGATGGGCGCCCGCCTCGGCATGCACGGTGATGATGTCGGCGCCGGCCTTGGCGAAGGCCTCGACATAGGGGTCGACCGGCTCGATCATCAGATGCGCGTCGAAGACGCATGAGGCGTGCGGGCGCAGCGCCTTCACCACCGCGGGGCCGAATGTGATGTTGGGCACGAAATGCCCGTCCATCACATCGAGATGAATCCAATCGGCGCCGGCGGCGGCGACGTCGCGCACTTCCTCTCCGAGCCGCGCGAAATCGGCGGAGAGAATGGAGGGGGCGATGACGATGTCATGAGTCATATGAAAGGCTCCGTCGCAGCCGGCAGTCGAGATAATGGCGGATCCCGCCAAGGGCAAATGCGATCCGGCGGGCCGCATCAGCTTGCGTCACGCAGATTTCGCAATGGCCATGCACCAATGAGATGGCGGCGCCCGGTCTGTACCGCCCGTCCGCCGTATACAACATAGAGGGGGGACCCCATGAAAAAAGCCATTGCTCTCGCGGCGCTGCTGGCGCTGTCGGTTACGAACGCTCTCGCCGCCGATTGCGTCGTTCGCATCAAGCGCACGGCCTGCGCCGGTCAGGAGGCGGAATCCTACAAGAAGTGCAACGGCAAGCAGGAGTGCGACACGCAGGAATCGGCCGAGAGCGAAGCCGAATGCTCCGCGTCGGCGTTGAAGCACTGCGACAACTCCCGCCTGGATATCACGAAATACAAGGTCGTGACGGCGACCTTCAAGGGCGCGGCGCTGACGGGCGGCTTCGCCTCCAGCGGCAAGCCCAGCGCGAAGGGCACGAATTTCTGCGCCGCCGATCGTCCTGATCTCAATCAGTGCAAATAAGCGCGAAGCGAGCATCGACGCGCCCGATATATCAGGGCGCGCCGTTTTAGACCTCACTCCGCGGCCTTCTTTTCCGCGAATTGCGGATCGAGCGCGCCGCTGGCGTAGCGCTTGGCCATATCGGCGAGCGGGATCGGCTTGATCTTGCTCGCCTGGCCCGCGGCGCCGAATTCCTCATAGCGCTGCTTGCACACTTTGCGCATCGCCTCCTGCGCCGGCTTCAGATATTTGCGCGGGTCGAACTCGCCCTTGTTCTTCAGCAGCGTCGCGCGGATGGAGGCGGTGACGGCGATGCGGCAATCGGTGTCGATATTGATCTTGCGCACGCCGAATTTGATGCCGCGCTGAATCTCTTCGACCGGCACGCCCCATGTCTGCGGCATCTCGCCGCCGGCCTCGTTGAACGCGTCCTGCAAATCCTGCGGCACCGACGATGAGCCATGCATCACGAGATGCGTGTTCGGCAGGCGATTGTGAATCTCCTCGATCACATGCATCGCGAGAATGGCGCCGTCGGGCTTGCGCGAGAATTTGTAAGCGCCATGCGAGGTGCCCATGGCGATGGCGAGAGCGTCGACCTTGGTGCGGGCGACGAAATCCACCGCCTGACTGGGGTCGGTCAGCAGCTGGTCGTGGCTGAGCTTGCCCTCGGCGCCATGGCCGTCCTCTTTCTCGCCCTCGCCGGTCTCCAGCGAGCCGAGCACGCCGAGCTCGCCCTCGACCGAAGCGCCGACCCAATGGGCGAGATCGACGACGCGGCGCGTCACCGCGACATTGTAGTCATAGCTCGCCGGCGTCTTGCCGTCGGCCTCGAGCGAGCCGTCCATCATCACCGAGGTGAAGCCGAAGCGAATGGCGCTGGCGCAGGTCGCTTCGCTATTGCCATGGTCCTGGTGCATGACCAGCGGAATGTCGGGATACATGATCGCCAGCGCCTCGATCATCTTGGCCAGCATCACGTCATTGGCGTAGGAGCGGGCGCCGCGGCTCGCCTGGATGATGACCGGAGCGTCGACCGAGGCGGCTGCCTCCATCACCGCGAGGCCCTGCTCCATGTTGTTGATATTGAAGGCCGGCACGCCATAGTCGTGCTCGGCGGCGTGGTCGAGCAATTGTCTCAGGGTGATGAGCGCCATTTGCGGTGTCCTCCCAGTGCCGGAATTCGATAAAGTCTACGGCGGCGCCGCCAGAGCAATGCGGGGGCGCAGGCCGATTCCGCTGATAGCGATATAGCGGAGCGCCGGCGATGTCATCACCTCCCGCTGCCGCCCGCCGAGAATTGCCGCTCCGCCTCGGGAGGGTTTCTCTTGGTCTATTCGTTCGAGCTCGAAATCTGAATATTGGTCCCCGGTCGGCGCGACGCCCGCGAAAATCGCGGACGCCGTTTCGATCGCGTTTTGGTCAGAGCAGCGCTTCGGCCGTGTCGGCCACGCCTTTGGCCGTTATGCCGAAACGCTCATAGAGCGCATCCGCCGGCGCGCTGGCGCCGAAGCCGGTCATGCCGACAAAGGCCCCGCGCTCGCCGATCCAGCGGTCCCAGCCGAGTCGCACGGCCGCCTCCACGGCGACGCGCGGCGCGGCTCCGAGCACGCTCGCGCGATAGGCCGGCGATTGCGTCTCGAACAGCTCCCAGCAGGGCATGGAGACGACGGCGGCGCGCTTGCCGCGCGCCCACAAAAGATCGGCCGCCGCCAGCGCGATCTGCACTTCCGATCCGGTGGCGATGAGCGTCACCTGGCGTCCGCCGCTCGGCTCGCGCAGCACATAGGCGCCGCGGGCGGTGAGATTCTCGCCGATCGGGCGTTCCAGCGTCGCCAGATTCTGGCGCGACAGGCTCAGCACGGAGGGCGTCGTCCGCGCATTGAGCGCGATCTCCCAGCATTCGGCCGTCTCGATCGCATCCGCGGGGCGGAAGACATAGAGATTGGGCATGGCGCGCAGCGAGGCGAGATGCTCGATAGGCTGATGCGTCGGCCCATCCTCGCCGAGGCCGATCGAATCATGCGTCAGCACATAGACGACGCGCTGGCCCATCAGCGCGGAGAGGCGGATCGCGCCGCGCGCATAATCGGAGAAGACGAGGAAAGTGCCGCCATAGGGAACGAAGCCGCCATGCAGCGCAATGCCGTTCATCGCGGCGGCCATGCCGTGCTCGCGCACGCCATAGTGAATGTAGCGGCCCGAGAAATTCTCCGCCGAAACCGAGCCGAGCCCCTTGGTGATGGTGAAATTGGAATGGGTGAGATCGGCCGAGCCGCCGATCGTCGCGCTCGTCGCCGCATTGACGACGCCGAGCACGGTCTCGGAGGATTTGCGCGTCGCGACCTTGGGCCGCTCGGCGGCGAAGCTCTCGCGCAGCGCGCGCAGCGGCGTGGCGATCTCGCCCGCAATGTCGCCCTTCAGAAAGCTCTCGAATTCGGCGCGCTTCGGCGAGGCGGAAAGACGCTGCTCCCAGGCGAGCCGCTCGCTTGTCCCGCGGAGCCCGGAGGCGCGCCAGGCGTCCAGAGTCTCGGCAGGAATCTCGAATGGCTCGTAGGGCCAGCCGAGCCCCGCGCGGGCGAGCTCGATCTCCGATGCGCCGAGCGGCGCGCCGTGAACCGTCTCCTTGCCCTGCTTGCCGGGCGCGCCATAGCCGATGACGCTGCGGCAGGCGATGAGCGAGGGCCGCTCGTCCTGCTGCGCCTGCGCGAGCGCGGCGGCGATCTCCGCTGGCGCATGGCCGTCGACGCGCTGCACATGCCAGCCGGAGGCGGCGAAGCGCGCGAGCTGATCGGTCGAGGTCGAGAGCGTCGTCGGCCCGTCTATGGAAATTCCATTGTCGTCCCACAGCACGGTCAGCCGGCCGAGCCGCAAATGGCCGGCGAGGTCGATCGCCTCATGGCTGACGCCCTCCATCAGGCAGCCGTCGCCGGCGATGACATAGGTGCGATGGTCGACGAGATCGTCGCCGAAGCGCGCCGCCTGCAGCCGCTCCGCAATGGCGAGGCCGACGGCGGTGGCGAGACCCTGGCCGAGCGGGCCGGTCGTCGTCTCGACGCCGACCGTATGGCCATATTCGGGATGGCCCGGCGTCTTCGAATCGAGCTGGCGGAATTGTTTGATGTCGTCGATCGAAACGCCCGGATAGCCGAGCAGATAGAGCAGCGCGTAGAGCAGCATGGAGCCATGGCCGGCCGAGAGCACGAAGCGGTCGCGGTTGGGCCAATCGGGAGCCGAGGCGTCGAATTTCACGAATTGCTGGAACAGAACCGTCGCGACGTCGGCCATGCCCATCGGCATGCCGGGATGGCCGCATTTGGCCTTCTCCACCGCGTCCATCGCCAACGCGCGAATGGCGTTGGCGGCGCGGCGCTCGTCCTCGGCCGCGGCGACTTCGGCGACAGTTTCCAAAACATTCGACATCTGGTTCGTTTCCTCAGGCTTCGCCACGTTTGCGTTTCATCAGCTCCAATATCCGCGGCGTGAGTATGAGCTGCATGGCGAGATCGAGCTTATTGCCCGGAATGACGATGGAATTGGCGCGCGACATCCAGCTGCCGGCGATCATCGTCACGAGATAGGGAAAGTCGACGCCGCGCGGATCGCGGAAGCGGATGACGACGATCGATTCGTCCGGGCTCGGGATCGAGCGGGCGACGAAGGGATTGGACGTGTCCACCGTCGCCGCGCGCTGGAAGTTGATGTCGGTCTCCGAGAATTGCGGGCAGATGTAATACACATAATCGTGCATCCGGCGCAGGATCGTCTCGGTGACGGCCTCGGTCGTATAGCCGCGCGTGTTGCGGTCGCGGTGGAGCTTTTGCGTCCATTCGAGATTGATGACCGGCACGACGCCGATCTTGAGATCGGCGTAGCGCGCGACATTGACCTCCTCGGTCACCACGGCGCCGTGCAGGCCCTCGTAGAACAAAAGGTCCGTGTTGGCGGGCAGCTCGCACCAGGGCGTGAAGGTTCCGGGCGGCGAGGCGAGCACGGCGCCCTCGTTCGCGTCATGCACATAATGGCGATATTGGCCGGTGCCCGTCTCGCCATATTCCTTGAACAGGGTCTCGAGCTCGCCGAGCAGATTGGCCTGCGGGCCGAAATGGCTGAAATGCGCGTTGCCGCGCGCCTGCGCCTCGACCATGGCGGCCTTCATCTGGTCGCGGTCGAAGCGATGGAAGGAATCGCCCTCCACATAGGCGACCTCCACTTTCTCGCGGCGAAAGATCTGCTCGAAGGTCTGCTTGACCGAGCTCGTGCCCGCGCCGGACGAGCCGGTGATCGAGATGATCGGATGCTTGATCGACATGGCGACGCCCACCGCGGCCGGTAACATTTGCTCATATGCGTTTCGCGCGCCGAACGCCCCTCGGGGAGCGCGGCGAGCGAGGTCGCGGGGCCGCCTCCTTCGCCGACGCGGCCCCGCTGCAAATCTCCTACAAGAAAAGCCGGGCGTTTGCTCGGCCCCCGGAAAAAAAATCTCGGACGCCGCCGCGCGCCGCTCCACCGAATGCGGCGTATTTTAAATAATATAGCTATTTCAATATACTAGATGCGTCTGGCGGGGCGCGTGGCGCTTTCCGCCGGCAGCGGCCGTCCGGAGTCGCGCGGGCGCGGTCGGTTGACGTCCCGGCGGCGTCGATTACAGAGGGCTTTCCGGCGCTCACGCCCCCGTTCCGCAAGGTGATTTCATGACCGCGACCTATGATGTCCTCGGCGTCGGCAACGCCATTGTCGATACTCTTTCCCGCGCCGAGGACGATCAATTGCTGGCGGCCGGCCTCCACAAGGGCGCGATGCAGCTCGTCGACGAGGCCCGCGCCGCCGAAATCTACGCCGCAATGGGGCCGACGACGGTCATGTCCGGCGGCTCCGCGGCCAATACGCTCGTCGGCGCGGCCGGCTTCGGCCTCGCCGCGGCTTTCATCGGCAAGGTGAAGGACGATGACGCCGGCCGCGAATTCGCGCATGACATTCGCCAGGCGGGCGTCGCCTTCGACACGCCCGCCGCCGTCGACGGCGCCGCCACCGCGCGCTGCCTCATTCTGGTGACGCCGGATGGCCAGCGCACCATGAACACTTTTCTCGGCGCCTGCCAGGCTCTCGGCCCGGAGGATGTCGACGAGGGGCTCGTCCGCGCCTCCAAAATTCTCTATCTCGAAGGCTATCTCTGGGATCCGCCGGCCGCCAAAGAGGCCTTTCTGAAGGCCGCCAAGGCCAGCCGCGCCGCTGGCAATCGGGTCGCGCTCTCGCTGTCGGACGCTTTCTGCGTCGATCGCTATCGCGGCGAGTTTCTGGGGCTGGTGCGCGACGGGCTCGTCGATATTCTCTTCGCCAATGAGAGCGAATTGCACTCGCTCTATGAGACCGCCGATTTCGCCACCGCCGTGAAGGCGCTCGGCGCAGAGTCCAATCTTCTCGGAGTCGTCACGCGCTCGGCGCAGGGCGTCGTCGTCGTCGAGGGGACGAAATGCGTCGCCGTTCCGGCCTATCCGGTCACGGAAGTCGTGGATACGACCGGCGCCGGCGATCTCTTCGCGGCGGGCTTTCTCGCCGGTCTTTCGCGCGGGGCTCTCTACGAGGGCGCGGCCTCGCTGGGCGCGCTGGCGGCGGCGGAGGTCATCTCCCATGTCGGCGCGCGGCCGCAGAAGGATCTGCGCCAGCTCGCACGCGACCACGGCCTGCTCGCCTGAAGCGGCGCTCGGGAGGAGGCGTTCCCCCGAGTCTTCGTCGATGAACTCCACCCCGGACGGCTTCGCCGTCCGACCCTTCCCCTAAAGGGGAGGAGCGGTCCCCCTACGATCCGCTTTTTCAGCGCTTCACCGCGGCCAGCTTGTCGGCGAGCGCCTGCGCCTCTTGCGTCAGCGCGACGAAGAATTTCTCCGATTTCGCATGTTCCGCGAAACAGCGGCGGAAGGCGGCGGAGCCCTCCTCCTGCAGCTTCGAATATGCCTCGAAATCCTTCTCGTCGGCGCGGCCGGAGGCGGAGTAGGAGTCCATCGCCTTTTTGGCCCTTGCCTGATGCTCGCTCCAGGCTTTCTCGCAAGCGGGCGCTGTCTCGATCTTCGCCTTGGCCGGCGTCGAGGCGATGAATAGCCGTCCGCCGCTCGCGACGGCGACGATGATCTCGTCCGGCAGCGTTCCGCCGGCGTCGTCCTGGCTGCGCAGATCGAGGAGGGCGGCGGCGAGCGTCGCCGCGGCGGGCTTGGCGATGGGCAGATCCGCGTATTTCTCTACGCCCGCGTCCGGGCTGATCGCCACAGTGTAGAAATAGGGCGAAGCCAGCGCTTGCCCGAGCGTTTGCGGCGGCTTCTCGCTTTTGATCCAGCTTTTGCGATGGGCGCGCAGAAAGGCCTCCGCGAGGCCGTCGGTCGAGACGCTCAGCTGCGATTTGTCGTCGTCGCCGGCGAAGGCGAGGCCGTCCAGCTGATCTGCGCCGACCCCGTCGAACAGCGTCTCTATGCTGTATTTGCCGAGCTTCTGAAAGCCTTCGACGGAGACGGGGCCGATGATCGCCTCCATCTTCTCGTCGAGCTCCTTCAGAGCCTTCTTCTCGTTCGCCTCCGCTTGCCCGGCGGCCTTGCCGGCCGCCTCCAGCTTGCGGAGCTTGGCGATATGGCGATCGCGCGACGCGAGATAGGCCTCCTCCGGCGTGACGGCGGAGGCGGCGAGGGGAACGAAGGCGAGAAGAAACGCGAGCGGAGCAGTTCTCATCATCATCGACGTCACCTCATCCAATGGATCGCCAGCAGCGCCACGAGCACGACCGCCAGCATAAACCAGCGATCCGCCCGCCGCCGCGCCCGCGCCAGCCCCGCGAGCGAGGCGTCCGAGAGCCGCACGCCCTTCGTGCCGGCGGAGGCCAACATCTCCACCGCCGCCTCGGCGTCATTGAGCAGCTTGGGCAGGCGCGTCGCGAATTTGGCGACTTCGATCGCCGCCTTGCCGGCGTCCTCGAGCTTGGCCTTGGGGCCGAGATTGTCCTCGATCCAGCCGCGTACGACGGGGTCCGAGGTCTTCCAGATATTGAGCGTCGGATCGAGCGAGCGGGCGACGCCTTCAGCCACCACCATGGTCTTTTGCAGCAGCACCAGCTCGGTGCGCGTACGCATGTCGAACAGCGCCGTCACCTCGAAGAGCAGAGTGAGCAGCCGCGCCATGGAGATGTCTTGCGCATTCACCGTATGCAGCGGCTCGCCGATGGCGCGCAGCGCCTGCGAGAATTCCTCGACCGAATGGATCGGCGGCACATAGCCCGCCTCGAAATGCACCTCGGCGACGCGCTTGTAGTCGCGGGTGATGAAGCCGAAGAGGATTTCGGCCAGAAAGCGCCGCTCCTTGAAGCCGAGCCGTCCCATGATGCCGAAATCGATGGCGACGAGCCGTCCCTTGCGGTCGACGAAGAGATTGCCCTGATGCATGTCGGCGTGGAAGAAGCCGTCGCGCATCGCCGTGCGCAGGAAGGACTGTAGAACCTTGCGGCCCAAATCCTTCAGATCATGGCTCATGGCGGCGACGCGCGCGATGTCCGACAGAGGCGCGCCGTCGATCCATTCGAGCGTCAGCACTTCGCGGGTCGTGCGGTCCCAATCGACGCCGGGGGCGCGAATATCGGGATCATCGGCCACATTGTCGCGAAACTCCGAGGCCGCCGCCGCCTCCAGGCGGAAATCCGTCTCGAGCTTGACCGAGCGGGCCAGCGTGTCGACGACCTGGATCATCCGCAGCCGCCGCGCCTCGGCCGAGAAACGCTCGGCGGCGCGGGCGAGAATATACATATCGGCGAGATCGCGGCGGAACTGGCGTTCCACATCCGGCCGCAGCACCTTCACCGCGACCTTGCGCTCGCCCTCGGCATAGGCGACGCGGGCCGGATGCACCTGGGCGATGGAGGCCGCCGCCACGGGCTCGCCGAAGGAGAGGAAAATCTCGTCGATCGGCTTGCCGAAGGCCCTTTCGATGATCTCGACCGCGGCCTTGCGGCCGAAGGGCTCCATCCGGTCCTGCAAAGCGGTCAGCGCGTCGGCGATCTCGCCGCCGACGACATCCGGGCGCGTGGCCAGAAACTGGCCGAGCTTCACATAGGAGGGGCCGATCTGCGCGAAGGCGCGCACCAGAGCCTGCGGCGCGCCGCCGGCGCTGCTGCCGGGCTTGGCCAAAAGATTGCCGAAGCGGAGCAGAAACTGCGCCGGGACGGGCAGTATGGCCGGATCGACGCTTTTGAACACGCCTTCGCGCGCCAGAATGAAGCCGGCGCGCGCCAGTCGGAAGAGATGCCCGAAACCGATGAGCACGAAGAGCCGCCGTTCGTCTCGAATGAGTGGATCAGAGCTTCCAGCCGGAGTGGATCGCCACCACGCCGCCGGTCAGCCGCTCGAAGCCCGTGCGGCGGAAGCCGGCCTGACGGATCATCCGCTCGAATTCCTCCGCGCGGGGGAATCGCTGGATCGACTCGACGAGATAGCGATAGGGCTCGGCGTCGCCGGCGACGAGCTTGCCGATCGCCGGGATCACATTGAAGGAATAGGCCTCGTAGATCTTGTCGAGGCCCGGAATCGCGACCTGCGAGAACTCGAGGCACAGGAAGCGCCCGCCGGGCTTGAGCACGCGATGCGCCTCGGCCAGCGCGACATCTATGCGCGGCACGTTGCGAATGCCGAAGGCGATCGTATAGGCGTCGAAATGCGCGTCCGGGAAGGGCAGGGACTCGGCGTTGGCCTGGACGAACTCCACTTTGTCCGAGAGGCCGCGCTGGACCGCCCGGTCGCGGCCGACGTCCAGCATGTCGCCATTGATGTCGAGCACGACGATCTCCGCTTCCGGCCCGGCGGCCTTGGCGATGCGGAAGGCGATGTCGCCCGTGCCGCCGGCGACGTCCAAATGGCGGAAGGGGCCGCGGCGGGAGGGCCGCACCTTGGCGGCGAAGACATCCTTCCACAGCCTGTGCATGCCGCCGGACATCAGATCGTTCATAATGTCGTAGCGGCGCGCCACCTTGTGGAAAACATCGTCCACGAGGCCTTGTTTTTCGTCCAATCCGACTTCGGAGAAACCGAAATGGGTCGAAGTCTCGTTTTGCGATGTCATAATCTCTCGCGTCCGGTGGCGTTCGGGGCGATATAACGCGCCTTGCGGCCTGTGGCTATGGCTGGGGCCGAAAACCGCCCTCTCCTAGGGGAGGACTATCGCATTCACACATCTCATAAGGC
Organism: Methylosinus sp. H3A; assembly: GCF_015709455.1. Classification (NCBI taxonomy): domain Bacteria; kingdom Pseudomonadati; phylum Pseudomonadota; class Alphaproteobacteria; order Hyphomicrobiales; family Methylocystaceae; genus Methylosinus; species Methylosinus sp. H3A. Next base: position 2,778,643 of record NZ_JADNQW010000005.1, read on the forward strand.
TCCAAGGCCGTCCTGGCCGGGCTTGTCCCGGCCATCCACGCCGAGCGGCGGAGATGTCTTTGGAAGCGCCCGCCATCGGCAAATTTAGGCTTCTTGCGGTGGGCGCCTTCGCCGCAGAACCCCGTCAGAATGCGGCCGGAGCGTCGACGCTGCGCCAAATTAGCTAGCAGACGCAATGTCTTGGCGTGGATGGCCGGGACAAGCCCGGCCAGGACGTCATGGGTGAGTGGGAAGATATGTGAATCTGCGAGCCACTCGAGGGGGAGGTGGGCTGCGCGCTGCCCAAAACGTGTTATCGATGGGGCGAGGCTCCATCCGCCATGGAACGCGGGAGGCGAGCCGGGGAGGGCGGAACGGCGTCGTATGTCAAATCAGATCAAAGTCCTGGACCATGGTTTCGTCCGCCTCGTCGATCATATGGGCTCGGACCTCTCCATCGTGCGCGCGGCCCGCGTCTCCTATGACGCCGCCTGGCGCGCCGGGGAGAATGAGGGCTCCGACAAGAAGCTCATCGATTATCTCTGGAAGAACCGCCATACGACGCCCTTCGAGGCGGTGGAACTCCAATTCGAGGTGATGGCGCCCATTTTCGTGCTGCGCCAATGGCACCGCCACCGCACCTGGACCTATAACGAGCTCTCCGGCCGCTATCGCGAATTGCCGGAGACCTATTACCTCCCCGATCCCGAAAACATCGGCGAGCAGGCGACGACCAACAAGCAGGGCCGTCAGCCGGGCGGCGATCTCGAGGCGCGCCGCGCCGAGGTCGAGAAGCTGCGCGCCGGTTTCGAGGCCGCTTTCGCCGCCTATCGCGAGCTGCTCGCCGCCGGCTGGCCGCGCGAACTCGCCCGCACCGTGCTGCCGCTGTCGACCTACAGCCATATGTTCGCCAAGGTCAATCTTTTGAATTTATTCAAGTTCCTGTCGCTCCGCGCCGATCCGCACGCGCAATATGAGATCCGCGTCTACGCCGAGGCGATGGAGAAGCTCATCGAGCCCATCGTCCCTGTGGCCGTCGCGGCCTGGAAATCGAGCGGGCGCTGAACCAATGCCCGAGCTGCCCGAGGTCGAGACGGTTCGCCGCGGGCTCGAGCCCGTCTTCACCGGCTCGGGGCTGGACAGGGTGGAACTGCGCCGCGGCGATCTGCGCTTTCCCTTTCCGCAGGGCTTTGCCGCGCGGCTCGCCGGCCGGCGCGTCGCGGCGCTGAAGCGGCGGGCCAAGTATCTTTTGGGCGAGCTGGATAGCGGCGAGACGCTCGTCATGCATCTCGGCATGAGCGGCTCCTTCCGCATCGACGCCGACGACGCGCAAGGCGTCTACCATCGCGCCGCGAGCACGAAGCCGGCGCATGACCATGTCGTGTTCCATTTCACGAGCGGCGCGAGCGTCACCTACAACGATCCGCGCCGTTTCGGCTTCATGCTGCTGGTCCCGCCCGGCGAGCTGGCGACGCATTCGCTCTTTGCCGGGCTCGGCGTCGAGCCGCTGGGGTTGGAGCTGTCGCCGCAGCGTCTCGCCGAGGAGCTGCGCGGCCGCAAGGCGCCGCTCAAAGCCGCGCTGCTCGATCAGAGGATCATCGCCGGCCTCGGCAATATCTATGTCTGCGAGGCGATGCATCGCGCGCGCCTCTCGCCGCTGCGCGCCGCCGGAACCCTCGTCGACGCCAAGGGTCGGCCGAAGCGCGGGCTCGTCGATCTCGTCGAGACGATCCGGCAAGTGCTGGGCGAGGCGATAGAGGCGGGCGGCTCCAGCCTGCGCGACCATCGCCAGACGGATGGCTCGCTCGGCTATTTCCAGCATTCTTTCCGCGTCTATGACCGCGAGGACGCGCCCTGTCCGACGCTGGGCTGCCGCGGCCAGGTCTCGCGCGTGACGCAGAGCGGGCGCTCGACCTTCTTCTGTCGTGAATGCCAGAAGTGAGCACGCCAGTCCCGCGCAAGCGGCGGCGTTCAAAGCTCGGTCTCATACTAGGATAAATCCTGCGCTCTGTCCTCGCCGATCGACGCGCCGGCCATCGGGCGAGGCTTTCATGGAACATGCGGACGCGCTCCCTCCCTTCATCGAGCTTGCCGGCACCAGCGTCCGGCAGAAGATCGTCGACATTGGCGCGCGCCATATCAGCGGCGAGCCGGTCTATGCGCCCTTGCTGCGCGGCGGCGAGGCGACGGTCGTCGGCTTCGAGCCCGACGAGGCCGCCGTCGAAGAGCTGAACGCGCGTAAAAATCCGGGCGATGTCTATCTGCCCTACGCCGTCGGCGATGGCGGGCGCCATACGCTGCATATATGCGCGGCGCGCGACATGACCTCGCTGCTGAAGCCCAACCGACAAGCGATGGAGCTGTTCCACGGCTTTCCCGTGTGGTCGGAGATCGTCGCGACGCAAGAGATCGACACGGTGCGGCTCGACGACGTGCCCGAGACCGACGGCGCGACCTTTCTGGAGTTGGACGTGCAGGGCGCGGAGCTGATGATCCTGCAGAATGCCGTCGAGCGGCTGCGGCGCGCCTATGTGCTTCATGTCGAGGTCGAATTCCTGCCGCTCTATGAGGGGCAGCCGCTGTTTTCGGAAATCGAGCTGTTTTTGCGCGCGCAGGGCTATGTTCTGCATCGCTTCACGCCGCTGACGAGCCGCGTGTTGCGGCCGCTGATGCTGGGCAAGGATATTTTCGCCGGCATGAGCCAGATCGTCTGGAGCGACGCCATTTTCGTGCGCGACTTCATGCGGCCGGAGCTGCTCGCCGACGAGGAATTGATCGGCCTCGCGCAGATCGTGCATGATTGCTACCGCTCCGCCGATCTCGCTCTGCGCCTGCTCACCGAGCATGATCGCCGCAGCGGCCGCAATCTGGCGCGCGCCTATATCATCGGGTTGCGCCACCGATCCGCCGCGCCTGCGGCGCAAGCGGCGGCCGGTTGATCTTACCGGCCGAACTCGCGATAAGGGGCGCGAAGGAAATCGCGGCAATCCTCTCCGAGACTTGCAATGGCGCTCGAAACCGGCCCGATTTTGCGGGTCGACGGCATCTCCAAGACCTACGCCGAGACCGTGGCCGTGAAGCCGTTGAGCTTCGCGCTCGCGGCGGGCTCGGTGACGGGGCTGCTCGGCGGCAATGGCGCCGGCAAGACGACGACCATCGGCATGGTCATGGGCCTCATCGAGCCCACTACGGGAACAATAGAAATTTTCGGCCGTGATTTTTTGAAAGATCGCTATCACGCGATCGGCCGCATGAATTTCGAGAGCCCCTATGTGGACATGCCGCATCGTCTCACCGTGCGGCAGAATCTCACCGTCTTCGGCCGTCTCTACGGCGTTCGCGGCGTCGCCGCCAAGATCGAGGAGCTCGCCGCCAGCCTCGCCCTGAAAGAATTTCTCGATCGTCCGAGCGGACGTCTCTCCGCGGGGCAGAAGACGCGCGTCGCGCTCGCCAAGGCGCTCATCAACGAGCCGGAGCTGCTGCTGCTCGACGAGCCCACCGCCTCGCTCGATCCCGACACCGCCGATTGGGTGCGCGCCCATCTCGAGGAGTATCGCCGCCGCCGCAATTGCGCGATCCTGCTCGCCTCGCACAATATGGCGGAGGTGGAGCGCCTCTGCGATCGCGTGATGATGCTGAAGGAGGGAAGCCTCGTCGACGACGGCTCGCCCGCCGCGCTGTTGGCGCGCTATGGCCGCGCCAATCTCGAGGAGGTGTTTCTCGATGTCGCGCGCGGCCGCGGCAATGGAGGCGCCGCATGAGCGCCGCTTTCGAGTTTTCGCTCGCGCGCGTCGGCGCGATGACCTTGCGCTATTCCTATCTGCTGCGCTCCTCCGTGCCGCGCATGCTGGAGATGATCTATTGGCCCATGGTGCAAATGCTCACCTGGGGCTTTCTGCAGACCTATCTCTTACGCGCGCCGGGCGGGCTCGCGGGCGCCGACAAGACGACGATCGCCGCCGGCTCGCTCATCGGCGCGGTGCTGCTGTGGGACATATTGCTGCGCGGCCAGCAGGGCTTCTCCTTCTCCTTTCTCGAGGAGATGTGGTCGCGCAACCTGCCCAATCTGTTCATGAGCCCGTTGCGGCCGGCGGAATTCGTCGCCTCCATGATGGCGATGAGCCTCATCCGGCTCCTCGTCGGCATGGTTCCGGTGACGGTCCTCGCCATTTGGTTCTTCGGCTTCAATCTCTGGGCGCTCGGCTTCGCCTTTGCGGCGTTTTTCGCCATTCTTATCTTCTTCGCCTGGAGCGTCGGCCTCTTCGTCGCGGGGTTGCTGCTGCGCTATGGTCTCGGCGCGGAAAATCTCGTCTGGTCGCTGATGTTCATCATTCAGCCGCTCGGCTGCGTCTATTATCCGGTCGCCGTGCTGCCCTATTGGCTGCAGCCGATCTGCTGGGCGCTGCCGCCGACCTATGTGTTCGAGGGGCTGCGCGGCGTGCTCGTCGACCATGCGTTGCGCGTCGATCTGATGGCCTATGGGCTGGCGTTGGATGCGGTTCTGTTCGCTGCGGCCTCTTTCGCTTTCGTGCGCCTGCTCGCCGCGGCGCGCCGCGCCGGGACGCTGCTGCAGACCGGCGAGTGAGAGCGGCGAACCGCCGCCGCCCCGGGGAGCGAGGAGCGTGATTTCTATTGCGGCCGGACGTCCGGCGCTCGATAATGGATCGCTAGGCCTCGCGCGGCGAGCCGTCGCCGATCAGTCCCGCGCGTCGTCTCGTCATCGCCGTGCGCCTGTCGAAATTCGATGGGAACAATTGTTCGATGCGAATTCTGATCGTCGAAGATCAACCGGATATTTCCACGCTGATCGCCGATCGTGTTCGGCGAGCCGGCTATATACCGGATTGCGTCCGCGTTCTGGCCGATATTCCCGACGCTCTCGAGGCCTATGATTATCCGGTGATGCTGCTCGACAGGCGTTTGCCCGATGGCGACGGACTGTCCGCCGTCGCCGCGGCGAAGCGAATTCGTCCCGGCATCCGAATTCTGGCGGTGACGGCGGCCCGTTCGATCGAGGAGCGCGTCGACGGGCTCGACGCCGGCGTCGACGATTATCTGACCAAGCCGTTTTCTCCCGACGAGCTGCTGGCGCGCATTCGCGCCAGCCTGCGGCGGCCGGGCGGCGATCCGGCGCCTCCGATCGCGATCGGCAGGCTCTCCTTCGATCTCAATTCGGACAGCGCCTCCATCGGCGGGTCTCCGCTCGTCGTGCCGAGGCGCGAGCTGTTGCTGCTCGGGGCCTTGATGCGCCGCGCGGGGCGAGCGGTCACTTTCTCGACGCTGCTCGAAGAGGTCTATGGCTCCGACGATCTATCGCGCATCGGCGCGCTGAAGATGGTCGCCATGCGACTGCGGCAGCGTTTGAACGATCAGCATGCGGGCGTCGAGATTCATGCGCCGCGCGGCATAGGCTATCTCATCCGTGAAGCGCGCGGGCCATGATATTGCGCTCGCTCTCGTCCCGATTGATCGTCTATGCGATCTTCGGCTCTATCATCGGCTTCGTGACATTGCCGATGATTTTCGTCCTCGGCCTTCTCGCGACGAGCCTGTGGCAGGGTGGGCGCTCGCCTTTCGACGAAATTCGAAATCCGCGCACGCGCGAGGTCGTGATCGCCGCTCTGCGCAAAGACGCGGACGGGGAGAAATATATCGAGAAGACTCGCGATCTGCAGAATTTCATCCGAGAGAATCCGGAATTTCGCTTCGCCGTCTTCGATCCGCGCAGCAAGCGGGCGCTCGAGGGATCCGCGCCGGAATTGGTGGAGGCTTTCGGAAATTTCGGCGCGCCGCTGAATCTCCACCGCTCGACTTTCCACATTTCCGTCGGCGGATCGACGCCCAAGGGAGAGTTCGCCGCCGTGGCGTCGCCGGTCGGCGAAGTCCTGTTGGCGAGTTACGGCTCCAAGTTCCGTTGGAGCGACAGTGTTTCTCTGCTTTATTATGCGAGCAACTTCTCCGAAGCGCTGATGTTTCTTCCCCCTTGGGGGGCGATGTGCCTCATCGCGCTCTTCGTCGTCAATCGCGGCCTCGCGCCTTTGCGCGCGGCGGCGGCGAAAATCGCGAAAATCGACGTGAACTCCTTGAAGGAGCGCATCGCGCTCGACGATGCGCCGTCGGAGATGCGGCCCTTCGTCGAAGCGGTCGACAAGGCGTTCGAGAGGGTGCAGGAGGGCGTCGATCGCCAAAGGCGTTTCTCCGCCAATTCGGCGCATGAATTGCGCACGCCGATCACCATATTGCGCGCACGCGTCGGCAAGATGGAGGAGGGCCCGCTCAAATTCGAGATCGAGCGCGATGTGTTGCGCGTGCAGACGATCGTCGAGCAGATGCTGCTGCTCGCGCAGATCAAGGAGCGCGGGCGGATCGCGCCTCATAAGCTCGATCTCTACGATGTCGTGCTGGCCGTCGCCGCGGATTATGTGCCGATCGCGATCGACAATGATCGCGAGATCCAGCTCGAGGCGCCGTCGCGCCGTGTGACGGCGCTCGGATTGCGGTGGAGCGTCGAGAGCATCGTCACCAATCTCATCGCCAATGCGGTGCGCGCGGAGCCCGCAGGCGGCGTCGTGATCGTTCGCGTGCTGTCCGAATGCGCGATCGAGGTCGTCGATCACGGGAGCGGGGTGTCCGACACCGACCGCGACCGCATTTTCGAGCCCTTCTGGCGCAAGGACGATGCGCCCCCCGGCACGGGGCTCGGCCTATCGATCGTCCGCGAGCTCGTCGACCTGCTCGGCGGCGAGGTCTCCGTCGAGGAGACGCCCGGCGGCGGCGCCACCTTCAAGGTGCGGCTCCCCGAGGCCGGAGCCGAGCCGGGCGAAGCGGCGGAGGTCGCCGCGGGGCGGGAGGTTCAGCTGTCGCTCGACCAGCGTTGCGAGCGGAACGCCTGAGCGATCGCCTCGGCGCGGGCCTCTGGAGTGGCGGGCTCGATCGCGGCGCAAGCGTTTCGCGCCGTCTCCAGCAGCACAGCCTTGGGATAGGCCTCGTCGGTGCGTCCGGCATGGGCGGAGAAATCGCAGCCGCAGACGCTCATCAGCCGCGCGAATGTCTCGGGCGCATCGAAGGCGCCGAGCCGCTCCAGCATTTGCGCGACGGGACCGGCGCGCACTTCCGAGGCGCGATGGACGCGCTCGCATTCGGAAAGCGCCAGCAGAGCGAGCTCGAGACAATCGGCCGGGACGCCGAAACGCGAGACGATCGCCTCTATGCGCGGGCCGCCGCGGTCGATGTGCTTGTAATGGAGCGGCAGATGCTCGCGCGGCGAATCCGCCTTGCCGACATTCATGACGAGCAGGGCGAAGCGCACGGCGAGCGGCGCGTCGATCCGCCCGGCCTCGTCGAGCGAGCGCAGCATATGCGCGCCGAGGTCCACCTCAGACTGCCCCTCCGAAATTTGCGGAACGCCGAACAAAGCGTCGACTTCGGGCAGGATCGCCCGCAGCGCGCCGCAGATGCGCAGGATGCGCAAGACCTTGCCGGGCGCCGGGCCGGAAAGGCCGAAGAGGAGCTCCGGCCAGATATCGGCCGCGTCCAGGCCGGCGAGACCGCCGTTCTCGACCTGATCGGCCAAATGATTCATCGTCTCCTCGCCCGGATCATTGTCCGTTTCGGCGAGGAGGGCCGCCATGCGAAGAATGCCGAGGCCGGGGTCGGTCTGCCCGAAATCGGGCTCGGGAATGTGTTCGGACGCCATGAGATATCGCGGGTGAGAGGATGCCCGGAGCGACAAGCAAACGGCTTGCCGCTCTGGGTTTGCCGCTCCTGGGATCGTCACGCGCGGCCGGCGACGGCGGCGCGTGTCAGCCTCGGCTCGCGATCCGTCGGCTGCTCCGGCGCCGCGGCCCGGCGCCGCGCGTCGGCGACCGTGCCTGCGTAGAAAGTCTCCGGCTCGTGCAGGCCAGCCGCGAGCAGCGCCCGCCGCACGCCCGGCCGCGCGCCCGCGACGCAGACCGTCGTGCCCGCCCGCCGCAGCCGCGCGACAAAGCTTTCGAGCGCGCGCGCCGCCGTGCTGTCGACGAGCGGCGCATCGGTGAAGTCGAAGATGAAGACGCGCGGATAGCGGCCGATCTCGTCCAGCGCCGCGCTCACCGTCGCCGAGGCGCCGAAGAAGATCGCGCCGCTGATCTTATAGACCATCACCTCGGCGTCGGAGGCGGCCGCGGAGTCATAGGCTGGGCGATGGCCGTCATAATCGTCGGCCTGGTCCTCGTCGAGGAAGGCCTCGCCGGTCTGCACCTCGACGCTCTCGGCGAGGCGATGCAGGAACAAGAAGGCGCCCAGAGTCACGCCGACGCCTATGCCGATCGTCAGATCCTCGAATATGGTGAGCAGAAAGGTCGAGAGCAGCACCAGCGCGTCGCCGCGCGAGGCTTTCACCAGCGCGACGAATTCTTTCTTCTCCGCCATGTTCCAGGAGACGACCGCGAGCACCGCGCCGAGCGAGGCGAGCGGGATGAAGGATGCGAGCGGCGCAGCGACCAGCATGAATGCGAGGAGAAACGCCGCATGCAGCACGCCGGCGACCGGACCCTTGGCGCCCGAGCGCACATTGGTCGCCGTGCGGGCGATGGTTCCCGTCACCGGAATGCCGCCGAAGATCGGCGCGACGATATTGGCGATTCCCTGCGCCGCGAGCTCGCAATTGGAGCGATGGCGCCGCCCGCTCATGCCGTCGGCGACGACGGCGGAGAGCAGCGACTCGATTGCGCCGAGCAGGGCGATGGTGAGGGCGTCGGGCAGCAGCGCGCGCAGCCGCGCCAGATCGAAGGCGGGCGTCGCCGGCGCCGGCAGCGTATGCGGCACGCCGCCGAAGCGCGAGCCGATCGTCTCCACATCGAGATGCAGCGCCGCTGTCGCCGCCGCGCAGAGCACGACGGCGATCAGCATTCCCGGCCAATGCGGTCGAAAGCGCCGCAGTCCGAGAATGACGGCGAGCGCCAGCGCCGAGACGGCGATCGTCGTCGGCCGGAAGCTGCCATGCGCCTCCCATAACGCCGCGAGCTTGGGGCCGAGCGCGGCCGGCTCGTGCGGAATATCGAGGCCGAGAAGATCCTTGAGCTGACTGGCGAAAATGATGACGGCTATGCCGGCGGTGAAGCCGACCGTCACCGGAAAGGGGATGTATTTGATGTAGGTGCCGCCGCGCAGCAGGCCGATCGCGAGCAGGATGACGCCCGCCATCATCGTGGCGAGCGCGAGCCCGTCATAGCCCTGGCGCTGCACGATGGAGAAGACGAGAACGATGAAGGCGCCCGCGGGCCCGCCGATCTGAAAACGGCTGCCGCCGAGCGCCGACACGAGAAAGCCGCCGATGATCGCCGTATAGAGCCCGCGGTCCGGGCTCAATCCAGAGGCGATGGCGAAGGCCATGGAGAGCGGCAGAGCGACGATCGCGACAGTGAGGCCGGCGATGGCGTCGGCGCGCAGATCGGCAAGGCCATAGCCTTCGCGCAAAATGGTGACGAGCTTGGGCGTGAACAGCTCGATGAAGCTCGGCTGGCGAAAACGTCGATCTCTCAACATCGGCTCCTTCGTTCGAGGAGCGGCGGGATCGTCGGCGCGAAGTCGGCGGTCGTCGTCGCGGATCAGAGCGTCTCCAAGCCGAAGCGGACGCCGGTTCGGCTGGAGACGCGTCGACACAAATGTCGAGAATCTTTCCATGTTTCAATGAAACATCGAAAGATTCTGGTCGTCTCACGTCGTCGAATGGGGCGGGCCGGGGCGGCGCATTCTGACGCCGCGTCCGCCGCCCTCGCTGCGGGCGTTCTCGCCGATCAGCTCGACGCCGGCCTCGGTCAGCGCCTCGACGACCTTGGTGAGCGTCTCGATCACGCCGCGGACATTGCCGTCGCTCGCCTCCATGCGCTGAATCGTCGGCAAGGAGACGCCGGAAAGCTCGGCCAGCTTTTTCTGATCTATGCCGAGCAGCGCCCTTGCGGCGCGCAATTGAGCGGCGGTGATCATCTCATATGCTCACGCTTTTTATATTAGCAGACATGTTTTACATCGCCAAGATGATGTTTTAAACATCATCTGAGCCATTTTGCAACGCGGCCGCGCGACTCGTGCGCGCCCTGGTTCTCGCCTGACCCGCGCGCATGTTAGCTTGGCGGATATGAACAAACCCGTGCAAATCGACGAGAGCTGGAAGCTTCGCCTCGGAGCGGAGTTCGAGCAGCCCTATTTCGGCGCGCTGCGCCATTTCGTGCGCGAGGAATATGCGAGAGCCAAGGTCTATCCGCCGGCCAAGCAGATTTTCCGCGCCTTCGACGAATGCCCTTTCGACGCTGTCGAAGTGGTGATCCTCGGACAAGATCCCTACCACGGCCCCGGCCAGGCCAATGGCCTGTGCTTCGCTGTCGGCCGCGACATTGCGCCGCCCCCTTCGCTGCAGAACATCTTCAAGGAGATCGAGGCCGATCTCGGGCGGAAGGTCTCGCGCGATCCGGACCTCTCGCGCTGGGCGCGTCAGGGCGTGTTGCTGCTCAACGCCACGCTCACCGTGCGCGGGAGCGCCGCCGGCTCGCATCAGGGCAAGGGCTGGGAGCGTTTCACCGACGCCGCCGTGCAGGCGCTCTCGCGCGAGCGAGAGGGCGTCGTCTTTCTTCTATGGGGCAATTACGCGCGGCAGAAAGGCGCGGGCGTCGATCGCGCCAAGCATTTGGTGCTCGAGAGCGCGCATCCCTCGCCGCTGTCTGCGCGCGGCTTCTTCGGCTGCAGGCATTTTTCCAAAGCCAACGCCTATCTCGAATCGAAAGGACGCGCGCCGATCGAGTGGTGAGGCGGCTATATTACTGGAATACATTATAAAATTAGTCGTTTACCAAAATGTAACCGCGGTTTCGTAGTTGAGTATTCATTGGATTGCCGGCGCGAGTCGGCCATTTCTGAGGCGTTTTCGCCGAGTCCGGCGGCGCGTCTCCAAATCATCTCGAGACGCGAGTTTCGCATGTATTTGACGTTGCTTTGTAATTCTCTTCATATTTACCGCCGATTTTGCGATCTTTGTCTCGATTATCTACGATCGCGGTTCGTCGCTGTCCCATTTGCCGCCGTGCGGCTCAGCCTCGCATTGATGGTAAGCGCCTATGTCGGCGCCAAAGCGACGGGGCTGACGCTGCCACCCTTCCCGGACCTGAGCCTTTTCCTCGTCGCAGTCTTCGCTCTCGACGTCTATTGTCGCTTCGCCTCGCCGAGCTTGGTCTCGCGCGTTGCGCCGATTTTCGTCTATTCGATGATCTATCTGGTGGCGACGTCGCTCGCGGGCGCCTTTGCGAGCTATGCGACGCAGCGTCTCGCCATGCCGCTGCAGGACGAGCTGTTTCTCTCGCTCGATCGATGGCTCGGCGTCGATTGGCTGGCCTTTGTCCATTATATCGACGATCGTCCTGTGTTGGCGGAATGGCTACGGAAAGCCTATGCGAGCATGGCCATTCAGATCATCGCGCCGGTGCTTCTGCTGGCTGCGCTCGAGCGCATCGACGAATTGCGCGTCTATCTTCTCTCCTACGCGATCGCGCTCACGGCGACGATCGTCATCGCCGCTCTGCTTCCGGCCTCGAGCGCGATCACTCTCGTCGACAATTCGATGTTTCACGAGCTTCGGTTCGCCGGCCGCACCCCGCTGGATCATCTGGCGCGCTTGCGCGAGGCCGGTCCATTGAATTTCGCGAACAGCGCGATCGGCGGCCTTTTGAGCTTTCCCTCCTTTCATGCCGTGGTCGGCGCGCTGACGCCTCTCAGCCTGCGCTCTGTGCGCCCGGTCTTCTACGTCTTGTGCCTCGTCGACGCCGCCCTGATGGTGGGCACGGTGACGGACGGCGGACATTATGCCGTGGACCCGATCGGCGGAGTCGCGGTCGCCTATCTGTCCTATCGGTTCGCGCGGCGCATAGAGGAACGACGGAGTCAATTCGCGCTGGGCCGACGCTTGGCGAACACGCCGACGATCACCGCGCGCGCGATATGCTCGGCCATGCATTGATAGCCGAGATCGTTGAGGTGGAAATTGTCGCGCGCCATCATCTGCAGATTGGCGTGGTTCTGCGCGATGAAGCGCATCGCGTCATAGCGGCGCACATAGGCGACATTCTCGGCGCTGGCCACGCGCTGCAGCACGTTGCGAATGGCGAAATATTCCTCGTCGCGCGAGAAGCGCGAGCTGTATTGCAGCCCGACGAGAACGACGTCGATCTCATTGTCCTTGAGCCAGCGGATCGTCGAGCGCACCGTATTCTCGAATTCGTCCGGCGCGACGCGCACCAGCGCGTCATTCGTGCCGAGCTGCCACAGCAGTAGATCGGGCTTCTCCCGCGTCACCTCGCTCTTGATGCGCTCGGCCGTGACGGCGGCGACCTCGCCCGAGATTCCGCGATTGGCGACGACGACGTCGACGCCTTTCATCGCGCCCTCGAGAATGGCCTCGAGCTGGGCGGGATAGCTCTTGGCTTCCGAAGAGGCGCCGACGCCCGAGGTCGAGGACGAGCCGATGGCGAGAATACGCGCCGTTTTGCGCTCGCGCAGCGCCCTGGCGAAATGCGGCAGCATGGCGGGCGCGGCGATATCGCCGGCCGGCGCCTCGCAGGCCGGGCTGAGCGGGGGCGGCGCCTCCGGCGGCGCGGATTCCTGAGCGAGGGCGAGCGAGGCCGTAAGCGCCAGCGCTAAGCCGCAGGCTCTTTCGACGTTTTTGCCCGCAGCCTTTCGCGCCATTCCGAAGCCCATGCGGCCGCTCCCATCACACCGAGGCCGAACATAACGATAAAAGCGTCGCTTACAACATCTCCGCCATAGGCGAAGCGGAACACCTGTCCGGCGAGGCTCAGCAGAGAGCCGGCGCAGAAGACATTGAGCGAATTGCGGCCGAGCAGCGACAGAAAGCCGCCGAGACGCGGCAGCGTCCGTGAGATTGCGCCGAAAGAGCCCGCGAAGACCGCGACAATGGCGAGATTGGAGAGCAGCCGCGCCGGCGAGAGGAAGGTTTTGTCGAAGACGAAGAAGAGCTTGGGCTCCGGCAGAGCGATCGGCGAGGGATCGAAATCGGTCCGCGCCGCGAGCGCGCCGAGCAGTACGATGGGCAGAGCGAGGCGCCACAGCCATTTTCTGTGGCGCCGCGCGAGGCCGCCGATCCCGTCCGCGCCGGCGAGCAGAAAGCCGAGCACGAAGACGAGCTGCCAGGCGAGCGGATCGAAGAACCAGGCGCCTTCCACCGGCCAGGTCGGGAAATTCACGCCTGTCGCCAGCGCAAAGGCCCAAATGGCGAGCGAGACCGGCAGCAAAAGCGCCCGCGCATGGCGATAGGAGAGGGCGATCAGCGGCGAGACGAGCATCAGCGCGACATAGAGCGGCAGAATATCGAAATAGCCGAGCTGAAACGTCAGCGCGACGAGGCCGAGATGGGCGCGCGCTGGATCGGTGAAAATGGCCGAGGCGTTGTTCCAGTCGAGCAGGAATGGCGCGTCCAGCCAGAGCGCGGCGCCGGCGAGCAGCGCGATCGCCAATTGCGCGATGACGAGCTGGGCCAGATAGACGGTGAAAGCGCGTCCCTCGAGGCGCAGGATCAGATAGCGCGCCGAGAGCGGCTTGGCCGGCCCGTCGACGAGCTTGCGCAGCGCCCAGCCGGCCAGAAAGACGAACAGCTCCGCCGAATCGGAGATCGCCAAATTGCGGAAGGTGAAGCGCTCGAAGAAAATGCCGGGAATATGATTGACGAAAATGGTGACGAGAGCGAAGCCGCGCCAGAAATCGATTTCATTCGGCTCGCGCATGCGCTTCTTCGATCGTTTGGCGGCTTCGTCGTCGCCGCGGACCCGGAGCCGCGGCGCGCTTGTTCAGGGCCCCGAATGCGGCCTTTTTCAGGACCGGCGGAGAGGCGCCTCGGCGACATTCATATCGCGCGCTCCACGCGGCCCGGAAGGACGCGCAAAAGCTGCGCGCGGCCGGCGAGCGAGGCGAAGACCTCCGGATCGGCGCCCGTCATCCACACTTGTCCGCCGATGCGCGCGAGCTCGGCGTAGAGCGCCTCGCGCCGCAGCGGATCGAAATGGGCGGCGACCTCGTCGAGCAGCAGCAGCGGCGCGCGTCCCGTGGTGGCGGCGACGAGGCGGGCGTGGGCGAGCACGAGGCCGGTCAGCAGCGCCTTCTGCTCGCCGGTGGAGCAGGCGCGCGCCGCCTCGTCCTTGGGGCCGTGGCGCACGGAAAGATCGCTCGCCTGCGGCCCTTCCAGCGTGCGGCCGGCGGCGGCGTCGCGCCGGCGCGAGGCGGCGAGCCGCGCGCGATACCGATCTTCGACACGCAGAGCGGGCTCCTCGCCGACCATGCGCTCGAGCTCGCCCTCGATCGTGACCTCCGCCCATGGAAAGGGCGAGCTGTCGTCGCGCTCGCGCGCGATGAGGGCGCGCAGCCGCAGCACCGTCTCGCCCCGCGCGGCGGCGACGGCGACGCCGAGCGCGGCGATCTCGCGCTCCGTCGCATCGAGCCAGCGCGCGTCGGGCGAATCTTCCGAGAGCAGGCGGTTGCGGTTGCGCAACGCTCGCTCGAGCCGGGCGGCGCGCGTCCCATGCTCGGCGTCGAGGCTGAGCGCCAGCCGATCCAAGAACCGCCGCCGATCGCCCGCCGGGCCCGCGAACAGCCCGTCCATCGAAGGCGTGAGCCAAAGCGGCCGGAGATGATCGGCGAAAGCGCGGGCGGAGGAGACCGGCGCGCGATCGATGCGAAAGCGCCGCGCCGCGCCCTGATCGCCGCTCGCCGGCTCGAGCCCATGGCCGAGCTGCGTCGCGACGCCGTCGGCAAAAAGCTCGATGGAGACGGCGAAGCCGCCCGAGCCCTGGCGGCGGGCGCAATCGGAGAGCTCGGCGCCGCGCAGCCCGCGCCCGGCCGAGAACAATGAGAGCGCCTCGAGAATATTGGTCTTGCCGGCCCCGTTCTCGCCGGAGAGCGCGACGAGCGGCGCCTCGATCGCGCAATCGAGCGCGGTATAAGAGCGATAGTCGGCGAGCTGGAGCCGCCGCGCCATGGGGGCGAGAATGGGAGGATCGCTCGGCGTCATGCCGCACGCTTTGCCACGGGCGCGCGCGAAGGGCCAGTGTGAGGGGAGCTTTCGCGGGGCGCGCGTTTGCGCTCGGCCGATGCTCCACTTTCTGTCGAGCTCGACGCGAATTTCGAGAAATCAAACGAAATCCAAAGCGGATGATTTTTCGCTGCTATTTGTGCAAAAGTGCGTGCGGAAGTCGCCCAGAAAAGGCTTGCGGTATGTACGGCTATACCGTACGCAAAGTGCGGATGAATCTTCGCATGATCAAACACCGAGGCCTGAAGCGCTTCATCGAGATTGACGACCCGAGGGAGTTGCGCCCCGATCTGGTCAATCGAACGCGCAATATCCTCACCGCGCTTATCGCCGCGACAAATATGGACGGTGTGCAAGGCTCACCGGGTTGGCGGATACATCAGCTTTCCGGAGACAGGGCCGGGACGTGGAGCATTTCCGTTTCTGGCAACTGGCGCATCACCTTCGAACTCGATGGCGGCGACATCATAAACCTCGACTTGGAGGATTATCATTAATGACCGACAGAGCTGTGACCATAGGCATGAGGCCGCCGCATCCAGGCGCTTTCATCCGCGAGGAAGTCCTCGAGCCTCTCGACCTTTCGATCGCGCAGGCCGCCGATGTGTTGGGAGTGCGCCGCGCCACGCTGTCCGACCTCGTGAACGGCAATTCGGCCTTGTCGCCTGAAATGGCGCTACGTATCGAGAAGGCTTTCGGCGTCAGCATGGAAACACTGTTGAGGATGCAGGCATGGTTCGACGCCTGCGCCATGCGCGACCGTTCCGACCAGATCATTGTGAAGCGGTTTGTCCCGGACGGCCCCGCGCAGGGCTGAAGAATGCCGGATGATTCACGGCTCGAGTCGCGAGCGGAACTCAAATCGCCACCCTCACGCCCGCCCATACACCTCCGCGCCCGCCAGCAGGCGCAGGCGGAAGTTGCCGGCGTCGAAGCCGGCCTCGCCGTCCGCCTCCTCGATGAGCGGCTCGGCGGCGGCGGCCTTCAGGAGATCGGGGTGGAGGAGATTGACGCCGAGCTCGCCGCCGGGGCTCGTCCAGCCGCGCAGCGCGTCGGCGCTCTGCAGCCGTAGCAGAGCGGTGACGCGCAGGTCTATGGCGACGGCGATGACGTCCGCCGTCTCGGACATCCCGCGGCGCTCCAGCAGCTCGAACAGGCGAGCCGAGCGCGAGCCAGAGGCCCAGCGCTCTTCCGCAGGGAGCTGGCGCAGCATGTCCAGCACCTCGCCGAGGAGATCGGCCGAGATCGGAATGCGATTCACTTTGTCGAGATAGTCCGACATCCCCTTTCCTCGCGCGCAGGCGATCCCGAATATAGACCAAGGCGTCGCGACCGGATACGGCTTTGCAGCCCTCCGGCGGAATACGGAGCGTCGCCTCGCGTCGGCCTTTCCGGGCCGGCGGGAAAGAGAGTATGTTGTCGCCCCTTCATCGCCAGCGGAGCTGTCGCGTGGCCTGTTCCGATCCGCAGAGCCTTTCAGGTAAGCGCATCCTGCTCGTCGTCGGCGGCGGCGTGGCCGCCTACAAGTCGCTCGAGCTGGTGCGCCGGCTGCGCGAGCGCGGGGCGGTCGTGCGCGCGGTCCTCACCGCCGCGGCCGCGCGCTTCGTCACGCCGCTCTCCTTCGCGAGCCTCACCGGCGAGCGCGTCCACGAGGATTTGTTCTCGCCCAGCGACGAGCAGGAAATGGGTCATATAAGGCTGTCGCGTGAGGCCGATCTCGTCGTGGTCGCGCCGGCGACGGCGCATCTTCTGGCGCGCATGGCGCAGGGGCTCGCCGATGATCTGGCGACGACGCTGCTGCTCGCCACCGACAAGCGGACTCTGCTGGCTCCGGCCATGAATCTGCGCATGTGGCTGCATCCGGCGACGCAGCGTAATGTCGCGACGCTGCGCGGCGATGGCGCGCTCTTCGTCGGGCCGGAGGAGGGCGATATGGCCTGCGGCGAATATGGCCCCGGACGCATGGCCGAGCCGCTGGCGATCGTCGGCGCCATAGAGGCGGCGCTGCGCGGGGATACGCTGTTGCCGCTTCCTTTCGCCGCGCACGGGCCGCTCGCCGGGCGCCATGTGCTCGTCACCTCGGGGCCGACGCGCGAGCCGATCGATCCGGCGCGTTATCTTTCCAACCGCTCCTCCGGCAAGCAGGGCCACGCCATAGCGGCGGCGGCGGCGCGCGCCGGGGCGCGCGTCACTCTGGTGAGCGGCCCGGTGGAGATCGCCGATCCACAGGGCGTCGTGACGCGCCATGTCGAGACGGCGCAGCAAATGCTCGCGGCTGTCGAGGCGGCTCTGCCGGCCGATATTTTCATCGCCGCCGCGGCCGTCGCCGATTGGCGCGTCGAGCCTTCGGCCGACAAGATCAAGAAAGGCGCCTCGCGCGAGCCTCCGACGCTCGTTCTGCGCGAGAATCCGGATATTCTCGCCAGCGTCGCGCAACGGCGCGAGGGGCGGCCGGCGCTGGTCGTCGGCTTCGCCGCGGAGACGCGCGACATGCTCGCTCATGCGCAGGAAAAGCTCGCGCGCAAAGACTGCGATCTCATCGTCGCCAATGATGTCGGCGCCGCCGCCGGCGTGTTCGGCGCGGACAGCAACGAGGTTCACCTCGTCTCGCGCGAGGGCGCTCAATCCTGGCCGCGGCTGGATAAATCCGAGGTCGCGGCGCGGCTCCTCGCGCATCTTTGCGAAAAGCTCGCCTCCGGGGAGACGCCGTGATGAAAATCGCCATCCGCCGCCTTCCGCATGGCGAAGGCGTCGCTCTGCCCGCTTACGCCAGCGAAGGCGCCGCCGGCCTCGACCTCAGCGCGGCGATCGCGCCGGGCGGCAAGCTGGTGCTCGAGCCGGGCGCGCGCGATCTCGTGCCGACGGGCCTCTCCATCGCGCTGCCGCCGGGCTATGAGGCGCAGGTGCGGCCGCGCTCCGGTTTGGCGCTCGAATTCGGCGTGAGCGTGCTCAACGCGCCCGGCACGATCGACAGCGATTATCGCGGCGAGGTGAAGGTTCTGCTCGTCAATTTTGGCGCGCATCCCTTCGAGATTTCGCGCGGCATGCGCATCGCTCAGCTGGTGGTTGCGCGCTATGAGCGCGTGGAGCTCGTCGAGGCGGCCGACGCGCTGGCCGAGACCGCGCGCGGCGCCGGCGGCTTCGGCTCGACGGGGATCGGCGAGGGCGGCGCAGAATGAGCCTGCTGCCGCGTCCCGCGCGCCTCGCCGTTTTGGCGGCGCTCGACATCGCCTTGCATGCGCGGTCGCGGCCGGTGTCGTCGCGGGCGCTGGCGGCGCGTCACGATCTGCCGCCGCGGCATCTCGAGAGCATGCTGCAGGCCATGGTGCGCGCCGGCATTCTCAAGAGCGTGCGCGGACCGGCCGGCGGCTATGAGCTGGCGCGCGAGCGCCGCCGCCTCAATGTCGGCGAGATCGTGCGCGTGGCGCTGCGGGCGGAGGAGGGGGCTATGGATGGGGAGGAGCCGCGGCTGCTGGCGCTCGCCGTCGATCCCGTATTCGCCGACGCCGAGCGCCAGGCGCTAGCCAAGCTCGATATGATCACCTTGGACGAGCTGCATGGGCAGGCGGTCGCCGCCGGACTCGGCGAGATCGAGGGGAATGACGGCGACTTCGATATTTGACGCGCATGCGGGGGGGGTCACATGGACCCCGGCCTTCGCTCGCCGAGTGATCGAGGAAACAGGAGGGCCAGCCTTGGATTATGAGACGATCAAGATCGAAACGCACGGACGCGTCGCGCTGCTGCGGCTCGACCGTCCGCGTGCGCTCAATGCGCTGAACGCCCGTTTGATCGGCGAGGTCGCCGACGCG